>DASYOE010000231.1:0-26990 GCA_036008105.1 Candidatus Lustribacter sp. | reverse complement strand
ACGACATCGAACCCGAGGACGAGCGCCCCGCTCGGCGGCGTTCGGGCGGCGCCGGCAGCGATTCCCGTACCGGCAGCGGTGAGCGCCGCCCGTATCACGATCGCGATCGCGGACCACGGCCGGCCGGCGATCCCGCCGTCGCGCAAGCTCGGGCCGTCGAACTGCTGACGTTTCTGGCCAAACGCCTCGTTTCGCAACCCGATGATGTCATCGTGGCCGTCGTCGACGGTGCCCGCGGACCGATCATCGAACTCGAAGTGCATCCGGAAGATTTCGGCAAGGTCATCGGCAAGGGCGGCCGCGTCGCGCAAGCATTGCGCACGATCGTTCGCGCCAGCGCCGAAGGCAAAGTGACAATCGACATCGTCGACGTCGAAGACGACGACGAACACGAAGCCGATCTCGAACACGCGGGCGACACGTCGACCGAGACGGTCGAGGAAGAAGCCGAAGTCGTGGATGCGGTCGCGGATGCGCCCGAAGCCGCGCCAAAAAAGAAAACCGCGCCGAAGAAAAAGACGGCCGCGAAAAAGACGCCGGCCGCGAAGAAAAAGACTGCCCGAAAGAAAGCCTGAGCTCAACGCCGGCCGTATCGCCGGCGTGTTCGGGTTAGGGGGCGAGCTGAAGCTCGATGCGTCGCGCATCGGCGACGATGCGATCCGCGCCGGACTCGCCGCGACGCTTCACTTTCCGGACGGCACGAGCCGTGAGTTCGAAGTCGCCGGCGTGCGGCGCCAAAAAGGGCGCCCGCTGATTCGCCTCGCCGGCATCGATAATGCGGACGCGGCGGCGGCCCTCGTCGGCGCGCAGGTACGCATCGATCGCGCCGATGCGCCGCTTGGTGCGGCCGAATATTTCGATGCCGATCTGGTCGGCTGTAGGCTCGTCGATGAAGCCGGCGTGGAACGCGGGCGCGTCGTCGACGTGCTGCACTATCCGAATCAGGATCTGCTGGTGGTGGGCCCCGCGCGGGCGATGCTGCCGTTAGTCGCCGCGTTCATCGCGCGCGTCGACGTCGCGCGCAAAGAGATCCGGGTGACCGTCCCGCCGGGGTTACTCGATCCGGCCGCCGCCGACGAAGCTTAGGCGCGCCGCTTGGGCGGGTTGAGGTAGGCGGTGACGGCCGCGCCGGTCACGCTCGCCAGCGGCTGTTTGAACGTCCGGTCGAACGCGACGTTGCCGTTGCAGTCGTAAGCGATCAGGCGTAGGTTCGAGTTCGCGCCGGCCACATTGGGCGGGGGTGTGTCGAGCCACGCTGCGACGAGTGCGGTCGCGTTGTTGTCGCTGCAGACCGCGCTCGACGGTTCGTCCGCGCTGACCACCACCGCGTGGCGTCCGGCCTGCTCGATCGCGCCGGCAATCGACTTCGCAGCGGCGGTGCGCTGGTCGAAGTCGGCCGATCCGCCGACCGCCAGAATCGCGAGCCGCGCGTTTTCGGGCGGCGCCAGTGCGACCGCAGCCGCCGCGGGCGCACCCTTGTGCGAGAAGAGTTTGTTGACGCCGACTTCGGTGCCGTTCGAGGGCTTGGGCGTCGGCGTGTTCTCGGGCGGGGGCGGCGCCTGAAACGCTTGGAGGCCGCGCGTGCTGCGATCGATGATGCCGGCGCGCAACTGATCCCCTTGCGCGGCCACGTCGGCCAGTTGGGTGATGTAGTTCGTCACGCTGAAGACCAGCGTGCCGGACGTCGCGCTCACGACTTGCTCCACGATCGAGGCGCCGCTGCCGATCGGCGTGACGAAGCCGGTGACGTAGTAGTTGGCGCCCTGTTTGCGCGCATCCGCCAGATAGTTTTCGCGCGTCACCCCATCGCTCGCCGCGATGATCTTCACATTGCCGCCGCGGGCGATCTGGTTTTGGAGGGTCGTCACGATCGCCGCGCTGGTGTCGTGATCGAGCGGCGGGGAACTCGCGAGCGGATAGACGATGACGGTCGGCACGATCGTGAAGGCCGGGGTAACGGCCATCAGGAGCAGCGAGAGGCATGCGAAAACACTGAGCTGGTAGAGGCGCACGCCTCAAGAATTCAACGACCGCCGGGGCGTTCCTTACTGTGCTCCGGGAGGCGACCCAAGCGTGGCGGCGGGCTGTGGTGCAAAGCGGGCTTCCCACTGCGCGCTCACGTGGGCGCCGAACAGGAAGATCACGCAACAGTAATAGGCCCACAGCATGAGGGCGAAGATGGCCGAGAGCGTGCCGTAGATCTGGAACGCGTTGGCGTGGGCGGTATAGATGCCGAAGGCGACCTGGGCGATCGAGTAGCCGACCGCCGTCACCAGCGCTCCCGGAACCGCGTAGCGTAGCGGCGAGCGCCGGTTGGGTAAGTACGCATACGTCAGCAGCACCACGACGAAGACGAACGCGAAGGAGAACGAGTAGGAGCCGATCTGCGGACCGTAGCGGAGGTACTCCAGCCCGGTAAACCGTTCGACGAAGGTGATCGCCAGCGGCGCCGCCGTGGCGACGATCAGGATGAGGCCCAGGAGCGGCACCAGGACGACCGCCATCAGAACCTCGTAGATGAAGTGCCGGCTCTTCAGGCCGAGCGACCGGTCCAGACCGTAGGAGACCGCGCCGAACACGTTCTTCCCCGACCAGATCAAGCCGATCAAGCCTAGGCTGCCGGAAACGCCCCGGTAGCGGACGACCGACTGGATGTTCCCCGACACGAGGTCGTAGAATTGCGGAGCGAACTGATCGATCGCGTCGAGCGCGCGCAAGTCGCCGGCTTCGGTCCCGAAGACGTACCCGAACATCGCAACGATTACCAATGAGAGCGGTATTGCCGCAAAGACCACGTTGAACGCGATCGCCTGGGCGAGAAAGGCCGCTCCGGTCGCTGAAAACTCCACCGCGGCGGCCCGAAACACCGCCCAGATCGACCGAAGGGAGTTAGACACGCGTGAACCCGGCGTTGATAATCATCCTCAACGGTGCGATCGTCGCCAGCGTCCCGCCGGCGCAGCTGCTCTTTGGGCACGTGATGGTGCCGCTCGCGCCGGTCGTCACGCAGTTCACCCAGCGAGCGGCGGTCGACGGCGACACCATCACGCTCGTGCGGCAAGGGCGGACGTGCGTGTTCCGGATCGGATCCGACGCCTTCACCTGCGACGGGGTGGGCGGAACGTTGCCGGTGATGCCGTTCGCACGCGACGGTGTCGCGTACGTTCCGTTGGCCGAGGTCGCGCGCGCGTTCGGCTGTGAAGCCCAATACGACCCGCGGTCGCGGATGGTGGCGGTCGACGTGCCGCCGGAAACGGCGTTGAAGACGCCCGCGCCGTTCGATCCGAGCGCACCCTCGGCCACGCCGACGACGATCTTCACGCCCTCGCCGGCGCCGATACCGGCCACGCCGCGCCCGGTCGACGCGGGCACTCCCGCGCCGCGCCGCACCGCGATCCCGGTCGACACTTCACGCGTTCCGCCAGACTAAAGTCCGGCGTTGGTGATGGTCATGATCCAGCGCTGCGTTTCGGGGTTGTCGAACCAGTCGGCGATGCGGGCTTCGGTGCCGCGTAACGCGCTGACGTGTCCTTTGATACGTTCGGCGTCGGGGGACTCGTGCTCGACTTGGGCCCGTAACGCGGCGAGATCGGCCCGCTGCTCGGGGCTGAGGGCCGCTTCAATCGTGGCATAGTCGAGGGGCGCCGGCTTCGGCCGGTCGGAGTCAGTCATGGCGAAGATGTTCCCGTTCTTTCGCGAAGCGCCTCGCATGAGCAGTTCCGGTACGACGGCCGTCGCGCAGCGGCCGGTCACGCGCGATTTGGCGGCGGCGATCGTCGCGTTTACACCGGCCGATGTGCCCGAAGCCGTCCTGCACGAAGCGAAGCGTTCGCTCTTCAACGTGTTGGCGGTTGCGGTCGGGGCGAGCCGGCATCCCGGCGTCGATGCGATCGTGCGCGTTGCGCGCGACACGGGCGGTGCGCCGGTGGCGCCGATTGCCGGTCGCGGCGTGCGCGTCGACGCGCACTTCGCCGCTCTGGCCAACGGCTTCGCCGCGCACGTCGACGACTACGACGACACGCATCTCGTGACCGTGATTCACCCGGCGGCCGCGATCGCGGCGACGTTGCTCGCGCTATCACCGTCGACGGCACCGAGCGGCGCGGCTGCCATGCGCGCCTTTATCTTGGGGTGCGAGATTCAGTTGCGTCTGGGCGTTGCGATCTCGCCCGAACATTACGACGACGGTTGGCACATCACCGGAACGTGCGGCACGATCGGGGCCGCGGTGGCCGCAGCCGCGTTGCTCGGTCTCGACGCTGCCGCCACGGCGCGCGCGATCGGCATCGCGTCCTCGAGCACGGTCGGGCAGCGCGAAGCGTTCGGCCGCATGACGAAGGCCTATCACGCCGGTAAGGCGGCCGCCAACGGATTGCTCGCCGCGACGCTGGCCGCACGGGGCTTCACCGCGCCCGAGGATGCGCTCGAAGCGCGCGGCGGTTTTGCCGACGCGCTTGCGAGCACGCACCGCATCGGCGCGTTGGATACCGACCTGCACGCGAACTTCGAACTGGCGAAGAACACCTACAAGCCGTACCCGTGCGGGATCGTCGCGCATCCCGCCATCGACGCGGCGGTGGCGCTGGCCGCGCGCATCGGCAGTGCGGCCGCCGTCGAGGAGGTGGTCGTGCACTGCAATCCGCTCGTGCCCGAACTGATGGGGAACTTGGCGCCCGCCGACGGCCTGCAGGCGCGCTTCAGCGCCGTCCACGGCGTCACGATGGGTCTGCGCGACGGCGCGGTGGGGCTGGCGCAATACGACGACGCGCTGGTAGCCGCACCGGACGTGGCCGCGCTGCGCGCGCGCGTGCGACTCGAACCGGACGCGCAGATGCCGCGCGCGTCGGCGCGCGTCAGCGTTCGTCTGACGGACAACACCACCGTCGAAGAGACGACGCTGCACGCGCGTGGCAGCCTCGAGCGACCGTTGACGGACAGCGAGCTGGGTGCGAAAGCGCAAGCGCTGATCGATCCGGTGCTGCCCGGACGAACCGCTGTCTTGCGCACGGCCGTTTCCGATTTACCGAAAGCGGCGGACGTCTCCGCACTCGTCGCGGCGGTGACGCCGTGAGCGCGACCGGGCACACCGTGCACCCGACGGCCGACCTGATCGCGTTCGCCGCCAACGGCTGGGCGTTTCGCGACGCGGTGCGCGCGCCCGCGCGCGAGCTCGTGCTGGCGACGCTGCTGCGCGCGATGGCGAACGCGACGTCGGCGGCGGTCGAGATCGCCGCAACCGGCTCGCCGGCGCCGGCGCGCATGCGCGCGCGTGCGATCGGCCGGCCGGCGTACACTACGCCGCTGCAGGCGGCGTTCCTCACCGCGCTCGCGGCCGGCGACGATCCCGCACTCGCGACGCCGGTCGTCGCGGCCGCGTTTGCGCTCGGCGAGAGTACCGATGCGCCGGGTGCGACGGTCCTCGATGCGATCGTGGCCGGCACCGAGATCGCGGTGCGGGTTGAAGCGGCCCTCGGTGCCGCGCACCGCGCGCGCGGCTGGGATACGCGCGGCACGTGCGGCCGCCTGGGCGCAGCGGTCGCCGCCGCGCGCGTGCTCGGCCTCCAACGCGACGCGATGCGCGATGCGTTCGGCATCGCCGCGACCGCGACGGGCGGCTTGAGCGAAGCGCACGGCACGATGGCGTGGTCCTACATTGCCGGCCTCGCGGCGGCCGACGGGATCGAAGCGGCGCTGCTCGCGCGCGCCGAGTTCACCGGCGCGCCGCTCGCACTGGAAGGCCGGCGCGGGCTCGCGGCGCTGATGTCATCGTCGTTCGATGCGGAGGCGCTGGTTGCGGGCTTAGGCCAAACGTTCGCCTTCGCGCACGCGGTGGCCGTAGCGCCGACCGATGCGCGGACGCCGGCGACCGAGGAGGTGCGGGAACGCGCCGCGCGGATCGAGCGGCTGCCGTCGATCCGCGAACTCATCGACGTCACGATTGGATGAAGCGTCGCGCAGCGTTACTGTTCGCCGCGTTCGGCACCGTAGCGGCTCGCGCGCGGCCGGCTGCGGCGGCGCAAAAGATCACGATCACGCTGCCGTCGCTCGCACCCGACGAAGGCCCGTTTCTCATCGCCGATCAGAAGGGCTACTTTAACGATGAGGGCCTGACCGCCACGTTCGTTACGGCGGGCGGCGGCATCGCGACACCGGGACTGCTGTCGGGCAGCATCGACGGCAGCGCGTCGCCCTCATCCGCGTTGACCGCGATTCTGCGCGGTGCCCCGCTGCGCGTCGTGCTCGTGTTCGAGGGCAGCCCGTCCTACGAGATTTGGGGCCAGCCCGACATTCATTCCCTCGCCGATTTGAAAGGCAAATCGATCGGCATCGCGACGCGGGGCGACACGCTCGAGATCGCGACGCGTCTGGCGCTGCAAGCGGCTGGTGTGTCCCCGGATGCCGTCGGTTACACGCCGCTCGGCAGCGGCAACGGCACCCGTGCGGCACTGCAGAGCGGAGCGCTGCCCGCGGTCGTGATCTCACCGGCCGGGGTCGTCGATATGCAAGAGCAAGGATTGCTGAAAAACGCCCACCTGATCGCCAACCTCGCCGGCAACGTGCACATGCCGGTCGCCGGTTTCGCGATGGCCGAGAAGGTGCTCTACGGCGATCCGGTGTTGGCGAAGAAGATGGTGCGCGCGATCGTCAAGGGCGCGCGCTACGAGAAAGCGTTCAAGCCCGAGACGATCGCCATCGCCGCCGTCTATCAGAAAGCCGACGCCAACCCGCGCGCGAACGCCGTCGAGTACGATTACTTCATGCGCTCGACGACGCGTGACCTCACGTTTCCGAGCGATTTGCTCGCGGCGGATCTGGCCGAACGGGCAACGTTGATCGGCCTACCGCGCGAAAGCGTTCCACCGCTCGACAAAGTCTACGATTTCAGTCTCGCCCACGCCGTAAACGCCGAACTCGACAGCACCCACTGGAAACCAGCCCGCTAAAAAGCGGGTGACGAGATTACTTCGGGGCGAGTTCGGTGGCGGGGAATGTGGCTTTGATGACTTTGTATTTCGCCGTTACGTCGATGGCCGGCTGCATCAGCGCGAGGTCGCTTTTCTCGGGGAAGATCACGCGCTTCATGCCCGGCTTGGCATCGACTTTGGTGTACTTCTCGAGAATCTTCGCCGACGCGGCCTGATTCTTATTGGCCCACACCGCGGCTTCGTTGATGGCGGCGACGTAGCGGGTCACGACGTCGGGGTGCGCTTTGGCCCAGTCGCTCGTTGCGAACCACGCGCCGATGATGAAGGTCGGCGCGACGGCGTTGTAGACCGGCGCGAGGATGCGCACCCCGCCGCTCGCGACCGCGTCGGTGAGATCGGGTTCGGCGGTGACGCCGGCGTCGATGCGGCCGGCGACGACGGCCGGACCCATTTGCGAGAACGTCAATTCGATGAACTTGACGGTGCTCGAGTCGCCGCCGTTCTGATCGAGCCAAGCCATGGTGGCGATTTGGGTGATGTTCTTCACGCCGGTGATGCCGATCGTTTTGCCGTTGAGGTCCTTGGCGGAGGTGACCGGCGAGTTCTTTGCCACGATCAACGCGCTCGTCGGCGACGAGCTGGAATAGAGCGCGGCCGGCGCCACGACGACGAACGGCAGCCCTTTATCGTGAGCCGTGGCGAGCGTTACGACGTTACCTTGCGCGATGTCGATCGCCCCGGAGGCGACCGCCGATGCGATCGCGGCACCGTTGTCGATGAACTGCACGTCGACGTTGAGGCCGTGCTTCTGGAAGAAGCCCATGTCCTTGGCATACAGTACGCCCGAGCCGACGTCGATCGGTGTGGTCGCAACCTTCACGGTCGGCAGCGTCTGCGCGGCGGCGGCGACGCTTACCGATAGCGCGAGGACAACGGACAACAATAGACGTTTCATCGGGGTTCAAGTCCGCCGTCCTTCGGCAAGGGCCCTCCAACGTGGGCGTGAAGCATCGTCGGTATGGCACGGGCAGCGGCTGCGAAGAAGGACGGGTTGTTTTCAGGCTGGACGACGATTCGCGTTCCGCGCGAACACCGCGTAGCGCTCTCGCTGGCCGTCACCGTGCCGGTAACCTTGGCCCTGATCGGCCTCGTCTTTCACGGGATTACGCCGACGCAGGTCGCGCTCTTGTTCGTGGCCGGCATGGTGTTCGTTTCGCTGACGCGCGGCCGGCTGTTGGGCAGCAGTATCCGCGCGCGGCGCGAGGAGTTTCCGCTCGTCATCGATACGGTCGAGCGCCTCTCGCGACGCCTCGGCATCGCGCCGCCGCAGGTCTTCATCAGCAACGACTACTTCGTGCCGTTCAATAGTATCGGCCTCGGCGAACCGTACGGGCTCGTCATCTCGAGCCAATACCTGCAGCTGTTGGGCGCCAGCGAGCTGGCGTTCCTGATCGGCCGCGAACTCGGTCACATCGCGGCCGGCAACACCCGCCTGCTCTCGCTGATCAACGCGTCAGGGCGCAGCAACCCGCTCATCGCGTCGCTGTTCGGCGCCTGGATCCGGCAAACCGAATACACCGCCGATCGCGCCGGTTTGCTGTGCTCGTCGATCGACGCGGCCATCAAAGCGATCGCGATCTCGACCTTTCACGCGAGCGGCCATCTCGTCGAGGCCGCGATGTTCGCCGATCAGCGGCGCGACATCGAGTCGGATCTCACGCTGCGGCTCGGCGAATTCACCGGCATGATGCCGTACGCGGTCAACCGCGTGCGCGCGCTCGAGACGTTCGTCGGGAGCCCCACCTACACGTACTGGATGCAGCGCTTCGAGCGCGATCCGTTACCGGTGAACGCCGCGCTCGGACCGAGCGACGGTCCGGTCGACCGGCGCGAACTGGCATCGTTCTTGCGCCGGTTCCTGGCGGTCGCGATCGACGTGACGGTTCTCGAGGTGATTTTCTCCGCCGCCAACACGGTTGTCGTTCACAGCGGTGGAAACGACGCGATCGTGCCCGGCATTCACACGAAACTCTTGAGTTTGAGCCTTCCCGATATCAAGGAATATATCGTGAACAACGCCTGGCTCTGGTACTTCCCGTATGCGGCCGGACTGGTTGCGATTGCCGGTCGTACGATCGGCATGATGGTGCTCGATCTGCGCGTCGTGCGGCCCGATCACGGCCGCGTCGGGATCGCGCAGAGCATCTGGCGCTACACCCTGGCGCTGCTCTTTTTGCCGTGGGTGTTCGGCTGGTTCCGGCGGCTCCAGCTGCACGACCGCTTCTCAAAATCGCGCCTCATCGGCGGCCGTACGGGGCAGGGCTAAGGCGATGGCGATGGCGACGGTGATGGCGGTGGCGACGCTGATGGTGCGGCCGGCGCGCAGCCGTTGGGCGGCACCGGCAGCGGCGCGGTCGCGGTCAGACCGAAGCGCAGGGGATAGGACGCGGCGCCGTCGGTCATGAACGTGGCGCTCACCGTGCGCGTCTCGCCGGCCGCGAGCGCGAACGCTTTCACGAGATGCGGCGCGTTCGCATCGTCGATGCACTGCACGAGCGTGGCCGCGTTCTCGCCGTTGAACCACAGCGTGCTGGTGGCGCCGCCGGTGCCGCTGGTGAGCTCGTAGAGATACACTTGGAGCGGCGCCGCGGTCTTGTTGGCGAGGTGGAGCGATAGCGGTCGCACGATGCCGTAGTCGCCGCCGAGCGGCTTCCCGCCGGCGCGCAGGTTCGCCGGAGCCGCATCGCCGACCGACACCGGCGCCGGGTCGGGCGCACCGCTGGTAAACGTCAGGTCGAGCGGCGGAACGCCGGCAATAGCGAAGGCGCCGCGGCGCCCGTGATCGTCGCCGGGGAGCTCGGGACCGTCGAGCGGCGGCAGCGGCGCGTCGCTCGGGCGCGTGACGAGCAGCAGGTCGACCGGTCCGCCGTCGAGCACGCGCACGTCTTCGATCGCTTCGATCAGATCGCCGGGTTGCTGCAAACTGAACGGAATCTCGTAGGGCACCCCGGCGGCGAGGCTCAGGATCGCGCTCTCGCCGCTCGCGTGCGCCGCCAGAAAACGCGCGCTCGACTGCTGACCGATGTAGGTGAACGCGGGGCTGGCGCCGCTGGACGTGCCGAGAATCTGCACGTGAGCCGCGGCGGTCGCGCGGAGCACGAGCGACGTTCGCCGCGGCGCACCGGCCGCGACGTGATAGGCGAACAATCGAGCCGGCGAGTGGACGTCGATCGTGCCGCGGAACAGCACGCCGGCGAGTTGCGGGCCGACGTATTCGGGATCGTCGCTGTAGAAGAGAAGGCTCGGATCGAGCGGCGGTTCGGGATCGACCAGCACGTGCACGTTCATGCGCCCCGAGACGTCGACGAACGCGCCGCGGCCGTCGAGCGTCACGCCGGCTTGCGCATCGAAGCGGTCGCCGGGCGCGAGCGACGGCGGTATCGTCAGGCCGTGCACGTCGAGCCCGGTGCCGGGCTGTCGCACGAGCGCGCGGTCGAGCGCGTCGCGAATGCGCGCGGTGATGAACGCTGCGCTCACCGTGCCCGCCAGCACGACGTCGATGTCGCTCGGGATCACCCCCGCCGGCGGCGCGACGAGTACGGCGATCGTGCCGGTGCGGCCGGCGCGGTCGGTCAAGGTGAGCGTGCCGCTGCCCGCGGCGTGACCGGTGAGGGTCAGCCGGCGTGTGAGCGGATCGTATGTCGCCTCGAGACCGTCGAACGGAACTTGGACGGTGAGCGGACCGGTCGTGCCGCCGACGTTGATCGTGAGGCTCGTGCCGAGCGGAATCCCCGCTCGTGCCCGGTCGACGCTGATGGCCGGCGCGGGCGCCGGCGTGGCCGGCGATGGGAGCGTTTGCGCGTGCACCGAGCCACCGCTTGCTAGGACGACGAGGGCGACGGCGAGCGCGAAAGCGTTCCTCACCGAACTTTCATGTCCGCGATGATAAGATCGTGCTTCAATTTGCCGACAATTTTATAGCGAGGAGGTCGTTTGTTGCGCAGACTAGCGGAGCGGGTGCTAACAGCACTGCTCGGTTGTGCTGTTCTCGCTGGTGCCGGTCCGGCTCCGGCTGTTGACGACCTGCACATCCTGCGCGAACTGCGCCCGGCGCAGCGAGAAAACCTCGTCTTCGTGCAACGCGATGGCTCGATTCGCATCATCGCGTACGATGCGAGCGTGCAAGATCCGCAGATCGCCGCGCTCCCGCCCGAGCGCGGATACACGATTGCCGACGCAGCGCCGCCCGCGCCGGCACCGGCGCGCGCGCACCAGCATCCGCGCACCGTCGCGGTGCGCGAGCGGCCGCACGTCGCAACGCACGTCGCCGTCGTGCACCCCAAACCGTTACCCATGCTCAAACCGCCGCCGCTCGAACTGGCGTTCATCGCTCCGCGCATGCCGGGATTGCTGACGTTGCGCAACGGGAACTTGTTCGTGCCCACGCAGGCCGGCCTGAAACCGTCCCCGCCGCACAAAGCGTCCGCTGCCGGCCGGGATCTCGCTTGGCTCTACGCGCACCGCTTCGATACCGAACGCGACGATCACACGCCCGGCGTTCCGGTGCGTTCGCAAGTTGCGTCGCCGTTCGACATCGATTCCGGCGCGTTTCACGGCGTGCGGGCCGTCAACGGTTGGAGCGCGGTGCGCGTCTCGGTCTCGATTCCGTGCAACGTGAGCCACTTCGTGACCGGCCCCGGCTACAACGAAGTGACCGGCGCGCCGGGAATCGTCGATCTCGAAACCGGCTACATCTACATCGGCGGCTGGGGTGCGGGGCCGCGCGGCGTGTCGGTCGATGCGGGCTTGCAGAAGAGCTCGGCGCAGAGCGAAAACGACGACTACGCCTTCTATTGGAAATTCGCGTCCAACAAACCGATCACGTCGGAGGAGCGTTTCCCGTGCGGCGGCCCCGACGTCGTACTCGAACTCTATCCGGTCTCCGATTCGCTCCTCGTGTTTTCGGCAACGGGCATCGCATCCGACGGTCAGCGCCACACGTTCACCGCGGTGCAGCGCACGCGTCCCGAAGACGGCTGGTCGCCCGACGGCGGTTCATCCGGCGACGGCATCATCCTCAAGCGCATCGTCTCGATCGCCCAGCCGTGGACCTGGCACAAGCGCTCCGGCGTCGGACGTTCCGACCGCTTCGTGAGCGGCAGCTACTTCGGCGTGCGCGGTCCGCACGATCTGACGCCGCGCATCGTCTGGCATGACTGCGAGCTCGGCCACATCGTACCGCCGGCGATCGTACCGCAGTATCACACCTGGACGCCGGCGCAGACGTGGACGTCGAGCGTGCCCGGAATCTACACCGACTGGCCCCCGCTAGGCGTGTACCGCGCCCACGACGGCGCGTGCGACGCCGCCGGGATCTATCTCCGTGCGTAGCCGGCTCGCGATCCTCGTGCTCGCGCTGGTGGCGCTGACCGCGCGCGCCGTCGCGGCGTCCGACGATGCGTCCGCCGGCTACGAAAAGATTCGCCCGTCGCTGGTGAAGGTGTGGGCGTTCGATGGTTCGGGACGGCCGACCCAAAGCGGCACCGGCATCGTCGTGGATTCAAACGGCCAGCGTTCGACCGTGCTGACCGCGTCGCACGTCATCGCCGGCGCCGCCAGCATTCGCATCGACGTGAGCCGCGATCTGCACGACCTGACCGCACGCGTCGCGCGCACCGGGCCCCGCGATCTCTCGCTGCTGACCGTCGAGCGCGGCAACTTGCACGTTGCCCACTTCGCACCGCGCACGCACGCGGTCGTCGAAGGCAACATGGTCGCGGTCGCGGGCTACGTCAAGAACGACGAGCTGATCGGGATCGTGGGTCAGGAACCGCGCGTGCTCTTTCCCGGCACGGTTGCGTCGCGGCCGGAGAACGGGATCTACCTCGAACTCGAAAACGTGCATATCGAAGAAGGCTTGAGCGGCGGCGCGGTGTTCGATCCGGGAACCGGCGAGATCCTCGGCATCGTCACCTCGCGCACGAGCGACCAGCGCGGCGGCTTCGCCGATTCGGGCACGCTCGTCGTCGTGCCGTTCCTCGCGGCAAACGATATTGCGGCAGCGGGCGCACCGCCGGCCGTTACCGCGCCCGCCGTTGCCGTGCGGCCCCTTGCTCCGCCGCCGGCGCATCCGGTGGTCGCCGTGAACGTCGCGCCGCCCGCAATCCGTCCGCTACCGGTGACGACGCTGTCGCCGACGTTGGCCTTGGCCCCGCCGCCCGCTGCCGCCGGCGGCGCCGGCGTCGCCTGGCAAGCGGGTTCCGCAGCGCCCAAGCGGTTCGTGTTCGAGCGCGACGGTTGCCGCATCGCGGTGACGATCGACATCAGCTCGTTGCAGTTCGTCGTCGCGCATCAGGCGCTCGTCCAGCCGCACCGCCGCGGCGCGCTGCTCGGCATCACGCTGCAGCGGCGGGCGGCGGCGACCGATGCCTGCGCGAACGTGGCCGATACCGAGCCGATCGAAGCCGCGTACGATCCAACGGCGATGGCGTTCGACGGACACCACGTCACGATGCGTTTCGTGTATGCCGGCGATCCGTCGGCGAGCGACCGTTTTCCAAGCGACGCCAGCCTCGATGCCGATCTCGACGGCGACGCGGTGACGGCGACCGTCCAATTCTTCGATCGCGACTGGACCGGCTCGATCGCGTTACCGCTAGCTCGCGCTTCGCTGGCGTCGGTCAGCGCGAACTACTAAGGCCCTGCGCGACGACGGCTTCGTAGGGCATGTCACGATCGAGAATGCCGACGTCGCGCGCGAACGCGTTCATGCCGGCGACGGTTTCGGCGGAGATCGACGGATCGTAATACGGCAGGTCGCGGCGCACGATCTCCGCGATCAATTCCACCTCGGCCGGACCAAACAACGCGCGGCCGGCTTTGGTAGCGAGCGCGAGGTCGTTCGCGAGCGCGCGCTGCGTCGCGGCGATCGCGCGCACGGCGGCGGCGGCCGTCTCGGGCGACCGCGCGATCAGCGCATCGGTCGCGGCCAGCGACGCCAGCGTATAGTTGAAGCATTCCTTCGGACCGTCGCCGCGCCGCACGTCGAGCACGAGCGTACCGGCGCCGCTGCGCTGGGCAACTTCGGCCCCCATGCCGTTGGCCCAAAAGCCGTCGATTTTCCCGTCGGCTAACGCTTGCGCCGCCATCAGACCGAAGTTCGCTTTCTCGCCGACCGCACCGGGAACCGGTTGGATCGTGACCTCGTCGCGCACGGGGTCGATGCCCGCGGCAATCAGCAGCCGCCGCAAACCCATCTCGACCCACGGCGCGGCGCCGATGCGCTTGCCCTTCACCGCCGCAACGTCGCCGCGCGCGACGTGCAGATCCGCGCGCATGATCAGAAACCAATACATGCCCTGTGCTTGCGCGCACAACAACTTTACGCCGCTCCAAGCCGGGAAGGCGGAGAGTGCGGAATGCGCCGATCCGCCGACGAAATCGATCTTTCCGTCGCGCAACGCCGCGTAGCACTTGTCGACCGGAAAGATCAGCTCGAGTTCGACATCGAGCCCTTCGTTCTTGAAGAAGCCAAGTTCGACCGCGGCGGCGGCCGGAAAGTACGAATTCGAAATGAGGTCCGGTACCGCGAGCTTCATTTGGGCACGCCGCTGACCCAGACGCTGTCGCCGGCGACGCGCACCTCAAAGGTCGCGATCGAGCGGCGGCCGTTGGGCATGTGGCCGTCGCGCAAGTCGAAGCACCAGCCGTGCACCGGGCAGGTGACGGTTTCGCCGTCGACCGTGCCCTCGTGCAGCGAACCGGCAAAGTGCGGACACACATCGTCGACCGCGAGGAACTCGCCGGCGACGTTGAAGACCGCGATATCGAAGTCGCCCACGGCCACCATCGTCGCCGTGCCCGGTGGAAGCTCGGTCACCGGAGCCACGCGTACGAACGGTTCGTGCATATTGCAGGTCGGATCGCGGGCCGCTCCAAAATCTCCTTCCGTTATGAAACCAGACATGTTTCCGGACTTCATCGAATCGTGCAAGCGCATCGGTGAGATCGCGTGCCTCAAAGAAGGCGAGAAGGTCTGCATCATGGGCGACCGCCGCATCGAGGCGGATGTCATGTACGCCCTCATCGCGACCGCCAAGATGTTCGGCTGCGACCCGTACGTGTGCATGATCGACGAATTCGAGGAATGGCACGTGCCCGACACGATCGCGCCGGCCGTGCTCAATGCGAACGTCGTGTTTCACGCTTGGCCCGCCGCGGCCGGCGCGTTCGGCGCGAAGATGCGCCGTACCGGCGCCCGCTGGATGTCGTTCGGCGATCTGCGCACGATCGAGGCGTTCTGCAGCGAAGGCCTGCGCATTCCGCCGGCGCTGCTCTCGCAGATCGTTTCGAAGACCTGGGCGCGCATCGATCGTGGTGAGAAGGTGAAGAAGGTGCGCATCACCGATCCCAAGGGCACCGATCTGTCGCTCGAACTTTCGGAAGCGCACATGGATTGGCAGCGCAAAGACCGGCGCTGGCACGGAAAACTCATTTGCGACGAACCGGGCACGCGCGCGCACTTACCGTTGCCGCACGGCCCGAACATCATGACCCCCTCGGAAGCGAAGAACGTCACGATCAACGGCGTCGTCTGTTACGACTCGATGACGGGCTTCGGCGGCGCGTACACCGGCGAATACGGCGATTCGAATTACGCCAAACCGGTGAGCGTGCATCTGAAGAACGGCGAGGTCACGAAGGTCGAAGGCGGCTGGGAGTCGCGCGTGCTGGCCGATATGACGGCGGCCGGCGGCATGCTGGCCGAAATCGGGCTCGGCTTCAACCCGAAGGTCCCGAGTTACGGCGGACGTTCGACGGGGCTGGCCGGTTCGAGCCGCAGCGGCTCGCTGCACATCGCGACGACCGGTACGACGGGCGAGCACGTGGACGGTTGTCTGTTCCGCGCGACGGTGGTCATCAACGGCGAAACGATCGTCGACGGCGGTCATCTGACGACGCTCGACGATCCGGACGTTCAAGCGATGGCCAAAGAAATGTGGCCGGGGCACGAGGGCGGTTGGCTGTGGGAAGCCAGCGAGAATCGTGAACTGCAAAACTACCGCTAGGCTGATGATGTTCGCTTCGCTCACTCCTTTGCATTTGGGCTGCGCCCAAGAATGATAGCGCCGCAGAAGACCGTCGCCGCGCCGCCGCGCAGCTACCCCGACTTGCACGAGCACATTGCAGCGCTCGATGCGGCCGGGTTGCTGATCCGCGTCGACCGGCCGATCAACAAAGACACCGAGATGCACCCGCTGGTGCGCTGGCAATTTCGCGGTGGAATCGAAGAACGCGCGCGCCGGGCGTTTCTCTTCACGAACGTGACCGACGGCACGGGCCGGCGTTACGACATCCCGGTCGTTGTCGGTGCCTTGGCGGCCAACGAAGAGATCTACCGCATCGGCATGGGCGTGCCGCTCGATCAGATCGAGGCGACGTGGCAGAAGGCGATGGCCGCGCCGGTCAAGCCGAAGCTGGTCGATGCCGCGCCATGCCATGAGATCGTGATCACCGGCGCCGACTTGCTCGAGCCGGGCAACGGGCTCGACGGCATTCCGGTGCCGATCTCGACGCCGGGTTGGGACAACGGCCCCTACACCACGCTCTCACAGTACATCACCAAAGATCCCGATACCGGCATTCAAAACATGGGCAACTACCGCGGTCAGGTGAAGTCGCCGACGCGGTTGGGCATGAACCCCTCGCTCGAGCTGCGCCCCGGCATCTACGTGCACTGGGAGAAGTATCGCGCGCGCGGTGAGAAGATGCCGGCCGCGGTCGTGCTCGGATGTCCGCCGTCGGTTGCGTTCACGTCGGCGCAGAAGTGCCCCGAGACGCTCGATGAGTTCGAGGTTGCGGGCGGTCTGGTAGGTGCGCCGATCAACGTCGTGCGCGCGAAGACCGTCGACTTGCTCGTGCCGGCCGAAGCCGAGATCGTCATCGAGGGTTATATTTCCACCCGCGACCTCGAGCCCGAAGCCCCGTTCGGCGAATCGCACGGCCACGTGAACTTGCAAGAGTACAACGCCTATATGGAAGTCACGGCGATCACCCGCAAGCGCAAGCCGATCTTGACCTCGATCATCTCGCAGGTGACGCCCAGCGAGTCGAGCTTGATGAAGCGGGTGGCGATGGAGCCGATGTTCACCGCCCACCTGCGCGACGTGCTAGGTTGCCGCAACGTCGTCAAGGTGTCGATGCACGAACCGCTGACGAACCTGCGCAAGTTCATCATCGTGACGATGAAGGACGACGCCCCGGAACCCGAGATCTGGCGCGCGCTGACCGGCGCGATGTCGTTGCACGCCGCGGCGGGCAAATACGTGATCGCGGTCAACGAGGACATCGATCCGCGCAACTCCGACATGCTGCTGTGGGCGCTGGCCTATCGCGCCAATCCGATCCTC
Source organism: Candidatus Lustribacter sp. (assembly GCA_036008105.1). GTDB lineage: Bacteria > Vulcanimicrobiota > Vulcanimicrobiia > Vulcanimicrobiales > Vulcanimicrobiaceae > Lustribacter. Next base: position 9,655 of record DASYOE010000231.1, on the reverse strand, counting down.
GATTTCCACATTATCGATCACCAGGACCAAGGTCACGGTCCGCGCAGCAAGCGCAATAACGGCCAGGATTCCGCCGTGCTCGTCAACGCGATGCTCAAGGAAAAGTTTCCCCCGATCTCGCTGCCCAAGCGCGAGTTCATGGAGAACGCGAAAAAGATCTGGGAAGAACTCGGCCTGCCGCCGCTTCGTCCCCAGACGCCGTGGTACGGGTACTCGCTGGGCGAATGGCCGGACGAGTTCGAGCAGGCCGCGCAGGACGCCGTTGCGGGCGACTACTTTAAATACGGCGAGACGCTGATCGCACGCCGCCGAAGCGACGTCGCGATGAACACCGAGATTCGCGACCTGTGAGGCGGGCCCAGCGGCTCGTCGCGACCGCGCTCGCCGCGTTGCTCGCGGTTACGTTCGCGCCGCCGAGGCCGGTCCGCGGTGCGGATGCCGTGACGGTTCGCGTGGGCGTGCTCAACGTGGGCAGCGACGCGCCGTTCCTGATCGCCGACAAGAAGGGGTACTTCAAAGACGAAGGCCTCAACGTCGTCTTCACCACCTTTGCCTCGGCCGGAAACATGGTCGTACCGCTGAGCGCGGGCCAACTCGATGCGGGCGGCGGCGCCCCGGCGGTCGCCATCTACAACGCGGCCGCGCACGGGATCGATGTGAAGGTCGTGGCCGACCGCGCCTCCGACGCTCCGGGATACGGCTTCGATCCGCTCCTCGTGCGCACGGAGTTGATCAAGAGCGGACGCTACAAATCGCCGAAAGACCTCAAGGGCATGACGATCGCGGGCAATCAGCCGGGGAGCGTCTCCACGGTCGCGCTGTACGAATTGCTCAAGAAGTACGGCCTGTCGATGGATGACGTGAAGCGCGTCAACCTCGATTATCCCGATCACGTCGCAGCGCTGGCTAACGGCAAAGTGGACGCGAGCATCACGACCGAGCCGCAAGCCTCGCAGGCCGTGCTCGGGGGCGGCGTGACGCGCATCATGGGTGACGATGCTTGGTATCCGAACCAGGAAATTTCGGTGCTGATTTTCAGCGGCGCGTTCATGCGCGACCATCGCGATCTGGCGGTCAAGTTCATGCGGGCCTACGTCCGCGCCGTGCGGTATTACGTCGGCGCCCTGCGCGGCGGTCACTTTGCCGGACCGAACGCGGCCGACGTGATTTCGATCCTCTCCAGCACGACGAGCCTCAAGGATCCCGCCGCGTATCAAACGATGACGCCGGGCGCGATCGACCCCAACGGTAAGCTCAACCTGGCCAGCATGCGCAAGGACCTGCAGTACTTCAAGGATCAGGGCTTGATCGAAGGCAACGTCAAGGTCGAGGACATCGTCGACGAATCGATTCTGAACGACGTCCTCAAACAACTCGGGCCGTATAAAGGCCCGCGCCCGTGACCTCGATCGTCGACCGGACGCGCACCTCCGCTCCGGCCGAGCGCTTTCGCGAAGACGAATACCGCGTCGACGGCGCGCTCAAGACGTCGGGGCAAGCGAAGTACACGTCGGACTTCGCGATGCCGGGCATGCTCTGGGCCGACTTTCTGCCCGGCACGATGGCGCACGCGAAGATCGTCTCGATCGATACGGCCGAAGCGCGCGCGATGCCGGGCGTTCACGCGGTTCTGACCGGCCGCGACATCGGCGAGCACTATTTCGGCCGCCGGTTGTGCGACTGGCCGGTGCTCGCGATCGACCGCGTGCGTTTCATCGGTGAGTTCGTCGCCGCCGTGGCGGCGGAGACGCCGCAAATCGCGGCAGCCGCCGTGGCCGCCATAACGGTCGAATACGAGGAACTGCCGGGCCTCTTCGATGCGGATGCCGCGCTGCTTCCCGATGCGATCGTGCTGCACGAACATCCGGAAAAGTATCCGTTCATGTTCCCGCGCCGCCCGCAGCACCCGCACCCGAACATTCAAGGTTACGGCACGACGACGATCGGCGACGCCGAAGCCGCGTTCGCGCAGGCCGAGCGCATCTTCGAGCATACGTTCACCACGCCGCGCTATCACGGCGGGTACATCGAACCGCGCGCGACCATGGTCTGGATCGACGCGGCCGGCATCGTGCACGTGATCTCGACCAACAAGTCGCCGTTCAGCCTGCGCGAGCAGCTGGCAGTGACGACCGGCTTGCCGCAAGAGCGGTTCGTCGTGCATCCGAGCTACATCGGCGGCGACTTCGGTGCCAAGGGGCTCTCGGTGGAAGAGTTCCCGTGCTACTACCTAGCCGCCGCGACCGGACGTCCGGTGAAGTTCGTGCGCAACTATCTCGACGACATCCGTTCGACGACCATCCGCCACGCCTCGAAGATCACCGTGAAAACCGGTGTCGACAAAGACGGCAAGGTGATCGCGTTGCACGTGAACGCGCTTTTCGACGGCGGAGCGTATGCGGCCGGGAAAGTCATCCCGACGATTCTGCCCGGCCCCGAGACGAAGTTTCCGTACGGTATTCCCAACCAAATCCTCGAACGCACCGCCGTCTACACCAACTCCGTGCCGGGCGGGTTCATGCGCGCGCCGGGCGACATCCAATGCGTCTTCGCGGCCGAGTCGGCGATCGATCTGGTCGCCCGCGAGCTGGGCATCGAGCCGCTGGAATTCCGGATGCTCAACTGCGCGCGCGAGGGCGACCTCGACGTTGAGGGCCACTCCTACCTCGCCGCGCGCGGCGCGGAGGTGCTCGAAGTGCTCAAGCGCGAGTCGCACTGGGGCACGCCGCTACCGCCGGGACGCGGGCGCGGGGTCGCGTTCGCGGTGCGTCATATCGGCGTCGGCAAGAGTTCGCTCAACCTCCTGTTGATGCCGGGCGGAAACGTTGAAGTCCACACCGGCACCACCGAACAGGGTATGGGCATCCTGACCGTGCTGAACCGCGTCGTCGCGGTCGACCTCGGCATCGATGCGGCGCGCGTTCGCGTCGGCCGCGGGGGGACCGACGTCATCCCGTTCGACCCCGGTGTCGGCGCGAGCCGCACGACGCACATCTTGGGCGGGGCCGTGCTCGATGCGACGCGAGGGCTGCGCGCCGATCTCGAAGCCGCGGGTTGGCCGCGCATCGGCTGGGACGCGGCGGCGGCGGCCGTGGTTGCGGCGCACGGCGGTGAAGCCGTCGTGTACACCGGAACGTTCGACGGTCAGCCGCATCATGGCGATCCGCAGTACAACAACTTCAACGGCTACGTCGTCGAAGTAACGGTCGATCGCGAGACCGGCGCGTTCACGCTCGACGACGTGATCTTCTGTCTCGATGCCGGCACGATCATCAATCCGGTGGCGCACCAGGGCCAGATCGACGGCGGCTTCGTCATGGGTCTGGGTCATTCGACGACCGAAGAGCTGATCGTCGAGGACGGCCGCATCGCGAACCTGACCTTTGCCGATTACAAGTTACCGTGCCAGAAAGACATGCCGCCCTTCCACGTGCACGTGCTGGAATCGAATCGCGGACCGGGGCCGTTCGGGGCGCGCGCGATCGGTGAGGTCAACACGTCGGCGTTCGGTCCGGCGCTGGCCAACGCCGTCGAGGCGGCGTGCGGCGTGCGCATTACCCAGCTGCCGATTACCGCTGAACGAATCTACGCTGCGCTGCACTCCCGGTAACGGCTGCCGCAACCGCCTGCGGATCGTCCGGCGGTGCGTTGCCGCGCCAGGCGACGTGCAGGTCGGGCCGTACTAAGATGAGATCGCGCGCGTAGAGTTCGCGCGCTGCCGCGTCGGGTACGCGCAGGACGTCGAGCGGTGCGCCGGTCGCGCGCAGTTCGCGTTCGAGGGCGCTCGTATCGGGCGGTTCGGCCCCGAGTTTCAAGAGCGTGTAGCCGAACCCGAGGCGGTCGTGCAACGCGCCGCGGTCGTCGAGCCAAACGTGCGGAAGACGAAAGCCCGGCCACGTGGTCGGAACGTAGGCGCGGTTGTCGGGATCGGGGCCCTCGCCGTCTTCCGGCCACACGATCGGCGAACCGGTATACCGGTAGCCCGCCTCGATGCCGAGAATCTCGGTCACCTTGCGCTGCTCGACGTCGAACGCACGGCCCATCTCGTCGTGCGACGATGCGGCACGCCAGCTCGTTCGTCCGTCCATCGCGGCGCCCGACGCTTTGACGTTGCGCAGACCGATCTGCCGGCGCTCGGTTTCGTAGGAATCGAGCAGTTCGGGTCCGCCCCAGCCGGCCAGCGTTGCGGCGAGCTTCCAGCTCAGGTCGGTCGCATCGCCGACGCCGGTGTTCATGCCGAGACCCCCGGTCGGGATCACGAGGTGCGCGGCGTCACCCGCGATGAAGGCGCGGCCGTCGCGGTAGCGGTCGGCGCACAGCAGATGCTGCGTCCACTCGTTGACCGAGAGCGTATCGAACGGCACGTCCATGCCGAGCGCGCCGCGGAAGATCTCGGTCATTTCGGCGTCGGACTCGGCGGCTGCGTGCAGCGTCCAGTGCTTCGTGCTGTCCTGAATGATGATGAACGGGAACATCGGCCGTGTGGCGATGTGGTAGTGCCTGCCCTTTCCCATCGGGATGCGTTCGTAGAGTTCGGGCGCGTAGAAGAGCGCCTGGCGCAGTTTGCGGATGCTGCCTTGACCGGAGAACGAGATCCCGAGTTGTTTGCGCACCGTGCTGCTGCCGCCGTCGCAACCGACGATGTATGCGGCGCGAATCGTATCCGGTCCGGAATCGGTGTCGAGCGTCGCGGTCACGCCGGCGGCGTCCTCGACGAACGACGTCATCTCGCAACTGAAGCGCACGGTCAACGGGGGTCGCGTCTCGGCGATCGAGCGCAGCAGCGGTTCGAGCGTGTACTGGGAGATCAGCTGGTAGGGCTCGAGCGGGCGGCCGTCGTTGTTCGCCGCGATCGTCGCTTTCGCGGCCGCCACCGAGGGATAGGGAAGATGCACGATCGCTTCGGCCGCGCCCATCGAATCGGCCAGAAACACGTCCATCGGCGCTTCGCGCGGCAGGCCCGCGTTGCGCACGGTTTCGGCGATGCCCAAGCGGCGGAAGATTTCCATCGTCCGCGCGTTGCAGCGTTCCATCTTCGGCAACTGGATCGACGTCGGGTTGCGCTCGACCAGCGTCGCGCGCACGCCGCGCTGCGCCAGATCGAGCGCGAGCGTGAGGCCGACCGGCCCGGCGCCGACGATGAGAACCTGCGTATCCTGCACTCCGGCATCTTGGGCGCCCGGGATGGTGATCCTCGCGCGCGAAAGCCGCCCTATGACGATCCGGCAGCTTCGCGAGCAACTCGACCGTGGCGAGGTAACCAGCCGCGCGTTGTGCGAGGCCGCGTTCGCGCGCATCGACGATGCTGCCGGCGAGGGTGCGCGCACGTTTACCGAGCTCGACCGCACGGGCGCGTTGGCCGCGGCCGATGCAGCCGACACCCAACGCCGCGCGGGATACGTCGCGTCAGCCATCGCCGGAATGCCGGTGTCGGTCAAAGATCTCTTCGATGTTGCGGGCAGCACCACGCGGGCCGGATCGGTCGTGCTCGACGGGGCTGCTCCGGCGACCGCCGATGCGACAATCATCGGCCGCTTGCGGCGCGCCGGCGCGGTGATCGTGGGCAAGACGAACATGACGGAGTTTGCCTACTCCGGGCTCGGCATCAATCCGCATTTCGGCACACCGCTCGCGCCGTACGATCGCGCGACCGGGCGCGTTCCGGGCGGTTCGTCGTCCGGCGCGGCCGTTTCGGTCGCCGACGGTATGGTCGTCGCCGCCATCGGCACCGACACCGGCGGTTCGGTCCGTATTCCGGCGGCTTTTTGCGGCATCGTCGGATTCAAGCCGACGGCGGCGCGCGTTCCGCTGACCGGCGCGTACCCGCTCTCGTTCACGCTCGACTCGATCGGGCCGCTGGCGCGCAGCGTCGCCTGCTGCGCGACGCTCGATGCAATCTTGGCGGGCGAGGCGCCGCCGGCGCTCGATGTACCGCCGGTGCGCCGGTGGCGCTTTCTGGCACCCGTGAACTACGTGCGCGGCGGCCTCGATGCGACCGTCGAAGCCGCGTTTGCCGCCGGGCTTGCGAGCGTGCGGGCGGCCGGTGCGCAGGTCGACGAGATACCGTTACCGGCCTTCGAACGTCTGCCCGTGCTGCCGAACGGTGCAACGATCACCGGCGCCGAGGCCTATTGGTCGCACCGCGAGCTGCTGGCGGGCGCGCAAGCACGCTACGACCCGCAGATCGCGCGCCGCATCCTGCGCGGTGCGACCATCACGGCGGCGGAATACATTGAAATGCTGCTGGCACGTCGCGCGTACATCTCGGCCTTCCACGCCCAAAGCGAGGGGTACGACGCGCTGCTCTGGCCGACCGTGGCGATCGTTCCGCCGCCGGTTCGCGCACTCGAGGCGGACGACGATGCGTACGCGAGCGCCAACGCGCTGATCTTGCGCAATACGAGCACGGTGAACGCGCTCGACGGGTGCGCGCTCTCGCTCCCGCTGGCGGGCGCGGGTGGCGCGCCGGCCGGCCTCATGGTCGTGGGCCGGAACGGCGAGGATGCGCGGTTGCTGCGGATCGGGGCCGCCGTCGAAGCGGTTCTCCGTTAGGTCTTGGGGGCGAACTCCAGCGCCAGCGAGTTCATGCAATAGCGCTCGCCGGTCGGCTGCGGGCCGTCTTCGAACACGTGGCCGAGGTGTGAGTCGCATTTCGCGCAGCGCACCTCGCGCCGTACCATGCCGTGCGTACGGTCCGTGACAATGGTCACGGCATCGTTCGTCAACGGATCGAAGAAGCTCGGCCAGCCGCTGCCGCTTTCGAACTTCGTGTCCGAGGAGAAGAGCGGCGCACCGCACGCTCCGCACGCGTACGTCCCGGCATCGTGGTTGTGGTAAAGCGCGCCGCTAAACGGCGGTTCCGTTGCGGCCTGACGTAAGACGGCATAACGGTCGGGCGGGAGTTCCGCGCGCCACTCGGCATCGGTTTTTTCTGTGTCCTTCATCGCTCGTTTCAACCGGTAAGAGTAGCGGAGGAGTTGCGTCGGCGCGGGACGACGGGCACATTACACGAGAAATACCTTTGCTTCCAAGGGGGTGGCAGCTTGCACGCCGTAGGCCGTCGTCAATGGAGATGTGGGCGCGAACGGAATCGGGCGCATGGCGACCGTAGTCATCTTGCTGGTCGTAGCAATCATAATCGTTGCGCTCGTCGTGCTCGCCGTGCTGCGGTGGCGCACCGAAACGAACGCCCGCATTCGCTCGCAGCGCAAGCGCGCACCGGATCTCGAAGCGCGAATCAAGACCGTCCTCGCGGGCCCGCGCCAGAAATACGGCGACATCTTTACCGATTACAGCGTCTGGAAATCCGAACAAGAAACGCGGCTCGAATTGACGGCGACCGACCAGTGGGGACGGTTGAACGAATTTACGCGCTGCCTCATCGTGCGCTATCTGTGGCGCGTGCTCGAGAGCCTGGCCGGCGGCGCGGTCGTCATCGTCGACCAGCCGGCGCAGGAATGGAACGTCGAAGTCGACGCCGGTTTCAGGGATCAGGGCTTCGATTGGAAGACATTCGGCCACGGTCCGCAATTCGTCGAAGAACCATAGAGGGGGCCCGTCATGGTCGAAGTTGGTTTTGCAGTTCCCGATGTTACGGTGAAGGATGACGCGGGCAACGACGTCCGTTTGACCGAGATCCCGCGTCCGTTCGTCCTCTACTTTTATCCTAAGGCGGATACGCCGGGGTGCACGAGCGAAGGCGGCCAGTTCCGCGACCTTTACGAACAGTTCAAGGGCAAAGGCACGGAGATCATCGGCGTCAGCCGCGATACCGTCGACGCGCAGCATGCGTTCAAGGTGAAGTATTCGTTCCCGTTCCGGCTGCTGGCCGACGTCGACTCGAAGATCTGCGACGGGTTCGGCACGATCGTGGAACGGGAGCGCGACGGGGTGAAGAGCAAGGGCGTCGCCCGGGCTACGTTCCTCGTCGGCAAGAGCGGCAAAGTGGAGAAGGTCTGGCCTGCGGTTTCGGTCGAGGGCCACGGCGCCGACGTCTTAGCCTGCGTCCTCTAGCGCACCGAACCAGCCGGTAATGGGTCGACCCACCCTTCGGGGCACGGTCCGCCGTGCCGGTACGCCAAATGGCCCGAGGGTTCGGGATTTCGGCTGGCAATTCAACCGTCTTTGGCCCTACCAAGCCGGCTTATTCATTTACGCCAAGGAGTGCAAGAGAGTCTACGATGAGTTCCGACCTTCGCGATTTCCTCATGTTGCCGTACGGCGAGCTCGAAGAGCTCAACCTGAAGGCCAAACAGCAGCGCAAGGACCGCGTGCCGATGGACAAGCTGCAGGAAGAGCGCCTCAAGTATCTCGCCGGCGAAAAGCGCATCAAGGCCGTCACGTTGCTGTTCAGCGACCTCGAAGGCCGGCTGCACATGCTCGACTACGACAAGAAGTTCTTGATCAAGTCGGCCGACAACCTGACTTTCGACGGTTCGTCGATCCGCGGCTTCACGGCGCAAAATGAAAGCGACTTGCGGCTCTTCGTCGACTGGAGCGCGTTCTATTGGGTGCCGGCCGACGTGTTCGGTTCGGGCAAAGTGCTGGTGTTCGGCGAGGTCATCGACAAGGACGGCACGCCGTTCTCCGCCGACATGCGCGGCATTCTCAAGAAGTTCGCCAACGACAAGTACGCCAAAGACGGCTATACCTGCAACGCCGCCAACGAGATCGAGGGCTTCGTTTTCGCCGGGATCGACGCCGAGCGGAATTACAATACGACCGGCAAGTTCGAGTACGTCAACACCGGCGGCTACTACTACTCGCTGCCGGGCGACCCGCTGCGCAAGTTCATCGATACGGTGGCCGAGGTGCAGCGCGCGATGGGCTTTGAGAACGAAAAGGATCATCCGGAAGTCGCGCCCTCCCAGTTCGAAATCAACTACAGCTACGGTGAGGTCGTCGCGGCGGCCGACACGATTCAGCTCTACAAGCTGATCTGCCGCCAAGTCGCGACCAACCTCGGCATGACGGCGAGCTTCCTGCCCAAACCCGTCGTCGGCGTCAACGGCAGCGGCATGCACACCAACGTCTCGGTCAGCGGCAAAGACGGCAAGAACCTGATGTGGGATCCCAAAGGCGCGGAGAAGCTCAGCGACTTCGGCTGGAAGTTCATCGACCGCATCCTGACCGTGGGCCGCGACACGTGCCTGCTCTACAACGCCAGCGTCAACGCGTTCCGGCGGCTCGACCCGCACTTCGAAGCGCCGAATCAAATCAAAGCGTCGGCGGTCGACCGCGGCTCGATGGTGCGCGTCCCGATCGGCAACGAGCGCAGTTCGCGCGTCGAGGTCCGGTCGGTAGGCCCGGATGCCAACCCGTACGCCGTGCTCTACAGCGTGTTCAAATCGGGTCTGGACGGGGCGATTTCCAACATCCCGAACCTGCGCTCGGCCGAGCGTTACCTGCCGGACAACATCTACGACGCGCTCGAGGACTTCAAGAACTCGAAGTGGATCTCGACCATCCTCGGCGAGGACGTCAAGGGCCGCTATGCGGACCTCAAGCAGGCCAGTGCCGACCGTTGCCCGCGCCTCCTCGGGACGATCGTCAAACCCGAGGAAGTGCAGTTCCATCATGAGGTCTACAACCAGTACCTCTGGAACATGTTCTAGCCCAATTTTAATCCGATCGCCCGGGCTTGGGGGTGGCCGCG
>DASYOE010000230.1:0-2053 GCA_036008105.1 Candidatus Lustribacter sp. | reverse complement strand
GAACTGCTGCGCGAACTCGAACGCCGTCCGGGCGTGCTGTTACTCGACGAGCCGACCGCGGCGCTCGCGCCAACCGAGATCGCCTCGTTCTTTAAAACGATCACCGCGCTCGCCCAGGCCGGCGCCGCGATCCTGATCGTCACGCACAAGCTGCAAGAGGTGATCGACTACAGCTCGGTCGTGACCGTGATGCGCGCCGGCCTCGTCGTTGCAACGTACGAGACGAGCGCCACCTCGACCGACGAGATCGCGCGCGCGATGGTCGGCGGCGATCTGCCGCCGCTGGCGGAACGTGCGCCGACGACGCCCGCACCGCGCCTGCGCGTAACGAATCTCACCGCGGGAAGCGGCAGCGGTGGACTGCTCGACGGCACGTTCGAGGTGCGGGCGGGCGAGATCGTCGGCATCGCCGGGGTCGAGGGCAACGGACAGTCCGCGCTCGCCGACGCCCTGGCGGGCGTGGCGGCCTACACCGGGACGATCGAACTCGACGGCATGGCGCTCGATGCGGCGGTCACGCCGGCGCAGCGGCTGGCGGCCGGCGTGCGCGTGATCCCGCAGGATCGCCGCCACGAAGCGCTCGTGCTCTCGTGGTCGGTCGAGGAGAACGTCGCGCTCGGGCGCCACCAGACCGCGCCGCTGCGCCGCGGGTCGATGCTCGATCGCGCCGCCGAACGGGCGGCGGCAACGGAGGTCATCGAGCGCTTCGACGTGCGGCCGCCCGATCCGAACGCCATCGTTGACGGACTGTCGGGCGGCAACCAGCAGAAGATCGTCGTCGGGCGCGCGCTCGGCGCGCAGCCGAAGCTGATCGTCGCCTATCAGCCGACGCGCGGCATCGACGTCGGCGCGGCGACACTCGTGCAATCGCGTTTGATCGAAGCGCGCAATGCGGGCACGGCCGTGCTGCTGATCTCGTTCGAACTCGATGAGATCTTCGCGCTCTCCGACCGCGTGCTCGTGATGTCGGACGGCCGCTTCGTCGGCGCGTTCGACCGCGCGACGCTGGATCGCGGACGCGTCGGCGCATTGATGGCGGGCGGAACCTGATGGCCGCGCTCTTGCGCTTGCGTATCGTGCGCGATCTCGGCATCGCGGTGATCGTCGTGTTCGGCGTCGGCAGCATCGCGATGCTCGTCGCGCACGTCTCGCCCATCGACGGGTTCTCGGCACTGTTCGACGGCGCGTTCGGTACCACGTCGGAGTTCGCGGAAACGCTCGTGTCGGCAACCGCGCTACTCTTCCCGGCGCTCGGCATCGCGCTCGCGTTTCGCGCCGGATTGTTCAACATCGGCGCCGAGGGACAACTCGTGCTCGGCGGGCTCGCCGCCGGCGTAGCGGGCGTGTGGGTGGCGGGTCCACCGGTCGTGTCGATCGTCGTGACGCTGCTCGCCGGCGCACTGGCGGGCGGTGTGTGGGGCGGCATCGCCGGCTGGCTGAAAGCGCGCTTCGGCGCGAACGAAGTGATCGCGACGCTGATGCTCAACGTGATCGCGGCGCTGCTCGCCACCTATGCGGTCAACGGGCCGTTCCACTTTCCCACGGCCAACGAAGGCGAGACGCCGCTGCTCGCCAAGACGGCGTGGCTGCCGACGATCGTGCCCGACACGCGGCTGACGATCTCGATCGTCATCGCGCTCTTGCTGGCGTTCGCGTTGCGGTTCGTTTTCAACCGCACGATCTTCGGATTCGAGCTGCGTGCGGCCGGTGAAGCGCCGGAAGCGGCGCGGCGCTCTGGGGTCGACTTGAGCCGGATTGCCTTGCTGGCCATGACGTTTTCGGGCGCCATCGCGGGCCTCGGCGGCGCGACGCTCGTCACCGGCGTGCTACATCGCTTCAACACGGGGCTTAGCCCGGGCTACGGGTTTGTGGCGATCGCGGTGGCGCTGGTCGGCAACCTCGAGCCGGTGTGGATTGCGGTTGCGGCGTTTGCGTTCGGCATCTTGCAGAACGGCGCGCTATCGATGCAAGCTGAGGCGAACGTTCCGCGCGATATCATCAATGTGGTCGAGGGCCTCGTGATCATCGCGTTAGCGGGACGGCGCTACGTCGC
>DASYOE010000229.1:0-3135 GCA_036008105.1 Candidatus Lustribacter sp. | reverse complement strand
ATGCGCGGCGTGGTGCACTGTTTCACCGGCGACGCCGCGCAGGCAACGACGTTCGTCGAGGAGTTCGGGATGCTGCTCGGCATCGGCGGCGTGGTGACGTTCAAGACGGCCGAAGGGTTGCGCGAGGCGGTGCGCACCGTCGGCCTCGCGCCGATCATCATGGAAACGGATTGTCCGTACTTGGCGCCGGTGCCGTACCGCGGCAAGCGCAACGAGCCCGCATTCCTCGTCGAAAGCGCGAACGCGGTCGCGACGCTGCTCGAGCGCTCGGCCGCCGAGGTGGCGGCCGCAACGCTCGCTACCGCACGGGTGCTGTTCGGCCTCGAATGAGGTCGGCGGCCTTTTCCGCCAACATAATGACGGCCGCGTTGGTGTGCGCGGAGACGAGATCGGGGAAGGCCGACGCGTCGACGACGCGCAGTCCCGCGATGCCGCGCACGCGCAGCTGCGGATCGAGCACGCAATTCTCGTCCGTGCCCATGCGGCACGTGCTGACCGGATGGCTGACGGTCGTCGACGTGGCGCGCAGATGCGCGTCGACGTCCGCATCGCTGGTCACGTTCGGACCGGGCGTCAGCTCAACGTCGCGGAAGGCATCGAGCGAGGCCTGGTTGCCGATCTCGCGCGCCCGCCGGAAACCCAACCGGAATTTCTCGATGTCGGCCGGCGCCGAGAGATAGTTGTAGTGAATCCGCACCGGCGCGAGTGGATCGGTGGAACGCAAACGCACGGTGCCGCGGCTCTCCGGGTGCAAGATCACCGGATCGATGCCGAACGCGTCGGTGTACGGACGGCCGCCGGGGAAATACGGTTGCACCCCGACCGGTGAGGTGCGCAGCATGAACTCGATGTCGGGCACGTCGAGTTCGGGGCTCGTCTTGACGTAGGCTTGAATGCCGAGCGGCATCCGCGATGCCGGTCCCGTGCCGAACAGGTACGCTTGCACCATCGCGAGCGCAACCCGGTCGAACCGCAAGAAGTGGTGCAGCGGACCTTCCGGCGGGCGCCGCTTCCACAACAGCACGCCCTTCAGGTGATCTTGTAGATTCTCGCCGACCGGCAGCGCGGCGACGACGCCGATGCCGAGCTCGCGCAGGTGATCGGCCGGCCCGATCCCCGAGAGCATCAGCAGTTGCGGCGAATTGAACGACCCGCCGCTCAGGATCACCTCGCGGCTCGCCGTAGCCGTTGCGTTCGCGCCGCGATGCGTATACGCGACCCCACGTGCGGTCGTGCCGTCGAGCAGCACGCGCTGCGCCAGGGCGTGCGTGTGCACCGTCAGGTTCGGCCGCTTCATGATCGGCCGCAAATACGCGCGCGACGTCGAGTGCCGGCGTCCGTTCTTGATACTGAATTGCGTGCGGCCGATGCCCTCGCTCTCCGAATTGAAATCCGGCGTGTACGGATAGCCGCACGCCTGCGCCGCCGCGTACATCGCGTCTTCGAGCGGATCGTTCGTTTTGGCAAACTCGACCGCGAGCGGGCCGCTGCCGCCCCGCAATTGCGTCTCGCCGCCTTCCCACGATTCGAAGCGTTTGAAGTACGGGAGCACCTCATTCCACGACCAGCCGGTCGCGCCGCCGCGGGCCCAGCGGTCGAAGTCGCCGCTCGAGCCGCGCGTCAGCGCCATCATGTTGATCGAAGACGAACCGCCGAGCACTTTGCCGCGCAGCGTCATCAGTTCGCGGCCGGCCATCCCCGCTTCAGCCACGGTGGTGTAGCCCCAATCGAACATGCGGTGTTCGTGCAGCTTGCCGACCCCGATCGGCACGCGCAGATACGGATGCGAATCGTCGCCGCCGGCTTCGAGCAACAGCACACGAATCGCCGGGTCCTCGGTCAGCCGGTGGGCGAGCACGCACCCGGCCGAACCGGCCCCGACGACGACGTAGTCGTACTCCGTGGAGGTTACGATAGGCCGAACTCTTTCCAGCGCTTCGCGACCCGGTCCAAGAGCGCCGCGCTGGTCTTGTTGACGGGCGGATATTTGACGTCTTTGAACTTGAACGATGCATCGATGCCGATGCCGCAGACCGGCGCATCGAAGTCGACGTCGGTCGTTTTGCGCTTCTGCTTGGCGTGCTCTTTGCCCACGATCACGTGCCGCTTCGGATCGCTCGCCGCGCACACGCGCCACATCACTTCGTCCCAATCGCGAACGTTGCAGTCCTCGTCGACGACGATGATCCAGCGCCACGGCTCGCCGGTGTCGTTCCAGATGCCGTCCATGATGCGCTTGGGATCTTCCTTGTCGCGAATCGTCGCCGAGACGATCAGCATGCCCATCCGGCCGACTTCCGGGAAGAAGACCTCGCGAATGTTCGTCAAGCCGGTCTTCGCGATCACGCGCGCCTGAATCGAGCCCGAACGCAACAGCTGGCGCGGGTAGTCTTCGACGCGCAGGCAGATCAAACCGTAGCTGAGCGGGTTCTTGCGGTGCGTGATGCACGTGATGTGCACGATAAACGCCTCGCTGTTTTCGCCGTAGAAGCCGGTCGATTCGCCGTGCGGGCCTTCGCCCGCGCGTTCGCCCGGATACACGACCCCCTCGACGATCATCTCGGCCTGCGCCGGCACGAGCAGATCGTTGGTCTCGCATTTGATCAGCTCGGTCGGTGCGCCGCGCCAGCCGCCGGCCGCTTCGTATTCCATCGAACCGTCGGGTCCGGGCGCAACCGGGCTGCCCGACGCGAGCACGAGCAGCGGATCCATGCCGAGCACGATAGCCACCGGCGTGGATTTGCCTTCCGCTTCGTTCTCCATGATGTGGTCGCCACCGGCCGCACCGGTCGTCAGCCCGCGGCCGCGAATGCCGCCGGCCATCGTGACCGTGTTCTTGTCCTTGATCATCACGCGATACGAGCCCATGTTCAAGTCGCCGGTCAGCGGATCGCGCGTAACGAAGCCCGACGTCGTGCCGAGATAGCGTCCGCCGTCGTGCTCGTGCCACACCGGCGTCGGCACGATGTCGATGTCGATGGCGTCGCCTTTGACGATGACTTCCTTGCACGGGCCGTTCGTCACGGTGACCGACGGAATGCGCTCGATCATCCCGCGTACGACCTGTTCGTGAATGCGCTCTTCTTCCGGCTCGACGCCGAACGCGACCGCAAGCTGCTGCGTCGTCGAAATGAT
>DASYOE010000228.1:0-5136 GCA_036008105.1 Candidatus Lustribacter sp. | reverse complement strand
GTCGCCGTCTGCGTCGACCAAGATGAAACGGCGGTGGCGCGGGCGCGGCGCCGCAGCGGCGGCCGGCAAGAACGCGCGGAACGTGCTGCCCTCACCTTCGACCGAGTCGACGCCCATCGTGCCGCCGTGCATCTCGACAATGGTCTTGGTGAGGTAGAGCCCGAAGCCGGTGCCGCTGATGCCGAGCGCGCGGGCGTTCTGCGCGCGCGCGAAGCGGCCGAACAGTTTGGCTTTGTCGGCTTCGGGAATGCCGATGCCGTGATCGCGCACGCTGACCTCGACGCCGCGGCCTTTGGCGCGCAGAAAGACTTCGATCGGCTCGCCGCCGGGCGAATACTTGATCGCGTTGCCGATCAAGTTCTCGAACACCTGACGCAAACGGGCGGGGTCGCCACCGATGACTAGTTCCGGGCGGTCGGTGCGCAGATCGATCGCGCGCGTCACGCTGAACACGCGCACGATGTCGCGGACCAGCGCCACCAAATCGAACTCTTCGAGCTCGAGCGTGAGTTCGTTTTGCTCCAGCCGCGAGAGCGCGAGCGTGTCGGTTGCGAGGCTCGCCAAGCGCATCGCGCTCGACGAGATCATCGTCAGGAACTTGCGCGATTCCTCATCGAAGCGTTCGTCTTCGGCCAGCACGTCGGCGAAGCCGACGATCGTCGTGAGCGGGCCCTTGAAGTCGTGCGCGAGCATCGCGATCAGATCGTTCTTCACCTGATTGAGTTCGACGACCGCCGCGCGGCGCGCTTGCAGTTCGCCGTAGAGTTCGACGTTGCGCGCCGCAACCGAGAAGTACTGGCCGAGCAAGCCGGCGGCAAACACGTCGGCTTGATGCAAGCGGCGGTCGCTATGGACGTCGAGGATGTAGCGCGTCTGGCCGAGCGACCCCGGAATGCGAATCGCCGCGCGCCGTTCGCCGTCGTCGAGCAGCGCGCCGTCGCTGCGGCTCGCCGATTCGATGAACGCGTCGCCGGTTGCGACCGCGCGCTCGGGAACCAGCAGATCCTTGGTGAGCGCGAAGCCGCCGTTGGGCCGCGCCACGAGCAGCCGCGATTCGGCGCCGATCAACTCGCGCACGCCGCCGAGCAGGGCTTCGACCAGCGCGTGCGGTTCGAGTGCGGCGAAGATGCCGCGCGCGACCGCGGTGAGCGCGGTCAAGCGTTCGTTCTGCATCGCGAGCTCCGCGCCGCGCAACACCGACTCGGTGATGTCGCGCAGCATCAGCACGTAGCGATACGTCTCGCCCTTCTCGTTGAGCAGCGGCTGCGCGGCGGCGGCCGCGTAGTAGTGGGAGCCGTCGCTGCGATAGCTGACGTACTCGGCCCGTGCGGCTTCACCACGGCAGAGCGCCTCGCGCATCTCGCGCAACACGGTTTTGTCGGTCTTCGGCCCGATGAACTGCGTCGCGTTCGAGCTGAGCACTTCTTCCATCGTGGAGTGCTTCGCGCGCACGTACGCTTGGTTAGCGTAGATCACCTGAACCGGATCGTCGGGAGTCGGGCCGATGCGCGAGATCGCAACCGCTTCTTCCGTCGCTTCCATCGCGGCCGACAGCAACTGCAGCCGCTCGTTGACCTCACGCTGCTCGCGGCGCAGCACAAATTGCTCCATCACGACGTCGGCGATCGCGCGCAGCCCGGCGCGCTGGTCGGCGGTGAGCGTGTGCGGCACCTTGTCGACCACGGCGAGCGTCCCGATCCCCACGCCCGCCGGCGTGATCAGCGGGGCCGCGGCGTAGAAGATGATGTTCGGCATGCCCGTCATCTTGGCGTTGCCGGTGACGTGCGGGCTCTTGGCAAATCGCGGATCGAGCCGGGCGTCCGGAACCTCGACGATCTCGGTCCCCTTGAGGACCTGCGCCGTAAACGAACTGGCGAGCGGGGTCGAGGCGACGTCCTTCAGACCGTAGTGCGCCTTGAAGATCAGCTGGTCTTTGCCGGCAAGCGAGATGACCGCAACCGGGGTGCCGCAACTCTTGGCTGCAACGCGGGCGAACGCGTTAAAGACCTCCTCGTTTGGACTATCGAGGAGGTTGTATTCCGCGAGCGCTTTGAGACGCTCGTTCTCACTAGCGGGCGTCGCCGGTTCCTTCATATAGGGACCGTACTACGTTTCGTCCCAACAAATGCCAGTACCCCCGCCAGCGGCCGCGCGTTGAGCACCTCGGCGGGCGTAATCCAGGCACGGCGCGCCTGCCCGACGGCGTACGAGACCTGGGCGAGCTGTGCCGAACCATGGGCGTCCGAGTCGCATGTGAACGTCACGCCGAACTCGCGCGCGCGGCGGGCCAAGGCGCTCGGCAAGTCCAGCCGGGACGGCTGTCCGTCGATCTCCAGCGCCGTCCCGGTCCGGGCGGCCGCGGCAAACACCGCATCGTAGTCGAACTCGTACCCTGGGAACGACGTCTCCACGTTGCGCCCGGTCGGGTGACCGATGATCGTGACGTAGGGGTTTTCGCAGGCCCGGATGAGCCGCGCCGTCATCTCGTCGCGCGTTTGGTTGTGGCTCGCGTGCACGCTGGCGACCACGATGTCCAGCTCGGCCAGCACGGCATCGTCGTAGTCCAGCGTGCCGTCGGGGAGGATGTCGACCTCGGTCGAGGTCAGCGTGCGGATGTGGTACCGCTCGCCCAACTCGCGCGCGGTTGCCGCTTGCGCGCGCAGCTCGGCCGGATCGAGCCCCATGCTCCGGCTGACCGAATGATCGGTGACCGCGTGATACTCGTAGCCGCGCGCCGCTGCCGCGGCAACCATTGCTTCCAGCGTGTCGGCGCCGTCGCTCCAGCGCGTGTGCATGTGAAAATCGCCGCGCAGGTCGACGAGCGACACGACCTGCGGTAACGTGCCTTCGCGCGCGGCGTCGATCTCGCCGTGACCCAGACGCATCTCGGGCGGAATGTCCATCAGGCCGATGGCGGCGTACACCTCGGCCTCGGTGCGGCACACGATCAACCGCCCGTCGGTCAGATCGACGATCCCGTTCTCGCTGACGCGCAAATTCTTGCGCACCGCGAGTTCGCGCAGCTGGATGTTGTGCTCGCGGCTGCCGGTGAAGTGCTGCAGCAAGTTGCCGTACACGTGCGCGGGCAGCACGCGCAAGTCGATCTGCAATCCGCCGGCAAGCCAGATGCTCGCTTTGGTGCCGCCCTCGGCGAGCACCGCTTCGGCGCGCTCCCAGCTGGTGAACGCCGCGATCACGGCCTCGGGCTCGTCCGACGTGCACACGATGTCGATGTCGCCGACGGTCGGCTCGTTGCGGCGCAGACTCCCGGCCGGCGTGAGGTCGTGCGCCGGCGACGACGCGGCCAGATAGGCCACGATCTCGTTCGCGAGCGGCAACGCGGTGCCGAGCGGCGTGCGCTTCGAGCGGCCCTGAAACGCGAGCACGCCGCGCCGGATGTTCTCGATTGACTTCTTGCCCAGCCGCGGGATCTCGCTCAGCGCTCCGGCCGCCAGCGCCTTCTCGAGGTCGGCCAGCGACGCGATGCCGAGCTTTTCGAACATCTGCTGCGCCGTCTTCATGCCCACGCCGCCGACCGCCAGCACTTCCATCAGCGTCGACGGATAGCGGGCGCGCAGCTCCTCGAGATACCCGCAGGTGCCGGTGTCGCACAGCTCCGCGATCCGCCCGGCGATCGTTTTCCCCACCCCGGGCAGCTCTTCGAGCCGTCCGCCGGCCCGCAGATCGGCCAGAGGCGCGGCGTTCTCGATCGATTCGGCCGCCCGCTCGTAGGCCATGAACTTGAAAAACGGCTCGCCCGCAAACTCCATCAGCGTGCGGATTTCCTTGAGACGCCCGGCGATCTCGGCATTCGTCAACGACTCGGCCATGACGAGGAAAACATACCACGTCTGCGTACAAGCCTCCCATGCATCGCACCGAGCGGCATCGTCTCGACCCGGCGATTTTCAATCTGCCGCTCGAAAAAATGCGCGACGGCTACTATTCCGACACCTACTTCAACCGGGCGCGCGACATCCTCAAGCGCGACGGCTACCACCCGCGCGTGCGCATGCAAGTGTTTCAGCGCAGCACGTCGGTGTTGTGCGGAATCGACGAAGCGCTCGCCATCCTCAAGCTCTGCAGCGACGGCTGGGACCGGCTGAACGTGCACGCCCTCTATGACGGCGACCGCATCGAACCGTTCGAGACCGTCCTGACGATCGAAGGCGAATACGAACGGTTCGCGCACTTGGAAACGCCGTACTTGGGCGTGCTCTCGCGCCGCACGCGCATCGCAACGAATGCGCGGGCGATCGTCGACGCCGCCGGCGGCAAGGAAGTGCTGTTCTTTCCGGCGCGCTTCGATCACCACTTGGTGCAAACCGGCGACGGCTACGCGGCGTACATTTCGGGCGCGCTCGGCGTGTCGACCGACGCGAACGCGGAGTGGTGGGGTTCGCGTGGCATGGGCACGGTGCCCCACGCGCTGATCGCGGCGTACGGCGGCGACACCGTTCTCGCAACGAAAAAATTCGCCGAGTACATCGACCCGTCGGTCAACGTGATCTCGCTCGTCGACTTCGACAACGATTGCGCCGGCACGAGCCTCGCGGTTGCGCGCGCGCTCGGAAACCGTTTGTGGGGCGTGCGGCTCGACACGTCGGGAACGCTCGTCGACGCATCGGTGATCCCGCAAATGGGCACGTTCCCGCCGACCGGCGTGAACCCGCAACTCGTGCACAACGTGCGCAACGCGCTCGACGGCGCGGGCTTCGGTTTCGTGAAGATCGTCGTCAGCGGCGGCTTCAACGCGAGCCGCATCGCGGCGTTCGAACGCGACCGCGTGCCGGTCGATGCGTACGCCGTCGGCAGCGCGTTCTTCGACGGCAACGGCGCGTACGATTTCACCGCCGACATCGTCGCGATCGAAGAACATGGAAGGTGGCGCGAATGCCACAAAGTGGGGCGCCCGGAGCGCCCCAACTCGCGGCTAACGCGCGTTCTCTAATCCCTTGTCATCCCGAGCGCAGTCGAGGGACGCGCCACCATCATCGTCATTTGAGACAATCCAAGATGGTCACGAGCGAAGCCGAGTGACCACCACAAGTCATCGCGATTGTGGCGGCCACTCGGCTACGCTCGTGGCCTTTTTCGATTATCGTGAATCGCCGCGACCCTGGCGCGTCCCTCGAC
>DASYOE010000227.1:0-1631 GCA_036008105.1 Candidatus Lustribacter sp. | reverse complement strand
CGTATCCGCGTCATCTCAAGACGACGCGCGCGTTCTATCGCGCGCGGCGCGACGCGTTCGTCGAGCGCTTGTGCGGGGCGCTCCCGTGGGCCGACGTGCGACCGCCACAAGCGGGGACGAATCTCTGGTTTCCACTCCCGTCTCGAATATCGACCCAAGCGGCATTCGATGCCTGTGCTCGCGAAGGAGTGCTCGTGATGCCATCCGAGCCGTACTATCCGACGCGCAGCGGTCCCCCCGCGTTACGGCTCTCATTCGGTGATCTCGGCGAGGACGCGATGCGCCTCGGTATCGAACGGCTCGCACGCGCGTTCGAACGTTTACTCTAGGAGGCTCGTGTGATCAATCCCCGGCACGCACTGGGCATAGGTGCGCTCGCGGTTGCGTTCTTGTGTCCCTCGCCGGGCGCGACCGTCGAATACGGTTCGCCTGCGGGCCGGCTGCCCGCGGAACACCTGCGGACCTCGCCGTTCAATGCGATCTTGCCCTCGGGCCGGATCGTCACGCCGGCGGGCACGAGCGTCGTGACCGGGATGAATGCGCTGGGCGTCGCGCTCTCGCCCGACGGCCGCTATGCCGTCGTGAGCAACGACGACGAGCGTCAGGGGCGCACGCACAGTTTGCTCGATCCGCTCACCACCGGCGGCTATTCGCTCGCGGTCGTTGAGACCGCGACGATGCGGGTCGTCGATCGGTACACCGATCCGAACGCGCAGTTCTTCGCCGGCGTCGCCGCTCTGCCTGATCCGGCGAACCCCGCGCGCACGCTCGTCCTCGCCTCGGGCGGCCCGAGCAACATCGTCTACGCGCTCACTCTCGATGCGAATGGGCACCTTGCCGCCGACCGGCGCTACACGATCCCGATCGCGGGGCCCATCGATCCGAATTTCGGCGATGCCGATCATAGTTTTCCCGGCAGCATCGTCGTCTCACGCGATGGACGCCGTGCGTATGTCGTGAACGAGGGCGGCGGGAACGTCGCGGCGATCGACACCGCGCAGCGCGTGACGAGCGGGATCGCGCGCGGCGTGGGATTCTTCCCTTTCGGCGCCGCGCTTGCCGGCGACCATCTTTTGGTGACCAACGAAGGCTTGATGCGGTACGCGACCGCGACGACTCCGTCGCTTGTGCCGCCGTTTCTCGTCCCCGCGCCGGATCTGCAGCGCGCCTCCTCACTCTCGCTGCTCGGCATCGCGCCGGGTGGGGATCTTGCCACGGCCGCCGCCGATGCGACGGCCGGTCCGCCGGCGCTGGCGATGGATCCGCCGACGGACGGTTTGCACGTCGTCGGCGGCGCGCATCCGACGGCGATCGTCACCACGCCCGACGGCGCCTACGCGTTTGTGGCGATGACGAACGTCGATCGCATCGCGACCGTGCAACTCACCGGCACGCCGCATGTCGCGGGCGGGACGGAGCTCCGCCTTTTCGATCGCGGGCCGTACGGCACGCAACCGACGGCACTCGCGCTCAGCGCCGACGGTAGCACGCTGTACGTCGCGCTTGCCGGGCTCAATGCGGTCGCCGTGCTCGACGCGCGCGATCCGCTCCACCTGCACCGGCGCGGACTCATTCCCACCGGCTGGTATCCCACGGCCTTGACGCTCTCGCACGACGACGCGGCCCTGTTC
>DASYOE010000226.1:0-3056 GCA_036008105.1 Candidatus Lustribacter sp. | reverse complement strand
GGGGTCGCTGGTCGCGAAGCTTCCGGGCGAGTCGCTGTCCGGCGATCGCGTCAAAGATCTCGCTCCGCCCCCCGCTCCGCCCGCCTACGTCGCGCCGGCCTCGTTCGAGACCGAACCCGATGACGGCGAGGATGTTCCCGGCGCCCCCGGCGACGGTCCCGTCCGGAAGCGCCGGCGTCGCCGCCGTCGCGGCCGCGGCGGAAACGTGGCCGGTGGCGAGACCGCCGGCGCACCGGCCAACGGCGAAGCGCCCGAACCGGCGATCGCCGCCGCGCCGCAGGCGTCTGTGAATCCCGAAACCGTCACCGAAGTCGACGGCCGCAAGCGCCGCCGGCGTCGCCGCCGCCGTCGTGGCGGCAGCGGTGGGGCCAACGCCGCGAACGGCGTCCTCGGTGCAGGCACGTTGCCGGACCGGCACATCATCAGCGTGGACGGTGACGGCGGCGCTCAGCCGACCGGCCAAACCGCCCCGCCGCAGCCCAACCGCCAACTTGCGCCGTGGAACCGGCCGCGCAAAGGTGAGATCGCCCTCGAGCCGCCGCCGCCGAGTCTGTCGGCACCGGTCGAAGACGTTCGCGCCACCGCACCGTCGCGCCGTCGCGCGCCGGCTCGCCCGGCCGCATCGACTCGCGTCGAACCGATCGAAGCAGCGGAGATCAAAGCGCTGCCCGCACCGGCGCGCAAGAAGACGGCCGCGCGCACGAGCACGGCCAAGAAAGCCGTCGCCAAGAAAACGGTTGCCAAAAAGACCGCGGTCAAGGCGACCGGCGCGAAGAAAGCACCCGCCCGCAAGGCCACCAGCGCGAAGAAGACGGTCCGCAAAAAGACCTGACGCGCGTGCTCGCGGTGTTCGTCGACTTCGACGGCACGATCACCGACGTCGACACGTTCGACGCGCTGGTCCGCGCCGTCGCCGGCGACGCGGCGTTGGAAGCGATCGACGGTCCGCTGCTCGCCGGCGAGATCACGCTGCGCGAAGCGCTCGCGCGTCAAGCGGCGACGCTCCGTCTATCGCGTGAAGCGACCCTCGCCTTCATGGAGTCGAACGCGCACGTCGATCCGGCTTTCGCGCCGTTCGTCGACGCGGTGCGCGCGCACGGCGGCTCGCTGCAAGTCGTGTCGAGCGGCGTTGCGACCGTGATCCACGACGCGCTGGCGCGCGCCGGCATCGAGGTCGAGGTGATCGCGAACGACGTCGATTTTCACCCTGCGGGCTGGACGATGTCGTTCGTCGATCCGTCCGACAACGGCCACGACAAAGCCGTTCACGTACGCGCTGCGCGGGCGAGCGGCGCGCACACCGTCTACGTCGGTGACGGCATCAGCGATTTCGAAGCGGCCCTCGCCGCCGACGAACGCTTCGCAAAAAAAGGCCGCGCGCTCGAAGCGTATTGTCGAGCGCGCGGCGTGGAGTGCGTGCCGTTCGAATCGTTCAGCGAAATCGAACGGCGGTTATTTCCCTAGGCTTTAGTGAACCTGGAGGGTCCCCGTTGCCACCGGTCCGGCGGTCGTCGTGCCGGCGGTGCTGGCGATCTTGCCCTGGAGGAACGAGATGGCTTTCGCGAGTTGCGGATCTTCGTCGGGATAACCCGGCCGGATCTTCGTGCCCTTCGGAATGTCGGACTCGATTTGCGGCTGAATGCCGATCGTGTTGATGTCGTGACCGGCGGGGGTGTAGTAGCGGGCGGTCGTGATCTTTACGGCCGAACCGTCGCGCAGCGGGAAGATCGTCTGGACGACGCCTTTGCCGAACGTTTTCGTGCCGACCAGCGTGCCGACGCCGCTGTCTTCGATGGCCCCGGCCGTGATCTCCGAAGCCGACGCTGTGTACGCGTTGACCAGCACGGCCAACGGACGCGGCGCGACCGCGATGTTCTCGGCATCGTACTCGGTGCTTTGGCCGGCACGTGACTTCACGGTCACGATCGGGCCGGTCGGGATGAACTTGGAGCTGACGTCGATCGCGGCGTTGAGGTAGCCGCCGCCGTTATAGCGGAGATCGAGCACGTACGCCTTCGCGCCTTGCAACTGCAGGCGGTTGAGGGCGGCGTTGAGTTCGCTGCCGGTGTTCTGCCCGAACACCGAAAGCTGCGCGTAGCCGATGTCGCCCGGAAGCAGCTTCGCAAAGACGCTGGGCGGTTTGATCGTGTCGCGCGTGATCGTCACCGGGTCGATCGGGGCGTCGGCGCGCACGATCGCGAGCTTGACTTTGGTTCCCGGGTCGCCGCGCAGCAGCTTCTGGATGCGCGATTGCTGCACGTCGAGCGGCGCGCCGGCGATGATGTCCTTGACCGCCTTGTCGTTGATCGCGCTGATCTCGTCGTCGCCGCGCACGCCGGCCCGATCGCTCGGTCCATCGATGATCACGTTCTCGACGCGGATGTTCTTGGTCGCGTCATCGATCGAATACGTGAGGCCGACGCCGCCGAACGACGTGCCGTCGAGCCCCTCGTTGAGTTCCGCGAACGATTTCGGATCGAGGAACACCGTGTAGCGATCCTTCACCGAACCGATAACGCCGGAAATTGCCGCGTAGGCGATCTTGGTCGCGGAGACCTTGGAGCCGTACTCAGAAATCACTTCGTTCACTTCGCGCTGCAGTTCGCGCACGTTGTTGACGTCGTCGGGCGACGCGTGCGGGTCGGCGAGCTTCGGGTCTTTGACGCCTTCGGTTTTAAGTAAGGCGATAATGCTCGTGCGCGCGCCGTTGAGCACGATCTGCGGCTCGACTTTCTGATAGAAGTCTTGCACGAGATACGCGTAGGACGCCGTGAGTTCGTCGGCTTGCTGTTGCGAGAGCCCGGCGGCCGCAGACGCCGACGGGACGTGGGCGAGCATGGCGGCAAGCCCGAGGGCGAGAGCGGCGGGGAAGAAGCGCTTCATTGCTGGTCTTTCTGGCGGAGGATCGCTTTGGCGGCGGCGAGTTGTTTGTCGGCTGGTGTATCGATTATCGGCAAATCGACGCGCTGATCGAGTACGACATCGGGAACAATGCCTTTGTGCTGGATGTCACGTCCGGCCGGGGTGACGTAGCGAGCGGTCGTTATCTTGAGCGC
>DASYOE010000225.1:0-4348 GCA_036008105.1 Candidatus Lustribacter sp. | reverse complement strand
ACCTTGCCGTCGCTGCTGTGCACCGGCATCACCATCGACTCCTGAGTGAAGTCGGGATGCTCGGCCGCCGGCACCGCAAACGTCGTAAACGTCTTCGTCTTGGGATCGAAACGATCGATCTGGCCTTGGAACATATTGGCCAGCCAGAGATTATGATCCGGATCTTGATCGATCTCGAGCTCGCCGGTGATGTAGCCGGGTTTGAGCTCCGGTACCGGGTACTGCGTCACCTTCGCGGTTTTCGGATCCAGCATGCCGAGAAATTGCTGGCCGAAATCCGAGTACCAGATCATGCCGTCGGGCGTGCCGATCACGTCATGCGGCTGATCGAGGCGGCTGGGCAGATCGTATTGCGTGATGATGACGTGCGTGGCAGCGCCCTTCAGACGCGGCAACTGCTTCAGCGGCCACTTCCGCGGCCCGGTGCTCTGGTTGATGCTGGCTAAGTAGTTCGCGACGTCGTCGGGAAAGGGCGGGCGTGGACGGTTCGTTTTGAACGCCTGCGGCTTGAGCCAAAAGCTGTTGTTCGCGTAGTTCACCATGCGCGGCAGAACGTTGTTCTTGAAGTCGTCCGCCGTGTGGTATGAATCGACGACGCGCTGCAGCGTGTGGCAGTCGACGCACTGCAGCAGGTTGTTCTTCTGCTCGAGCGTGCCCGGCATGCTGATCAGCCAGTCGCCGTTCGACATCTGATCTTCGAGGTCGTCGGTCTTGCCCAGCGCCAGGTCGACGCGCGCCGGTTTTCCCGGGGCCACGTCGGCACTGGCCGGTGCCTTGAGCACGTAACCGGCGGCGCGGATCGTCAGGGCGTACTTGCCCGGTGCCAGGCGCGCCGCCGGAAAGCGGTAGTCGCCGTGCGCATCGCTGAGCACCGTGATGCTGAACGTCGCGCCGGTCGCGCGGGCGGTCACATCGACGCCCTCCATCGGACCCTCGGCGACCGAACTCACGCGGCCGGTTAACGCGGCCGCCGCCGGCCCCTGCGCGCGGAGCGAGGCCGCCTGGCCGACCACCAGGCCGAACGTGAGCAGAAAAACCGGCAGGGCAAAAGTTCGCATGCGCATCGTGCTGCGATATTTGTCGCTCCCGTGCCCAAGCCCCTCGCTACGCGGTGGCTACGCCGGCAATTCTACCGGCCGGCGGAGAAATTTGAGCGCCGCGAACGCGCAGAGCCCCGCCGCCATCCACGCCGTGCCCGCGATCTTGGCGTTGACCTCGGCGTTCCACAGAACGTACGCGATGATAGCGAAGCCCACTGCGGGCGCGACGAGATGGCGCAGCCAGTTGCGGCTTCGTTCGCGCCACATGAAGTGCGCGATGACGGAGACTTGCAGCAGCAAGAAACTCAGCAACGCACCGAAGCTCACCATCGACGTCAGCAATTCCAATTTGTCGACGAGCACGATGCCGATGACCAGCGTGATCGCCGCAACGAGCAGCACGGCGCGCGTGGGAACCTTGCGCGCGGGATCGATGTGCGCCAGCGCGCGCGGCAGCTCGCCGTCACGGGCCATGCCGAACAAGAGGCGCGCGGTCGCCGCTTGCGCGGTAATCGCGCCCGCGAGCGACGAGAGCAGTACGCCCGGCACCGCCAGCATGAATTTGAAGGCCGGACCGCCGGCCAGCGCGGCGATGCTGTAGAACGCCGCGTTCGCATCACCGGGGGCCAAACTCGTGCGGCCGGGAAGGAAGAGCGACGCGATCCACGTTTGGGCGACGAACAGAAACGCCGAGAGGCACAACGCGAGCAGCGTCGCGCGCCCGATCGCGGGTGCGCCGCCGCGCGATTCCTCAGAGAGCGTTGAGACGGCATCGAAGCCCAGGAAACTCAGCACCGCCAGCGACAGCGCGCCGAACACCAGCGCCGGCGTGAGGACCGCCGGGTTATAGAACGGGGTCAGCGAGAAATGTGCGCCCGCAACGTGACGTATGACCGCCGACGCGCCGAGGATGCCGAACGCGATCAGCAGCGCGAGTTGGAATGCCAACAGCACGAAGCTGGTTCTCGCGGTGGCCTCGATGCCGAGATAATTGACGGCCGTTGCGATAACCACCATGACCACGACGCAGAGCGCCGGCGGAAAGCCGGGAAAAACCGATTGCAGCGCGATCGCGCTTACGACATACACCAGCGTCGGCAGCAACAGATAGTCGAGCAAGATCGCCCAACCGGCGAAGAAGCCCGCGACCGGGCCCAAGCTTCGCGACGCATACGCGTACACCGAGCCGGCCACCGGGAACGCCGTCGACAGCGACATGTAGCTCAGCGCGATGAACACCATCGCGACGAGTCCGATGACGTAGACCAGCGGCACCATCCCGCGACTCGCATTGAACACGATGCCGAACACGGCGACCGGCGCGATCGGCGTGATGAAGACGAGCCCGTATGCCAGGAGGTCGAAGAGTCCCAATGAACGCTTCAGCTCCTGTTTGTAACCGAAAGTGGCTAATGAATCTTCCACAGACAGACGGATACGTTTCGTTTCGCGGATACCGGACCTGGTATCGTTCGGTCGGCGAAGCCGAACGCGGCCGGCTTCCGCTGCTGGTCTTGCACGGCGGCCCGGGTGCGACGCACCAATATCTCGAACCGTTAGCGGAAGTCGCCCGCTTCGGCCGGCGCGTGATCTTTTACGATCAGATCGGTTGCGGCCGCTCGGACCATCCGGCCGGAGAAGATTTTTACGACGTGCAGACGTTCGTCGAAGAACTCGCCGCGCTGCGCGAGCAGCTCGGATTGACCGCCGTGCACGTGCTGGGTCAATCGTGGGGCGGCATGTTGGCGATGGAGTACGCGCTCACGCACCCGGCCGGCCTCGCGTCGATCGTGGTGGCCGATTCGCCGGCGAGCATGACGCTCTGGGTGAGCGAAGCCAACCGCCTGCGTTCCGCGCTTCCGGCAGACGTCCAGCAAACCCTCAGCGCGCACGAAGCCGCCGGCACGACCTCCGATCCCGCGTACGCTGCGGCGACGGAGGTCTTCTATCGCCGGCACCTGTGCCGGCTCGAGACGTGGCCCGACTGCGTGAATCGGGCCTTCCAAGCCATCGCCAGCGACGGCTTCGTCTACAACATCATGAACGGGCCCAGCGAATTTCACGTCATCGGCAAACTCAAAGCCTGGGACATCACCGCTCGGTTGCACGAGATCGACGTGCCTACGCTGCTGCTCAGCGGCGCGTTCGATGAGGCGACGCCCGCCATCGTCGGTGAGATCTACCAGCGCATCCCGAAGTCCGAATGGATCGTGTTCCCGGCGAGTTCGCACATGCCGCACATCGAGGAACCGGTCGCGTTCAACGCGGCCGTGCGCGGATTTCTCGCGGGTGTCGAAGCCTAGCGAACGTCGAAGGCGAGGTGGAACGCCGGGAGGCGTTCACCCGGATGGTCGCGCGCGTTGAGCATCGGCTGGAGGAAGTAGCCGCCGGCGACCGCGTTGAGATCGGCCGGCGCTCCGGGACCGAGAATCTGCCCGGTGTAAATCGTCGGATAGAGATCGACGTAATGCCGTCCGGGCCGGCCTGGCGCGCGCAGCGTGATGGCAACGTCGCCTTGGCTGTTGAAGCCGCATGCGTAACCCATGTAGCCGTTGTCGAGATCGAGCGTGTAGGTGTTGCCGGTTTCCGACCAGCCGATCCCCGTGAGGTGGATCGCGATCGGTGCGCCGGGGCGCACGACCGCCGGTACGATCGGATCGAGCTGCGGTGTGATCGTGTAGGCGAGGGCCGCTTCCGTCGCAACGTTCGGTCCGCTCGCCGCATGCGCAACGATCCGGTGCGGGCCGCCGAGATCCGCCGGCGTGCGCACGCGCAGGGCGAACGCACCGCCCGCATCGCTGGTGGCGTTCGCCAGCGGGACGCGTTGCGTTTCCCAGCCGCTTTGGCTCAGCCGGTTGCCGACGACGGTTTCCCACTCGATCGCAATCGCGGTCGACGGCGCGAAGCCGGCGCCGCGCAGCGCGAGCGTGCTGCCGGCGCTGCCGCTGGCGTAATCCGCGTCGAGCTGCGGCGTGCCGCCCGCGGCGGGCGGATCGACGAAGCGCGCACGGGCCGGACGCTGCGCGGCGGCCGGCGCGACGGCCAGCGCTTTGCCGGCGGTGATGCGGAAATTCGCGGCCAAGATCGTCGGGATGATCGGCTGGTAGTCGGGGCTCTGCTGCAAGTTGAGGTACGGCCCGGCGTGACCTTCGATCGCCTGCAACGTGTGCAGCCCGATCTCGCCGGTGGCACGGATCGTCACGCGCGCGGTACCGGCGCTCGTCATGCCGGACAGCCAACCGGTCTGCGCGCCGTCATACAACAGATGCCACACGGCTTGATAGAAACGGTAACCGCCGCCGGTGAAG
>DASYOE010000224.1:0-3838 GCA_036008105.1 Candidatus Lustribacter sp. | reverse complement strand
AACGGCGTCAAATTCAACATCGTCGACACCCCCGGCCACGCCGACTTCGGGGGCGAGGTCGAGCGGGTGCTCCAGATGGTCCAGGGCGTGCTGCTGCTGGTCGACGCCGCCGAGGGCGTGATGCCGCAGACGCGGTTCGTGCTGCGCAAGGCGCTGGAGCTCGACTTGCGGGCGATCGTGGTGGTCAACAAGATCGACCGCAAAGACGCCCGCGCGGGCGAAGTGATGAACCAGATCTTCGACCTGTTCATCGAACTGGGCGCCAACGACGAGCAAGCCGATTTCCCGGTGATCTACACCAACGGCAAAGCGGGCATCGCGAAGTACCGGCTCGAGGATGAGAGCACGACGCTCGAACCGCTGTTCGAGACGATCGCGAAGCACGTTCCCGAAGCGCCGGCCGAAGACGGTCCGTTCCAGATGCTCATCAGCGCGATCGACCACAACAAGTACGTCGGTCGGATCGGCATCGGCCGCGTCTTCCGCGGGTCGATGCAGGTCAACGCGGCCATCTCCAAGGTGTCGCGCGACGGCAAGGTCGAGAGCGGGCTGCGCCTCACCAAACTGCTGACCTTTCGCGGTCTCGAACGGATCGAGGTCGAGGAAGCAACGGCCGGGGACATCGTCTGCGTCTCCGGCATCGAAGGCCTCAACATCGGCGACACGATCGCCGACGCGCAGAATCCCGAGGGCATCACCGCGATCGCGGTCGACGAACCGACCGTCGCGATGTTCTTCATGGTCAACAACTCGCCGTTCGTCGGCCGCGAGGGCAAACTGCTCACGTCGCGCCAGATCCGCGAACGGCTGATGCGCGAGCTCGAATCGAACGTCGCGCTGCGGGTCGCGGACACCGAGAGCGCCGACACGTTCGAAGTCTGCGGCCGCGGCGAACTGCATCTCTCGATCCTCATCGAAACGATGCGCCGCGAAGGTTTCGAGCTGTCGGTCAGCAAGCCGCGCGTGATCATCACCGAACGCAAGGGCGTCAAGATGGAACCGGTCGAGTACGTCGTTATCGACGTCCAAGAAGAGTATTCGGGGCCGGTCATCGAGACGCTCGGCAAGCGCCGCGCGATCATGTCGAACATGGTGACCGTCGGCACGACGCGCCGGCTCGAGTACACGATGCCGACACGCGCGATCTTCGGCCTGCGCGGCGAACTGCTCACGCTCTCGCGCGGCACCGCCGTCATGTCGCACACCTACTACGATCATCAGCCGCTCGCGGGCGACATCCCGGGCCGGATAAACGGCGCGCTGTGCGCCAGCGAAACCGGCACCGTGACGGCCTACGCGCTAGCCGGCCTCGAACAGCGCGGGCGCTTCTTCGTCGAGCCCGGTATCGACGTGTACGAAGGCATGGTCGTGGGCCGGGCCAACGACGACAAGGACGTCGCGATCAACGTCGTGCGCGCCAAGAAGCTCACCAACATGCGCGCCGCCGGCACCGATGACACGGTCCGCTTACCGCCCGCCGACGATCTCTCGCTCGAACGCGCGATCGAGTTCATCGAGGACGACGAGCTGCTCGAAGTCACGCCGAAGTCGCTGCGCATCCGCAAACGCCTACTCTCCGAAACCGACCGCCTGCGCGCCCGCAAACGCGAAAAAGTCCTCGCCTAAAGCGGTGAGCCGCCGGGTTTGCTGACGGCGAAGAAGCGGGGGTGCACCGGGTCGTATTGAACGACGATTACGTTGTTTTCGCCGAGGCCGTGCTGGTTGCCGGTACGGAAGTCGTAGAGACCGCCGAGGCCGGGAAAGTCGTGCAGGCCTTCGATAAACGCGTGCACCTGGTCGGCCGTGGCGTTCGTTCCGAGCTTGCGGAACGCGGCGACGTAGATGCTCGCGGTGTCCCAGCCAAACTCGTCGTTGGGCGACGGCGCCACGTTGGTCGTCTTGAACGCATTGCGATATTCGGTAACGACGGTCTTGATCGGACCCGACTGTCCCGTCCGGTCGTCCCAGAACGGCGGGGCATTGAACCCGATGCGCGGCATCGTGGTACCGAAGGGCGCGAGCGTCTTCAGATCCATGTTGGCGCTCGACGTCACGATCGGCACGGTGAGCCCGCCATCGACGATGCCGCGGATCACGGTCTGAAATGGGGTCCCGGTCGCCGAGATGTAGAGGTAATCCGGGTTCGCCGCCTTGATGGCCGCGACTTGAGCCGCGACGCTTATCGATGACGGATCGAAGTGCTCGTAGGCAACGACGTTCATGCCGGCGAGGTCCGGCTTGGCGAGCGTGATCGGGAGCAGCCTGTCCGAACCCTGACCGGTCGCGTCGTTCTCGACGAGCAGCGCGAGGCGCTTCGCCCCGCTGTCGTGCGCGTATTTGAGCAGCACGTGCTCGGTGTGCGTGATGTCGGCACCGGCCGCGAACAGGTACCCCGGCGGCGGTACGATACCGGGCGTGAAGCAGTAGACGACCGGCCCGTGCGCCGTGAACGGCAGTACCGCGCGGCATTCCGCTTGTGAGTCCGGTCCGAGCACCACCGCCACATGCTGGTCGGCAAGCTGATGCAGCAGCTGCACGGCAATGAGCGGCTGCGACTCGTCGTCGAAGAAGTTGAAGTGCACCGGTTGGCCGTTGATGCCGCCCTGCCGGTTGACGACCTGCTCGTAGAGCTGGATCACCGTGTGCAGCTGGTTGCCGAGGTACGCGCTCGACCCGGTCAACGGGTCGATCACGTTGATGACGAACGGCTCTTTGTCGGCCGCCCGGGCCGCGGCGAAGCAGATCGTCAGGACTGCCAGGATCGCGAGCAGATTGCGCACGCGACGAGGTACTAGGCCAGTGACGGAATCTCCGGCAGCGGCGCGACCGTATTGAACGTCAGCTCGTTACGGTCGCGGTCGACGTCGACGCGCACGTGGTCGCCGTCCTTGACCTCGCCGGCCAGGATCTTGCGGCCGAGCGGCGTTTCCACTTCGCGCTGAATCGCCCGTTTGAGCGGCCGCGCACCATAGGCCGGCTCGTATCCCGAGCGGGCGAGATGCGTCTTCGCCTCGTCGCTGATCTCGAGCGTAATCCGGCGGTCGGTGAGCCGGGCGCGCACGCGATCGAGCTGGATCTCGACGATTTGCTTCAGCTCGCTCTCGGTGAGGGCGTGGAACACCACGATCTCGTCGATGCGGTTGAGGAACTCGGGCCGGAACGACTGGCGCAGTTCGTCGAGCACGGTAGCGCGCATCACGGCGTAATCCGCGCCGTCCGTGTCCCCGCGATAATCGAGAATCCGATGGCTGCCGATGTTCGACGTCATGATCACGACGGTGTTCTTGAAGTCGATCGTGCGGCCCTGACCGTCGGTCAACCGGCCGTCGTCGAGGATCTGCAAGAACACGTTGAACACATCCGGGTGCGCCTTCTCGATCTCGTCGAACAGGATCACCGCGAACGGGCGGCGCCGCACGGCTTCCGTTAACTGGCCGCCCTCGTCGTAGCCGATGTATCCCGGCGGTGCGCCGAGCAACCGCGCGACGGTGTGCTTCTCCTGATACTCCGACATGTCGATGCGGATCATCGCCCGCTCGTCGTCGAAGAGCGTGACCGCCAGCGCACGCGCCAGTTCGGTCTTGCCCACGCCGGTCGGTCCGAGGAACAGGAACGAGCCCAGCGGCTTGTTCGGATCGCCGAGACCCGAGCGCGCCCGCACGATCGCTTCCGCAACCAGCGTGACGGCTTCGTCTTGCCCGATCACCCGCTTGTGCAGTTCTTTGTCGAGGTTGAGCAGCTTCTGCAGCTCGCCCTCGAGCAGCTTGGAGACGGGAATCCCCGTCCACCGGCTCACGACGTCGGCGATGTCTTCCTCATCGACTTCTTCTTTGAGCAA
>DASYOE010000223.1:0-2821 GCA_036008105.1 Candidatus Lustribacter sp. | reverse complement strand
GTGTCGCCGCCCATCGTCTTGCCGTTGAGATCGCGGGCCGTACGAATCGGTGAGTCTTTCTGCACGAGCAGCACCGAATCGGCATGGGTGCTTTCGTAGATCGAAACCGGTGCGACGATGCGCAACGGCACGCCGTGCGTGTACGCGCTGAAGACCGGTAGCAGGCTGCCGGACCCGAAATCCGCCGAGCCGCCGAGGAGGGCTGCGAAGATCGCCGCGCCGCTCCCCATTGGGAGGATGCTAACGTCGAGGCCGTGCTTGCGAAACAGACCGGCCTGTTGCGCGTACAGCAGCGCCTTCGAGCCGTCCGACGGCACCGAGAGGGTGCGCACCGGCTTCAGGTCTTGCGCACCCGCGGCACCGGTTGCGCCGGCGACCCCGCCCAGCGCCGACATTCCGGCGAGCTTGATGAAGTCGTTACGGCGAAGCGTCATCCGTTCTTTATTAGTCGTAAACGCCGCGAATGCTCCAAGCATTGGATTCGTGCGCTATGCGCACGAGCGAGCCGTCGTCGAGCAGCACGTCGTACTCGTCGCGCACGAGCGGTTGGGCCCACCAGTCTTCTTCGACGCGCCATGGGCCGGCGGCATCGAGCACCGTTTGCGCCGGCGTTCCGACGAAGCGGGGCGCGCCGCCGATCACGCGCACGGCCACCGCCTGCGGCGCAACGGGACGAAACTGCAACGTCGCCGTTTGCGGCAGCGGCGCGGGCGGTGCGGCGGTCCAACTCGTGGTCACCAGCGGTTCGAGCGTGAACGGAGCGTGGGCGAAGCGCCGCTCGACGCGCGGACCGTCGATGATCCGGCTGCGCAGCGCGCCACCGTCGCCGAGCGCTGCATCGAGCCGCGCCAAGACGATGCCCAACGCGTCCGGGTCGGGATCGGCGGCCGCGAAAAGCGCGAGCGGCACGCCGCCGTCTTCGAGCCCGGCCGCCACCAATCGCAATCCGACGACCGGCGCATCGAGCACCACGCCTTCGAGACGCGCGCGCAAGAGATCGAAGAGCGTGCGCGGCACGGCCGTCGGCGCAGCGACGCGGGTCGTCAACTCGCGCACGTCGCCGTTCTCGCACTCGAGCGCGAGGACGAGTTGCCCCGCGCGCTTTCCCGCCGCGCTCAAGTCGTCGGCGACGCGACCCACCAGCGAGCGCAACGCGAACAGTACCGCTTCTTCGGACGTCGCCTCGCCTTCGCCGTAGCTGCTGCGGTCGATACGCAGCGCGCGCGGCCGCGGCCGCAGCCGGCGCCGGTCGATCCCGCGCGCCCACTCATGCCAGTGCGCCGCCGCCGGACCGAAGCGCCGCACGAACGGACCGTGCGGCAGCGCGGCGAGCTCGCCGAGGGTGCGAATCCCGAGCAACCGCAAGCGGTCGCATACGTCGTCGCCGCAGTTCAGCTGCTCGAGCGGGAAGGGTGCCAGAAATGCGGCCGGATCGCCGTCGCAGATCGTGCCGTCGGCGTGCACCGCCGCGGCCAGCGTGGTGAACGGGTTGGGCCCGAGCCCGATGCGCAACGGCAGATCGAACCCGGCCAGCGCGTTGCGGGCGGCCCCGATCCAACCCGCGGGGCGGCCCTCGATACCGTGCATCTCAAGGAAGGCGCGGCCCCAGCCGGCGTCCTCGACCAGCGGTGAGGCGGCATCGAGCGCCTCGAGGACGGTCGCCCAGATCGCCTCATCCCGCACCGGGTCGTCGACGACCGTCCGCGCTTCGTTGGCGACGGCTTGTGCCTGAACGAGCGTCATCCCCGGCCGCACCCCCAGCGCCGCCGCCGGCAGGGAGCAGTCCACCACCCGGCCCCGTTCCAGCGTGTCGGCCACGATGACCGGGGTGTCGAGGGCGACGTCCTGGGTCAGCCGGGCGACGGCCAGCCGGAAGGCCGGGATCCAGACGCAGACGATCGGCATGATAGGGTGCTGATCGTATCGAACATACGTTCGATAGTCAATCCGTAGCGGGAATGGCCGGTGCGATCGGGCCGCGGCCGGTGAAGCGGCGGATCAGCGAGGTGAAGCCGCCGTAGAGACCGCTCGGAAAATAGAGCAGCGCGAAGACCAAGAGCAGGCCCGACACCAGCGTCTTGTAGTTGTCCAAGAATTGGAAGACCGTCGGCAGCAGCGTCAACAAGATCACGCCGATCACCGGGCCCACGAGCGTTCCTTCGCCGCCGACGACGAGCATCGTGACCAGCAGAAACGACTGATCCGTGCTCACCATCCCCGGCGAGATGAAGTGGAAGTCGAACGCCAGCAGGCTGCCGGAGATCGACGCGAACGCGGCGCCGATGAGAAACGCGTACAGCTTGTAGCGCGGCACGTTGATGCCGAGTGACAGCGCGGCGGTTTGGTCGGTGTGGATCGCGCGCAGCGCGCGGCCGAAGTCCGAACGCATCGCGTTCGTCAGCACGACCAAACTCACCACGACCACGCCCCAGACGAGATAATAGTTGGCGGTGGGGCTGGCGAAGACGAAGTTGCCGATCGCGAAACTCGGAACGCGCGGCAATCCCGACGGACCGCCGGTCCAATCGCGCAGTCCGAGTGCCAGCGAATCGATGAGCAACCCGAACGACAACGTTGCCAGCGCCAAATACAGCCCGCGCAGGTTCACGGTGACGAACGCCAGCACAGCCGCGCATGCGAGCGACACGCCGAGCCCGGCCAGCACGCCCACCAGCGGCGGCATGTTGAACGACACGCAGCAGATCGCTGCGATATAGCCGCCGATCGCCATGAACGCCGCGCTGCCGAGGCTGATCAGGCCGCAATAGCCCATCACCACGTCGAGTCCGAGCAGTGCGATGAACGTGATCCCGGCGATGAC
>DASYOE010000222.1:0-3642 GCA_036008105.1 Candidatus Lustribacter sp. | reverse complement strand
CAAGATCAAAGACGTGATCGGACCCGGCGGCAAGGTGATCAACAAGATCATCGCCGACACCGGTGCGAAGATCGACATCGAGAACGACGGCCACGTGTACATCTCCGCTCCCGACGGCGTCGCGGCGGAGAAGGCCAAAGCCATGGTCGAGGCGTTGACCAAGTCGGTGCAGGTCGGTGAGACCTACCTCGGCACGGTGACGCGACTCATGAACTTCGGTGCGTTCGTCGCGATCCTGCCGGGTAAAGAAGGTCTCGTCCACATCTCGCAGCTCGCGCCGCAACGCGTCGAGCGCGTCGAAGACGTGGTCAAGATCGGCGACCAGATCATGGTGAAGGTCGTCGAAATCGACTCGCAAGGCCGCATCAATCTCTCCCGCAAGGCCGTTCTCGGCGGCGCGGCGGGCGATGACGGCGGAGCACCGGTGCGCAGCGAAGAACCGGCTGCTGCCGGTGGCGACCGCAACGGTTCCCCGCGTGGCCGCGGACGGCGTCCTCCCCGTCGCGACTGATACATAAGGGTCCTTAATGCTTGATCAAAATGCCCGGGCGCAAGTCGGAATGATTTATCGCGATCACTTGATCGCGTCGCTCGGGTACAACATCAAAAACTGTAGCTCGGCTGAAGAGATCATTACCCTCGCACGAAATCTCTACAGTCCGGACTACGAGGCCGGTCAGGGGTGGCGCACCGATCCCCCCTTTCCGGGCGCGCACGATGAGCCGTTATCGATCCCACCGCACTGGCGCATGGTGACCGCGTGCCGTTTGCTCGACCGTGACGACCAAGAGCTGGGCGTCTTCTACGTGACCTTCGTGTCCGGGAAGCCGACGGCGGTCGTCCTGTCGCCGGCCGGCACGGAGATTCCAAACCACTACGTCCCCCTCAAAGCCCCCTTCAAGTAACGCGCTCAGCGGGCGCGTCGCGATCGTGACCGGCGCCGCCCGCGGCGTCGGCGCGGCGATCGTGCGCGAGCTCGTCGCGTGCGGCGCGCGCGTGGTGGCGGCCGACAACGGTTCGTCGATCGACGGCCGCAGCGAGGATCCGGGGCCGATCGCGGCGCTGGCTGCCGCGTGCGGCGAGGCCGTCGTGCCGATGGCGCAGAGTATCGTAACGCCCGGTTTCGCCGATGCGGCGGTCGCGCTCGCACGCGAACGGTTCGGCGGGCTCGACATCGTGATCAACAACGCGGCGATCCTGCGCGATGCGTTTCTCTTCAAGGGCAGCCGCGCCGATTTCGAAGCGGTCGTGGCCACCGATCTCACCGCCGCCTACGACCTGCTGCGGGCGGCGACGCCGGTCTTGCGCGAGAACGCGAAGACTCACCGCGCGGGGTGGGGCCGCATCGTGACGATCGGCTCGACCGCCGCGTTATACGGTAACTATGGCCAGGCCGCGTATGCGAGCGCCAAAGCGGGCTTGTTCGGCTTGATGCGCGTCGCCGCCCTCGACATGGCGCGCAGCGGCGTGACGTCCAACATG
This sequence comes from Candidatus Lustribacter sp., assembly GCA_036008105.1. Taxonomy (GTDB): domain Bacteria; phylum Vulcanimicrobiota; class Vulcanimicrobiia; order Vulcanimicrobiales; family Vulcanimicrobiaceae; genus Lustribacter. The sequence goes on along the minus strand of DASYOE010000222.1, from coordinate 2,160 downwards.
ATCGCGCCGTTCGCGGCCTCGCGCGTGACCGAAACGATCGTGCCCGCGACGCCCGCGCAAGCGGCTTATAAAGCGGCCGCGCTCTCGATTCCCGCGGCCCCGATCGGCCGCTTCACCGCGTTCTTGTGCTCGGCTCGCGCCGGCCACATCACCGGACAGGTGTTCGGCGTGCGCGGGCGTGAAACGTTCGTGTTCTCACAACCGCGTCCGGCGGCTCGCGCGATGACCGCGCCCGAGCCGTCGCTCGACGACCTCGCCGCGCTGGTGGAAGCGGAGTTCGCTCCGCACTTCACCGCGCTCGAGACCGATCTCGACGCGTTTTCCACGAATCCCGTTCCCTAGGAGGACGCCGTGTCCACCCCCACCGCACCGTTCGTCGTCAGCACGCCCGCCGAGCTGCTTCAGCAACCGCCCGAATACCAGGACCTGGTGAAGAAGATCATCGTCAGCCACGCCATCAACGAGCTGGCCGGGGCCACGGTGTACGACGAGCCGGCGATCGCCTTCGCGCCGTCGCCGTACTGGAAGTGGCACGCCTGCCGCATCGCGATGGAAGAGTACGGCCACCACGTGCGTTTCGCGAAGATGGGCGCTGCGATCGGCGTGCCGGCCGATGCGATGATTCCGGGACGCACCGAAAAGCGCTCGCTCAACATCTTCGACACCACACTCAGCGGCTGGGCGGAGTTCTGCGTGCTCAAGATGATCGGCGACCTGGCCGAGATCTTGCAAGTCGAAGACTTGCTCGGCTGCAGCTACGTGCCGTTGCGCAAAGCCGCCAAGATTACGATGCCCGAGGAAAAATTCCACGCCACCTTCGGCGAACGCGCCTGCGCGGAACTCGTGAAGACGGCGGAGGGCCGCGCCGGCGTGCAAGCCGGCATCAACAAACTCTTCCCGACCTTGCCGGCGTTCTTCGGCCGCGCGAACTCGGCCAACAACGAACAGTATCGCAAGTGGGGCATCAAGTCGCGCACCAACGAGGCGATGCGCGCCGACTACCTCGAGCGCGCGCGCGTGCTGGTCGAGAAGATCGATCTCACGCTGCCCGAACTGCCGGCGGCCTAGTGGCGCGGCAAGCGATCTTGCGCACCCGCGTGCGCTTTGGCGAGACCGATGCGGCCGGCATCGTGTTCTACCCCACGTACTTCGGCTGGTTCGATTCGGGCACGCACGGCTTGCTGCGCGAGGGCGACGCGCCCACGCGCGACGAGCACGGTGCACCGAAGTTTCCGTTGCCGATTGTCGAATGCGGCGCGACGTTCCTCGCGCCGCTGCAATTCGATGAAGAGATCGAGATCGTCTCCACGGTCGCGTCGCTCGGTGAATCGTCGCTGCGCGTCGAGCACGAAGTCCGCACGCTGACCGGCAAGACGTGCGCGCGCGGCTTCGAACAGCGGGTGTTCGTGACGATTGCCGGCGGCCGGCCGCACAAGGCGCCGATTCCCCCCGAGTTGCGCGCGCACTTGGAGGGCTGATGTACCGTTCGGAGTTCCTCGGTGGTCTGGGCGGCGCGACGACCGTCGCGCAATTCGGGCTGCCGCAAATCACGCCGTCGATCTCGATCGCGCTGTGCGCGCCGATGAGCGGCTCGGCCAAGCCGATCGGCACGCGACTCCAAGTCGGCGCGAACGCGGCGATCCAATACTCCAACGAACTGGCGGGCTCGCTGCAGCGCACGTTCGCGCTGCGGGTGTACGACGATCAGAACGACGCCGCGATCGCGCGCACCGCGGCGAGCTTCGCCACCGGCGACAGCTCGGTCATCGCGACGATCGGCCACGTCAGTTCGGACGCGACCTTGCAGGGGATCAACACCAACTACGGCCCGCAAGGGATGCCGCTGATCGTGCCCCTCTCGACCGACGACCGCCTCACCGCAACGCAGTACCACACCATCTTCCGGCTGCCGACCAAGGATTCGTTCGAAGGCCAGATCTTCGCCCGCACCGTGCTCACGCAGTACAAACCGAAAGTGCCCTACGTCTTCGTGCAGGACGCCGATTACGGCGCCGACGTGGCCAACGGCTGGATCGCGATGATGGAATCCAACCACGTCAAATCGCTGTACGATCAGTTTTCCTATAACCACGCCGACTTCGGCGCGGTGGTCGACAAGGCGATGGTCGCGCAGATGGACTACGCGTTTCTCGCCGGCGT
>DASYOE010000221.1:0-22578 GCA_036008105.1 Candidatus Lustribacter sp. | reverse complement strand
GCCATTTCGTCCGTTTCAATAGAAAGCCCAGCCGGAACGGTCCGGCGGACGGGTGCTTATTGTCACCGCTGATCTTTGAAACAATCTTTAAACGGCTCGATTCTCTTCGATCCCGTGCGCCCGGCATCCGTTTCACCGGCCGGGTGGGTTTGCCAAGGTTGCCGTGGCGAAAGGGGCCCCATGGAGTTCGACGCCTACCTCGACGCGCTGGCGTCGGCCGATCCGACCCCCGGCGGCGGCAGCGCTGCGACGTTGGTCGGGGCCTTGGCGGCGGCGCTGTGCGCGATGGTCGCGCGAATCACGATGGGCTCGGCCAAACTCGCCCCGGTGCATGAGGAAGCGGCCGCCATTGCGGCCGACGCCGACGACCTGCGCCGGCGCTTCCTCGAGCAGCGCCCGCTCGACGAGGCCGCCTTCGAAGCGGTCGTGCGAGCGCAGGCGATGCCGCGTGCGACGGAAACCGAGCAAGCTGCCCGCCGCGCGCGTTTGCAGCAGGCCTTGATCGGCGCGGCCGAAGCGCCGCTCGAAGCCGCGCGTCTGGCGACCGATGCGTTCGCGCTCACCGCGCGCACGGCCGAACTGCACAACGCGAACTTAATGAGCGATGTCGATTGCGCGATGCATTTCGCCCGCGCCGCGTTCGACGCCAGCGCCGCCAACGTCGAAGTGAACCACCGCTACATCACCGATCCCGCGACGGTCGCCCAACAGCGCGAGTTGCTGGCGACGCTCGCCCGTGCCGCCCGCGAATTCGAATCGCGCACGGCCGTCGTCGTCGCCGGCCGGCGAAACTAGGTTACCCGGAGTTTACTCGACCGCGGCCGGATCGTCGCTGGCGTCCTCGATGTCGGTGACCTGGTCGCCGCCGTGCAGCATCTCGACCACCGGCTCGCCACCCTTTTTAATCGGATCCGAGACGACCGCGTAGTGGACGTGGCCGTGACCTTGATCGCCGTGGGCGTGAAGGGTGCCGGCAAGGATGCGGCCGTCGGCGAGCGTCAAGCGAACGGGCTTACCGATAAACGGTTTGATCTCATCGTCGTGCATGCGCCTCTCCTTATATATGTACGGGCGAGAACCTACGAAACCAGGTCGAGGAACGGTTTGATGTCGGCGTCGTCGACGTCCATCCCGACGCCGCGCGTGTTCCAACGGATGTCGTGGAAGTCGGACCCGGCGGTCATGACCAGACCGTGACGCGCAGCCCGTTCCCGGAACAGGGCGGTCTGCGAGGCGTTGTGGGTCGGATAGAAGACCTCGAGACCGGCGAGCCCGTGCTCGATCAGCCGGTCGACGATCGAATCGTCTTTCAGCCGGCCGGGATGCGCGAGGACCGGCACGCCGCCGCTGCTGCGAATCACGTCGATCGCGTCGGCCGGCGTGATGTAGTTCGAGGGCATGTAGCCCGGCTTACCACGGGTGAGCAGCTCGCGAAACGCCGTGTCGACGTCGCGGACGAGGCCCTTGCGAATGAGCGCCTTGGCAACGTGCGGCCGCCCGAGCGCGTCGCCGCCGTCGGATTCCGCCACCACCTCGGCGACCGTCACCGGATACCCGGCCGCGTCGAGCGCGGCAACCATGCGGTCGATCCGCGTGCGCCGGAACTCGCGGTTCTCGGCGAGCACGGCCGCGAGCGGCGTATCGTCGCCCAGCGGCAGCCCGTACCCGAGCACGTGGACCTCGTTGTCTTCCCACGTCGTGTTGATCTCGATGCCCGGGATGACCCGCGCGAAATCGGCCACGAACTTGCCGTAGGCGCGCATCGTGTCGTGGTCGGTGATCGAGAACACCCGCACGCCGCGCGCGCGCATCATCGCTACGAGTTCCTCCGGCGCCAGCGCCCCGTCGGATTCCACCGTGTGCGAATGAAAATCGACGATCATGCCAGGCCCCGAAGATTGATGCGTTTCACGTCGACGGCCCGGCCGGTCGCAACCTCCACGGTTGCGAGCGCGGCGCAAAATTGACGCGGCCCGGTTTTCTGCACGCTGAACCGTTCGCCGTAGGCTTGCGTGAACCGTTGTAAGACGCCGCTCGTTTCCATACCGATCACGCCGTCGGTCGGACCGGTCATGCCGACATCGGTGATATAGGCCGTACCACCGCTGAAGATCTGCTCGTCGGCCGTTTGCACGTGCGTGTGCGAACCGTAGACAAAGGAGACCGAGCCGTCGAGGAAGCGGCCCATCGCCATCTTTTCCGACGTCGCCTCGGCGTGCACGTCGACGACGACGACCGGGGTCTGCTCGCGCAGCATCTCGACCATCTCGCGCGCGACGCGAAACGGATCGTCGACGGCCGGCATGAAGACGCGGCCCATCACGTTGAGGATGCCGACTTTGATTCCGTCGGCCTCGACGATGCCGCTGCCGCGACCGGGCGACCCGGGCGGATAGTTGGCGGGCCGGATGATGCGGTCGGTTTCGTCCAGCTCCGACCGGAACTCACGTTTGTCCCAGATGTGGTTGCCGGAGGTCAGGAAGTCGACCCCCGCCGCGAACATCTCCTCGGCCGTCTGTCCGGTTAGCCCAAAACCGCCGGCGGCGTTTTCGCCGTTGGCGATCACGACATCGACGTGGTGCTGCTCGCGGATGAGAGGCAGATGCTTGGCGAGCGTCTCGCGACCCGGGGCTCCGACGACGTCGGCTATGGCGAGGATCGTGACATGTTGCTTTAGGATCGTGCCCGTACTTTCGCGCGTTTGCCGGGATGAACGAAGTAGACGATGACGCGCTTCTCCTCGCGCACGCCGACGAGGCGCTGGCGCTGGGCCGGGTCGCGCAGGGCATCGAGCGCCAACTCGACGGACTCCTCGCCTTCGGTGGTCTCGTCGTCGTCCGTTTCTTCACCCTGCGGGTTGGTCAGGAGCGCGTCGCCGAACCGGGCCACGAACATCGCGGCCTGCAACTCCAGCTCCTCCGGCGAAAACGTTCCCAAGTCGCGGGTCACGTGCACGAACGTGACGTGAACGTCCCGCTCGCAGGTCACCGAGAGGTGCTCGATCGTCTCGCCGCCGAGCCCGTGGAACGCGCTCACGTGTTCGCCGACGAAGTCGGCCAGGGCGCGCATCGCATCGGCTTCCAGCCGCCGGTTCACCGCGTAGGTGAGCGTTAGCGTACCGTCCGCCGGGTTCGAGCGGATGCTGTGGAGCTCCGGGAAGCGGACCAACAGCGCCACCACACGGTTAACCGTGTCGGCGGACTCGAAGGCGTTGCGGGGGCGGTACACGTGCTCTCTCTTCCTCGACAGGAGTTGGGTCCAGGTCGGGGGGCCACTATTCATACGGGCGGCGTCCGGGCACCTCTGGCCCGGTAACCTCCCCCCTCAATCACTCTTCGAGCGTCCCCCGCTAGGGAAGATTTTTCACCGTCCGGCCGCTTACTTCGGTTAAGGAACCAGACGCTCGACCCCGGCCCCGGCCGACCCCGAGCAGCACGAAGAAGGCCGCGGTCGCGACGAGCACGATCGTCGCGCCGCTGGCCGCGCCCGCGTAGTACGAGATGTAGAGCCCACTCACGCAGCTCCCGATTCCGATCGCGGTCGAGGTCAGCAGCATCGGAACGAAGCGGCGCGTCACCTGGGCCGCCGCCGCCGCCGGCGTGACCAGCAGCGCGGCGACCAAGATGATGCCGATCGACTCGAGCGAGATCACGATCGTGAGCGCGAGCAAGACCAGCAGCATGTTGTCGATGAACACGACCGGCAACCCGGACGCGCGAGCGACCGTCGGGTCGAACGCCGTGAAGAGCAGCGCGCGGTAGTTCCAGGCCACCGCCCCGGCGACGATGGCCGCCAGGCCGAGGTCGATCCACAGATCGTCGGGTCCTACGCCCAAGATGTTGCCGAACAGAAAGTCTTGCAGGTCGACAGTCGACGTGCGAACGCGGCTCATCAGAAAAACGCCCAGCGCGAAGACGCCGGTAAAGAGCACCCCGATCGCGGTGTCGAGCGAGACCCGGCCGCGCCGGTTGATGTACCCGATCCCGAGCGCCGTCAGCACCGCCACCACCGCCGCGCCGAACTCGAAGTTCACGCCGCGGATGTAAGCGATGACGATCCCGGCGAACGAGGCGTGCGCGACGCCGTCGCCGATGAACGATAGCTTGCGCAGCACGACGTACGTTCCGAGCGTCGAGCAGAGGCCGCCCACCAGCAGCGCGGTGACGAATGCCCGCTGCATGAAGTCGTAGTGGAACGGCGCGGTCAGGGCGTCGAACATTACTTCAGCGCGTTGACGATCGTGGCGGTGTCGGTGTCGAGCATCGAGATGTAGTCCCGCGTTTGCGGCGACGTTCCGACCGAGTCGTCGTAGAGCACGGCGACGTGCGGGATGCCCGCACTGCGCGCCACCGCATAGACCAGCTTGGCATTGTATTCCGGTTCGGCAAAGATCGCCCGCACGTGGGCGGCGCGGGCCAGGTCGATCAGAAGCGCGATGTGCGCCGCACTCGGCTCGCTGCCCGGCACTTCTTCGATCGTGCCCAGCGTCTGCAAGCCGAACCGGCGGTTGAAGTACAGCCAGGCGTTGTGGAACACGATCATGTCGCGGTTGGCCGCCGGAATCGTGGCGATGGCGGTAGCGATCCGCGTACTCAGCGCGGCGAGCCGGGCGTCGAGCGCCGCCGCGTTGGCGCGATAGATCGCGGCACCGGCCGGGTCGGCAGCGATCATGCCGTCACGCATCGCCGCGACGTAATGCTGCGCGTTCTGCGGATCGAGCCACAGGTGGGGATTCGCGTCGACGACGGTCAGGCCGGCGCTGCAGTCGACAACCGGCGTGTGCGAGGCCGTCGCACGTAACGTCGGCGCGAGCCACGCTTCGAGTCCGGCACCGTTCTCAACGATCAGCCCGGCGTCGTGCGCCCGGACGATGTCGGCCGGGGTGGGCTGATAGGTTTCGGGTGACGCGCCCACCGGCATCAGCGAGGTAACGGTCGCCCGGCCGTGGCCGACGTCCGCCGCCAGCGACGCCAACAGCGTCGTGGTTGCCAACACGTGCAGCGGCTCGGCCGGCACCGCCGGCGCGGTGAGCGCGAGACCGAAAAAGAAAACGCCGAAAAGCCTGAGCACGGACGCGCTCTTTCACTATTGCGACTGAGTTCTCATTTTCATTAATCAGCGCACGGCGAGCATCGGGGCGGGGTGGCGCGGCGGGGGTTCGCCGGGCTGCGGGAGCTCGATCCAGCGGACCACCTCACCGCTCGAGTAGGTTTGCACCGCTCGAAATGCCAGGTCGCGCGAGCCCGGCGGAATCGGACCGGCGAGGATCGTGAAATTCTGGCTGTGGCCGGGAGCGATCGTGCCGCCGTCCCACGTGATCGTGCGCCCGTTGATGCGAACGTGCCAGCCGGCCGGAGCCCGCACCTTCACCGCGCCGATCCCCGCGCCGGATGGCAATTCCACAGCCAGTTTGACCGTTGACGCGTTGGGGCGCTCGTTCGGACAGCGCAAGACGATCTCATCGGACGATCCCGCGTGCAGCGTCGTGGGGCTGATCGTCACGTGCGCGGTCGCGCCGGTCGTGCACGCGGCGAAGGTCAAGAAGCCGGCGCACAGGGCCGCTCGTCCGATCATGGGCTTTTCTCCGTTAGTACCAAGGTCGTATAATTTTCATCGAAGTCGCCGCTGCGCGCGGTGACGAGTGCGCTCCAGGCGCCGGCGAACGGCAACGTCACGCTGCCGGTAAACGCGCCGGACGGATCGCGGTTCAGCGGCACCGCGATCGGGCCCACGTTGTGAACCGACTCGCTGACGGTAACGTCCGCGCCGTCCAACGGCGGCGACGTCGCTCCCGTGACGCCGACGCGAAACGTCCAATGCAGCGGGTCGGACGCGTCGGCAACAACACGGACCGCCGAGTCGCTGACGGCAAACGCGGCCGTCCGCTCCACCGCCGGCGCCGCATCGCGCGGCAACGGCGATTCGACCAAAACGGCGGTGACCGCGAGCACGCCGGTCAACAGCCATAACTCGAGCTTCAACCGGCGCCCGATCGCGAAGTTGCTGCGCGCGAGTTCCCGCCGTGACGTCAGCGCCACCGCGAGCGCGAGGAGCAACCCCGCGATCTTGAGATCGATGTCGTGTCCGTAGGCCGTCGTGAGCAGTGCTTGCAGCGAACCCGCGTTGCGGAGCGTCTGAATGATCCCGGTGATGATGATGATCCCAACCGCGGTCGCGGCAACGGGCGAGATGCGCCGCAGTTGCGGCGTGGGCTCGAGCGTCGTCCCCACCGCGAGCAGCCCGATCCACGTTGCTGCGGCGAGAAAATGGAACGCGTCGGCGGCGATGCTGATCGCGCCGCCGTCACCGGCATGTCCGGCCAGGCTGAGCGACGCGATCGTTGCGATCCCCGCCACCGCCGTGAGGTCCCAGTTGCGCCGCTTCGTGACGAGCGCAGCGAGGCCGGCGGCCGCCGCGGCGATCGTCGCCAGGCGCAGCTCGCCGACGTGCGTCGTGAGTGCCGATGCGACCGATCCGCCGGCCAGATCGGCCCGTAGCGCAATGTCGGCGAGTGCGGCAACACCGAGAATGCACCACGCGGCGAATTCGCCCGGATAGCGTGGATCGCGCGCGCGCATTCCGAACGCCAGAATGCCGATCGGGATGCCGATGCCGAGCAGCGTGCCGGCCAGAATGCCGAAATGAAGAATCGGCAGCAAGAGTTCCGCGCCCGAATCGGCCCGCGTGGGCGGTGCCGGGCCGGCATCGGTGCCGACGCCGAAACTGAAGGCGCCGTTCACGATGTGCGAGTCGGCCGAGACGACTTGCCACGCGACGACGTACCTCCCTTGCGGCAAGGCGGCGACGTCGACCGCGATGCGTTGCGGGGCGCCGGCCGGATGCGCGACCGGTCCGGTGGACAGCACCGTCCCCGACGCGTCGAGCACGCGCAACGAACCGAGCGCCGTTTCGACCGGCTCGTCGAACGTCAGGGTTACCCGTTGCGGCGCGCGCTCGAGCCGCGCTCCCGCGGCCGGATCGCTGGAAACGAGCACCGCGTGCGCGACTGCCGGCGCGCTCGTTAGAGCGAGCACCCCCAGCAAGATCGCGAACGCGAGACGTGCTTTCATTCAGAACATGTAGTCGAACTGGAGCGTGGCCTGTATTCCCGGCGACCACTGTGTGGTATTGAACCCGTTGTTCACTTTGATGAGGTAGTGGTAGTCGCCGAGGTTGAGCACGTTGAGCGAGTAACCCAGGCGCTTCGGCGCGGCCTCGCGCCCGAGTGAGAAATCGAACGTCAGGTGCGGCGTGAGCCGTCCGGTGCCGTTCTGGAATTGGACCGGATAACCGGTTCCGTAATCGGATCCGAGCGTCGCGAAGTATTGCTGCCCCGGTCCGAAGCGCTTGCTGTACGCGTCCTTGATCGCGACGGTCTGATCGTGGTCCTCGGGCTGCAGCGACGTGTCGGAAACGACGCTCGGCGGAAACAGGAACGTTCCGCCGGAGATACCGCCGGCCACCGATTGCGAATAGGTGCCCGAAAGGAACCAGTAGTACGTGGGCCCGCGCTGATCGAAACGCATTTCGAAGCCGTGCGCGAGCCCCAGCGAGTTGTTGAACACGGCGAAGATCGGCGTTGGGAAGATCTGCGTCGTGTCCAGCACGTTCCACACGTTGCGCTCCCAGGCATCCACGTAGCCGGAGATGCCGTCGGCGAACGTATGCGCCACCCCGCCCTCGTAATACGATTCGGTCTGCGGCTTCAGATCGTAGACCGGAAGCATGTCGGGCGAGCCTCCGCCGATAACCACGGCGTCGCGCCGCGTGTCTTCGAGCGACGGCGCGGCGTACATGCGCCCGTAGTACAGGTGCAGCGTCGTCGCCGGGGCGACCAAAAAATTCGCGCCGATGCGCGGCTCGACTTGATTCCCTTGAACGAACCCGTTGGAGAAATCGTAGCGCAACCCGGCTTGCAGCGAAAACCACTGCGACGGCGTGAACTTATCCTCGACATACGCATCGTAGGCTTGCCCGTGCTGCGCCACGTTGTCGAAAAACGGAGGAACCCCGACCTGAGCGATGGTTTCGGCGCTGGTGAAGTTTTCGGCCGAGCCGTCGATGCCCGCCTTGAACGCATGCGGACCGCCGGCGTTGAAATAGACGCCGCGCAAACCGTACGCGGCTGCCTGCCGGTCTTGCGAGAGACCGGCCAGCGAACACGGCGCTGGTGCCGGCGAACAATCGCTATCGCTGTAGTCCAGGCCGAGGAGATCGTTCGCAAGATCGCCCGCGTAGACGACGCGATCCGACCGGTACCACGGTATGACTTGAAAGTAGGCGCTGCCGCTGCCCGATGTATGCGTGAAGTTCAGGTTTGCGAACGTGCTGTACTCGAGCTGTACGTCGTCTTGCCCCGGGACGTTCACGATCTGGTCGACGTCGGTCAGCGTGGGATTGATCGGGATCTGATAGGTGTTGAACTGTTGGGAGTAATCGAACGAGAGGGTATCGTGGGTGTCGAAGCGCGTGATCGTGCGCACGAACGCGTCCGACTGGCTCGCGTTATCGTGAATCGGGTTTTGGGTCGGCGAGTCGAGCCCGCGGGTCGTTGACTGGGTGTTGAGCTTGAGGAAGGCGTCGGTATTCCCGAAGCGAGACGCTTGCGAAAAGGCGGCTTGCTGGAAATTGTAGCTCCCGCCCCCGAGCGTGAGTTCGGTTTGTGAGCCGTTGGGAATGTCCACCTGGCGTTTGGTAAGGATGTTCACGACCGCGCCGGCACGCTGACCGCCGAACTCGGCCGGAAAGGAACCGGTGTAGATTTCCAGCGAGTCGATGTTGCGCGGATCGATCAGCTGCGAGAAGTTCGCACTGGTCGTCGACGGCACGGGCGCGCCGTCGACCTCGTAGGTGATGCCGTGAAAACCGTGCGCGACCGGTTCGTCGTAGGAAAACTGCACGATCCCGGGGACCGTCTCGATCAGCCGGTTGAGGCTGTTTTGCTGCGGCAGCAACGCGAGGTCGGCACTGCTGAACGTCGTCACCGACACCGGGTTTCCGGCAACGCCGCCGGCGGTTGCGGTGGCGAAGGTGCGTCCGATCACGCGCGTCGTGTCGATCGCCAGCGGAACGTCGGCAACGGAACCCGTCGACACCTCGATTGCGGCCTGCGCCTGCGGTTTGCCGGCTTCGCCGGCCGTGACGGTATAGCGCCCGAACGCGACCGGCGGAAACGTGAACCGCCCGTGCGCATCGGTGCGCGTAGCCGATGAGGTGCCCTCACCCGCGAGCGTCACCGGCACGCTTGCGGCTGTGCTGCCGTCGACGGTCACCGTGCCGCGCACGATGCCGGTAACGTCGGCCAGCGCCGGCAACGCCGGCAGGCATGATAAAAGTACGGCGAACAACGCCGCGCCATAGCGCTTAAACATCGCTTGCCTAGTGCTTTTTCGGATCCGGGCGAATATCGGTTCCCGGCCACGGCACGATCGACGTGTCGATGGTGACGAAGATGACTTCCCCGACGTGCAGCTTGCGCAGATCGGCGGGCTGCTTCGGTTCGACTTCCATCGTCATCGACATCGGCATCATCGGAAACGGGTCGTGGTGAATCATAAAAGTATGGCGCGCCGGATCGATCTTCACGATGGTACCGTGAATGTGAGCGATCGTTTGCGGCGCCGTCGCCGCGACCGTCAGCGCCAGAAAAGCGCCAACCGCCGCATGCGCGAGCTGCGTCGTCATCTTGGTTCTCCGTTAGGTTGTGCGGTATACGCCCCGGAACGGGGCGATGGATCAGCGCACGAACACCGGAGGAGCGCGCAAGCCGCGCCCGGCGGCCAGCAACGGGAAGTCGTTGCTGCCCACAACGACGGGGGCGAAGCGCCGGTAACGCGGCGCCGAATGACCCTCGACGGCATCGATGACCGCCGCAATCGCCAGCATGAGCCGCCGGCCGAGCGCGAGCGCGACGCGGCCGGCGAGAATCGCGCAGAGCGTCGCACAGAGCGAGCACGCCGCGAGCAGCACGATGGCCAGGATGCAATTCGGCAGCTCCGGCGTTCCCGAGCGCTCGAGCCACAGCATCGCCACGACCGCGCAGCCGCCCGCGAGCGCGATTCCGGCCATCGTGCGCGCCGGCGGCAGTTCCGCCAACGCGCGCACGATCTTACGCTGCGTCAAAGCCCGATGCGGATCGCGCCACCACATCGCGAGAGTGGCGGCCGCGAGCAACACGCTCGCTGCGAGCAACGCCAGCACGACCGGGCAAATCATCATCGAAGTCATGCCGTCTGGGCCGGCCATCGAGCTCATGTCCATCCCGGGCATCATCGCCATCGTGGCCGACGGAACGGGGAGGGCGACTTTATCGCCGCACGCCAGGCTCGTTTGCACGACCAGCAGCGTGGCTAAGACGCTCGTCGCGAGGAGCGCGGCGAGTGCCATTGCCCGGGTCATCCGTTCGCCAATCCTTAGAGAAATTTTCGGCTCACCTAATTTACAAGCTCGCAAGCGAGCGTAACACAATTTCCGAGCCAAGGCTAGAGCCGCGTGGGCCCCGAACGCGCTGGGGTTGATGGGGGTACCGCGCAAGCCGCCCGAGCCGCCGACGCAGGAAGCGACGGAGTTCCTGGAACGGGCGATGGAGCAGTACGGCAAGGCAACGTACAACTTTGCCTACCGGCTGACCGGAAACGAGGCCGACGCCCGCGACCTGACCCAGGAAGCGTTCATTCGCGTCTACCGCGCCTGGCGGTCGTTTCAGCCCGGGACGTCGTTCCTGTCCTGGATTTACCGAATTGTGACGAATTTGCACCGAGATGAACTTCGGCGGCAAAAAGGACGTTTCCAGGAAGAGATACCTGAAGACAACGCACCCCAGGAATACGGGGGGTCCAAGCCGCTTGCGGTCGATCCCGTCGAGGACTACATGGCGGAGCAGCTGGGTGGGCCGCTTGCCAAGGCACTCTCCCAACTCTCTACCGACCAGCGCCAAGTCATCGTCCTAGCGGACGTCGAGGAATACAGCTACCAGGAAATTGCCGACATCATGGGGTGTTCCATCGGAACGGTTCGCTCGCGATTACATCGCGCTCGCGCGCTGCTCCGACGCCTCGTGATTCGCGAACAACAACAGCACCCTGAATCCTGAACATCATGCATTACAACGCCGACACTCTTGACGACTACCTCCACCGCGCGCTCGGACCCGAGCCCGACGCTGACATTCACGCGCATCTCGAAACCTGCACGGACTGCCGCGCGCTCTACGACGAGCTCGCAGCCGTCCGCGATTGGGTGCGTACGGCGGCGCGAGCCGAAGAGCTCGAGTTCCCGTCGATCATCAAGGCGCGCGTTTGGGAGCGCATCCGCGAGCAGCCGCTGCAGCCGTCCTTCGCCGACCGCCTGCGCGCGCTCTGGCGTCCGATGATCGCCGTTCCGGTCGCCGCGGTCATCGCGGGGTTCGTCTATCTCGGCATCCCCGGCGTTCACGGCGGCAGTCAGTCGCCCGGCGTCGCAGCAACCTATCTGCTCGAAGAACATGCCGCCCTCGCCTCCGACAACCCGCTCGCCGATCGTGGTCTCATCGTCCCGGCATCGGTCGTCGACGGTGGACAAGCCTCCGGCTTGATCGGGGCGGACGATTCGGCACCCTCATCCGAACGATAACGATGGTGCGTTTCGCGGCCGCGTTCGCGATCGTAGCGGCGGGCTTGCTGCCCGCCGCCGTCTTGGCCGCGCGTACCGCGCCGGCACCCGATCCGGCGGCGCTCGTGCGCGCGGCGCTGGAAGCACCGCGTCACGTTTCCTACGTCGGCCAGTTGCAGACGATTCGTTGGGGCACGCGCGTTGCGAGCGCCACGATTCAGCGCGTCGAGCACCTCGCGCCGTCGAGCACGCGCCGCACGTTCCTGGCGCCCGAAGCCCTCTACGGCGAATACGACATCACGCTGGGCACGACGACCACGAAGATCGATCCCAAACAGCATCGCGCGATGGTGTCGGAAAACCCGTCCTCCGACAACGCGGTCGAGATGAACACGAGCATCGCCTTGCTGATCGCGAACTACCGGGCCGTGATCGGTCCGGTCGAGGTCGTCGCCGCCCGTCCCGCAACGACCGTGTCGCTCGTCAACCGCTACACCGGCGAGCGCATGATGCGGCTATGGATCGACAACGCGACCAAGGTCGTGCTGGCGAAGGAAGCCTATCACCAAGACGGCTCGCTCGCATGGCGCTCGCGGTTCGACGAGATCCGCTTCACGGGCGAGATCCCGAACGGCGTCTTCTCGACGACGATCCCGCCGGACTTCCAGCAAGTTGAGGGCCGGCGCTTCGCCGACATCAACGACGACCTGCAGAGCAGTTTCGATGACGCCGGCTTCAAGCCGGAGAACCCGCGCTATCTGCCCGACGGATTTCGCATCATCGGCGCGGAGAACTCGATCTTCCGCGGCCTGCACAACCTGCACATTCTCTACAGCGACGGCATCCGCACGCTCTCGCTGTTCGAGAACAATTCCGACGCCGAGCCCGATTTCGGCGGCGTGAAACCGTCGGTCACGCACTTCGCCGGCCACGATGCGGAGTACGTCAAGGACGGCCCGACGATGCTCCTCACGTGGCGCGACCGCGGCCTCGCCTTCGCCCTCATCGGCGACCTCGACCTGACCAAACTGACGGAAATCGCCGTCAGCGTCGCCCCCTGATTACGTAGCGACGCCGATCGCGAAGCCATCGCGGCCGCGGTGCTTGACGTCGTAGAGAGCGCCGTCGGCGGCCTTTAACATGTCGACCGGATTTTCGGCATCGACCGGAAAGACCGCGCAGCCCACGCTGATCGTGACCGAGATATCGCGCGCGCCGATGCGCAGCGGCTGATCGCGAATGCTGCACAGCTTCGCGGCCAACTCTTCCGCCTGGCGCTGCGAATCGATTTCCGGTTGCAGCACCACGAACTCGTCGCCGCCGATGCGTCCGATCGTATCGCTATCGCGGAGGACCGAACGCATCCAGGTCGCGACGGCGATGAGCACCGCATCTCCCACGTGGTGCCCGTAGGTGTCGTTGATCGTCTTGAAGTGATCGATATCCACGTAGTGCGCGGCAAACGAACGCCGGTGCCGGCGGGCGGAAAGCAGCGTCTGCTCGAGGCGGTCCTGGAGCAGCGCGCGATTCGGCAAACCGGTGAGCGCGTCGCCGAACGCGAGCGAGTCGAGCCGTTTACTGCGTTCACCCTGTTGAATCGCGGAGCCGATCAGCACCGCCAGCGCGCGGATGTAGTCGCGATCCATGGCGGTTATTTCCATCGGCTCGACGGTGTGCACGAACGCGATCGCCCCGTACCGCTTCCCCTCGACGGTAATGGCCGCACCGGCGAGCGAACGCGGATACGCCGCCGGGTTCTCGAAAACGAACACGTCCTCGCTCTCCAACTCATCGCGCAACCGCTGCCGGTCGGCATCGACCGGTACCCGTTCGGGTCGCGTGCCGGCGGCGTACGTCACCTCGAAGCCGCTGGCGTCGGTGCGCGCGACGTACGCCCACTCGGCGCCGAGTTCCGCCAGCCCCGCCTCGAGTGCGGTCAAGACGCGCTCGTCCTGCGCGATACCCGCGGCCGCGGCGATACGATAGAGTTCGGCGATCCGCGTTGCTTGACGCGCCGAGTTGCGCGCGGCGCGCCGCTCTTCGGTCACGTCGCGAATCATGCCGCAAAAGCCGCGCACCTTGCCGTCGACGTAGAGCGGCACGCGCCGGCCGTTGATCTCGCGGATGGCGCCGCTCTTGGTGCGGATCGGGTGCTCGAATTCCTGCGTTTCGCCGCGTTGCATGATCTCGCGGGTGCCTTCGGCATCGTACCCCCCGGTCGGGGCGAGGATCGCCGGCGACTGGCCGATCAGCTCCTCGATCGTATAGCCGGTGAGCCGTTCGGACGCCGCGTTCACGCGCAAGAAGCGGCCTTCCAAATCGTGCAGCGCCAGCGCGTCCGGGTGATTTTCGAACAACGACCGGAACTGCTGTTCCGAGCGCATGAACTGGGCTTCGACGTCGAGCCGGGCGCGGCTATCGCGCGCGAAGCCGATCACGCCCACGATCCGGCCCTCGAGCCGCGCCGGAACGAGCCGCATGCGGACCGGAATCGGCTCGCCGCGGGCGTCGATGAATTCGCTGTCGCTATCGACCGTTTGGCCCAGGGTCACGCAATGCGCGAAGTCGCGCGCCGCCTTCGTTGCCGCTTCGAGCGTCAGGTGCGCGGTAAAATGACGCCCGCGCAAGGCCAAGGCCCGGTCGGTGCCGATCATCGCGCGTGCCACGGCGTTGCCGACGATCACCCGGCCTTCGATATCGTATATTGCGATGGCATCCCACGACCGACGAAAAGTCTCAGGTACGCGGTCGAGCAGCTTGAGGTAGTCGTGGATGTCCGCGGAAGCGTTATCAGCCATAGAAGAACGGCGGTGCCTCGCGGACCGCCGTTCTCAATATTCGCAAGCGTTGCAGGAAGAACCTTACTGCGTGGCCCCTTGCGGCGCAGGACGCGTGGGTTTCACCGCGCTGCCGCGCGCGCGCCCGAGGTTCGCCCGCAACTGCGAGCGCTGGTCGTCGGTAAGGACGCCGTCGATTTGCTTGCGCATCGCGAGCATGTTGGCCCGGCGGGTCTGCTGGTCCGCGCCTTTATTGGCAGAACGCGTGCTCTTCAGGAAGCCGGCGATCTGTTGCTTTTGCGCATCGGAGAGATTCAGGCTCCGCATGGCATGCAGATAGGGGTTGCGGCGATGGTGGCGCTGATGCTGCGCGGGCGGCGCCGGCGCGGCTGCGCCTGGAGCGGGAACGGATTGCGCGGATGCGACGAGCGGCAGTGCGAATGCTGCGAGCAATGCAAGCGCTCCGATATGATGTCGAAACACGGAGAACTCCTCGGTGGGTAGCGATACCTACACGCTACGTTGAGGAACCGGTTTTCGTCCTAAGAATGCGATGAGAGAACGCCGTTGAGCGCCGTTTGAAGCTGTACCGGCGTGAGCTCGCCGCTGTTGACGTACCGGACGACCTTGTTGCGATCGATCATCACGATGGTCGGATAGCCGCCCTGGAGATACGCGTTGGCGACCTTGAGATCCGGATCGAACGCGACCGGATAGGTCACGTTGAGGTGTTGCACCCACGCGTCGATGTCGGCCTGATTCTCCGGCGAGCTGCCGTCGACGCCGTACGGGCTGCCCGATACGCCGACGAACGCGACCTTCCCGGCATATTGTTTGGCGAGCGCGTCGATGATCGGCACTTCGTGTTGGCAATGCGGGCACCACGACGCGAACACTTCGAGAAACACCGGCGTGCTCACCGAAGCCAGGTCGAACGGCCCGGCGTCGGTGGTAACGTTGAAGGTTGGCGCAGTGGAGCCGACGGTGAGCTTCGTCGCATCCGGGTTGACGGTCTGCGCGGAGTTCGAGACGGCGCCGCGATTCGCTAAACCGATCGCGATGATCGCGGCGATCACGACGATCGCGATCGTCCCGTAGGTCAGCGTCTTGCGATTCAGCCAGCCGGCCGGCTGAGGTGCAGCTTTACTCATGAGGACCCTCCATTCTACGATCGAGCGCCAACGCCCCGGGCGCCCACCACGCGATGACGACGGCGACCAGCGTGAAGCCGAGATCGCGGCCGACTTCGGGCCACGAGGTCGTCGCCTTGTCACTGGGGCCGAAGCACCCGCACGACGTGCTGATGCCGCGCAGCACGGCCGACGCGATAGCGGCCGAGAACAGCGCCATTTCGGCGGCTGCGAACCAGGCCGCGAGCCGCGTGAACAAGCCCAGGACCAAGTAGACACCGACCATCAGCTCGAGGAACGGCAGCAGCAGCGCGAGCGGTGCGATGAGCGGATGCGGCAACAACTGAAAGCCGGCAATTTCCGAAGCGAAGACATCGGCGTGTCCGACCTTCAGCGCTCCGGCAGCCAGAAACACCGCGCCTAACGCTACGCGCAACACGAGCACGATACGATCCATCACGGCACGGTGACCGTTTCGAGCACCGCGCGCTGTTCGGCCGGGATGGCCGCAACGTCGGCCTCATCGACCGTGCGCGCGCCGTCGTAGCCGGCGATCGTGTCGGCCACGCAGCCGGCGAGAACCATCGGATCGTAACCACCTTCGAGAACGAACAGTGCGCGTCCCGAGCAATACGTGTCGGCGATTTCGCGCACCAAGCGTCCGAGTTGTTCGGCCGCACTCGGCGCAACGCCTAAATCGCCGACCGGATCGCCGGCGACGAAATCGTAACCCGCGCTCACGATGAGGATTCCCGGCCGCAGCCGCGCGACGAGATCGCGCAGCGCCGACGTCCAGATGGCAACGAACGCTTCGGTCGATATCCCGCTCGACGCGATCGGCACGTTGACCAGCGCGCCGTCCGCGCCGAAGTGGTTGTCGCGGGCGAAACCGGTCCCCGGATATGCCGGCATCGCGTGCGTGGAGAGATACGACAGCCCGCCGCCGACGAGCGCCTGCGTTCCGTTTCCGTGGTGGTAGTCGATGTCGGCGACGAGCGCGCCCTCGCCGGTTTCGACGCTGAACGCGCGCGCGGCGATCGCGGCGTTGTTGAACAAGCAAAAGCCCATGCCGCGGGCCGGTTCGGCATGATGACCGGGCGGACGAACGAGCGCGAACGCCGCCCGGCCGCTGCCGGTTACGTGGTCGAGTGCGGCCAGCGCGCCGCCCGCCGCGTGCAACGCGCCTTCGTATGAGGTCGCGTCGATGTCGGTGTCGCCGGTCGACAGTTCGGCGTATTCACCGGAATCGAGCCGCTCGCACTCGCGCTTCACCCGTTCGATGTAGGCGAGGTCGTGCGCCAACGCGATTTCCGCCTCGACCGCCGGACGCGTATCGATGCGTTCGTCGAGCAAGCCGCGACGCGCCAGCTCGGCGGCCACCACGCGCACCCGGTCGGGTTGCTCGATGTGGTGGACGCCGGCGAGGTGACGCGCGAGCGACTCGTCGTACGCGACGAGCATGGCGCTAGTGCGAGGGTGTCGGTTTGGCCGACGGTTTCGGCGATGGTTTCGCAGCCGGCTTCGCCGCCGACGGGTGATCGATCTGCGCGATCATTTGCTGGATCTGCGTGTAGCCTTGCGTCCCGGGTTTGAGGAAGGCGAGAAAACGTACCAGCGTCGCCCGCTCGTTCTTGACGTCGTTCGCACCCTTGTACGCCGACGCCATGCTGAACAGAATGCCGGGATTGGCCTTAACGACCGCCGCCGCGTTCTTATCCAGTGCTTCGTAGATCTGTATCGCTTCGGTGAAATTCCGGGTTTCCTGATCCGCGGCGGCGAGCCCGACCAGCGCGTCGGGCGTGTGGTTGAGATTGAACGAGGCCTTGAACGCATCGCGCGCAGCGGTGGCGTTTTTATTGGCGAGCAACGCTTGGCCGTACAGCATGTACGCTTGCGGGTCGTTGGTGTCGACTTCGGTCAGGCGCTTGTAGTTGTCGGCAGCCTTGCTGAAATCGTTGCTTTCGGCAGCGGCTTGACCCAAACGCGCCAGCGCCTGCGGGTTGTCGCGATTGGCGCCGAGCGCCACCGTCCACTCGCGCAGCGCGCCGGCCTTGTCGTTTTTCGACGCGAGGTAATCGCCGTAGGCCAAGTGCGACGTCGGCGTACCGTAGTTGTCGATCGCCTTGCGGAACGTCGCATCGGCGTCGGTGTCTTGTTTTTCGCGCGCGTAGACCAGCGCTTCTTGATCCACGACGGCGACTTTGCCGTCGTTGTCCTGCGCCTGCGCGAAGATCAGCTCGTACGTCGCGATCGACGTCTTGACGTCATGCATCGCCGAGGCCAGCTCGGCTTTGGCAGCCAGCGCTTCGAGATCTTTCGGGTCGATCGCGAGCGCGCGATCGAGCAACGGCATCGCGAGCGCCAGCGAACTTGCGTCTTCGTACGTGCGCGCCTCGAGCACGAGCGGATGCGGGTCCTTCGGATCGAGCTTCGCGACGGCTTCGAACTGCGCGCGCGCTTCGTCGTACTTCTTCTCGACGGCGAGCACGAAGCCCAAATTCAAGCCGGCATCTTTCGAATTTGCGTTGAAGGTCAAGGCCCGGCGCGCGACGCGCTCGGCATCGGCGGGGCGGTTCGCGCGAACGTACATCTGGGTGAGCGACTGCAGAACCATCATGTTGGTCGGCTCGAGGTTAGCCGCTTGCTCCATGCTGGCGATGCCCTCGTCGGATTTCCCGAGCATGCCCTGCGCGGTGCCGTCGATGAAGTAGATCTGCGCGTTCTTCGTTCCGCCGGTCAGGAGCTTCTGCGTCAGCTGCTGCGAGAGATCGGGCCGGTTGACGTTGAGATAGTCGCCGGCCAATTCCGTCATCGCGTCCTTGTCGTCCGGGTTCGCCTTCAGCGCCGCCTCGAGACGCGGGATCGCGTGATCGAGCGGTTCGGGCGTTGCGCTCGGTGCCGGTGCGGCAGACGGCGACGGACTGGGAGCCGCTTTGGTGGCGGCACCGGCCTGATGTGACGTTACAGCGGCGATCGCCACGATCGCGCCGGCGACGATGAGAACAGGCAAACGGAAACGGATCACGAGCAGCTCTTTCGGGATGTTACGCGTGGACGGCTTTCGCCTCGCGAACGAGTTTAGTGAGTTCCGGGACGATCGCGAACGCGTCGCCCACAACGAGCAAGTCCGCAAAGTCGGCGATCGGAACGCCGGCATCTTTGTTGATGGCGACGATCGTTGCAGCGGTACGCATGCCCACCTTGTGTTGGATGGCTCCGGAGATTCCGACCGCGATGTACAGTTGCGGGCTTATGGTCTTTCCGGTTTGTCCGACTTGATGGCCGTGCGAGATCCAGCCTGCGTCGACCGCCGCGCGCGAGGCGCCGACCGCACCTCCGAACGCTTCGGCAAGATCGTGCAGCATGCCCGTAAATGGTTCGGGGCCACCCATGCCGCGGCCGCCTGAAACGACTACCGAGGCTTCCTCGACGCCGAGTTCCGGCGCGGCTTCCTCGACCTCGTCCTCGACCGTCACGACGTACGACTTACCGCTCGGTGCAAGCGCGACGATCTCACCCTGGCCGGGCGCGGCAGTCACCGCAAAAACGTTGGGCCGGAGCGTCGCGACGCCGTAGTCGGTATTCTTGAAGGCACAGGTCGTGATCGTCGACCCGCCCAGCTTGGGCGAGCGACAGGCTACCCGGCCGTCGCGCACTTCGATGCCGGTGACGTCGGCGTTGATGCCGGCGTCGACCCGGGCTGCGAACCGCGAGCCGACGTCGCGCCCGATCATCGTATTCGCGACGAGCACGAGCGCGGGACCGGCGGCGCGGGCTACGCTTTCGAGCGCATCGACCAGCGGGTCCACGCCGGCCTTGGCCAGCGAGGCATCGTCGAGAACGTGGATGCGGTCGGCGGGATACGCTTTGAGCGCCTCCGCGACCGCGGCCGCTTGCGCGCCGGCCACCACCGCGTGCACCGCGCCCCCGAGCGCGTCCGCGACCGGACGCGCGGCGCACAGCGCCTCGATCGACGAACGCCGCGCGCCGCCGTTCTTGTGCTCGATGAAAACGACGACGTGCTTCATAGGAGATGCCGGCTCTGGAGAAAGTCGAACACCGCACGCGCGCCGGCGGCTCCGTCGGCGGCAGTAACGGTGCGGCCGTGCTCGCGGGCGGGGGGCGTTGCCAATGCCAGCACCTCGGTGCGCGCCCCGTCGCCGCCGACCGCCTTCGTCAGACCGAGCTCGGCCAGCGCGAGCGAGCGGATGTCCTTTTTCTTGGCGCCCATGATGCCTTTGAGCGAGGGGTAGCGCGGCTCGTTGGCGCTCTTCGTCACGCTCGCGAGCGCCGGCAGCGGCGCGCTCACCGTTTGGTACCCGGTCTCGGTCTCGCGCTTGATGCGCAAGCGGCCGTCGGCCACGTGAAGTTCACGAGCATAGGTTAGCGCCGGAATCCCAAGATATTCTGCGAGCATCCCGGGAAGATCGCCGGAAATCGCATCGGTCGATTGGGTTCCGGTCAAAACGAGATCGAACTCGCCGGCCTTGATGCCGTGCGCGATCGCGTACGCGGTCGCCCAGACATCCGACCCGGCCAGGCCCGGATCGGAGAGGATCACGGCATCGTCGGCACCCATCGCCAGCGCCTTGCGTACGATCTCGCGCCCGCTTTCCGGGGTCATCGAAAAGATCGTCACCGTCGAACCGTCGGCGAGCGCGTCGCGCAGCTGCAGCGCCGCCTCGATCGCGTACTCGTCGAAGGGGTTCAGGACGATGTCGACGCCCGTGCGGACGAGACGCTTCGTCGCCGGATCGATACGCTTATCGGCGTTCGTGTCCGGAACGAGTTTTACGGTGACGACGATCTTCAAGCCCAACTCCCGACACGCGAAACCCGGCTTTCGTGCCGGGTTTCGGAACTATCGTGGGTTCCCGCCCGAAGGGGCGGCCTCCTCGGAAATTAGGTCTTAAAGCGCTGGTAGAACTGGATTTGGGGGCCGTGATAAGCGGGCGAGAGGCCACCCGGAATCGTGGGGTTCCCGTTGACCGAATACAAGCGCCACTGGACGCCGTAGCCGGTCGTGCCGTTCGGCCGCAATTCGATTCCGGCGAACACCAGGTTTTGGGCCAACGACGCGTTGTTGGCGCCGGACGTATCGAACGCGCCGTTGAGCGCGAAGCGCCCGACGCCGGCGGTACCGAATACCTTCGGTCCGAAGTTCCGCGAGAACGTGAACACGCCGCCGGGGTACTGCATCTGAACGTTGTCTTGCGGCGCGCCGGCCGGTGCCGCGCGCCACGTGTTCACCTGACCGAGGTCGAGCGTCAGATCGCCCCACTTGGCGCGGTAGTTGAACCAGCCTTCCCAATGCTGTTCGTAGCCGATCGTACCGGCCGACGTCACCTGCGGCAAGAAGTACGGATCGACGAAACCCGGCGCTAACGCGCTTTGCATGTTGAGCGGCTGGATCTGTTGATACTGCGCGAACGCCAAGCGCACTTCGACGCCGGCGACGATGAACGTCGATGCGGCGCGGATGCCGATACGATTGGGACCGACTTCCGAATTATCGACCAGTTGGAAGCTGCCGCGCAACCACGTGCCGGGCCACGCCGACGGATACGTCCACACGTTTTGCACCGTGCCGTAGTTGAGGATCGCCGGTGCGTAACTGCCGCCGAAGTTCACGCCCTCGAGCGCGAGATCGAACGCCGAGAAGCCGTGATGGACCTTGCCGTACACGTAGTTGCCCGACGTGCAGCTGGACGTCGACGCGGCCGCGCCGACCGCGCCGTAGCACGAATATCCGTAGCGGAACTCCGCGTCGCTGTTCCACACCGGGAACGTCACGCCGGCGCCGGCAACGACCATGTGTTGGCCGAACACGGTCGACTGCGGAACGCCGTTCGTCAACGTCGCGTTGCTGCCGAAGAGCACGCTGCCCGTTTCCGGACCGGCCGTCGAGAGCCCGACGACTTGCGCCGAGTACTTCAAACCGCTGCCCTGGTCCATGACCATCGAACCGCTCAGGATGCGGGCCGACGTCCCGTAGGGCATCGGCAGGTTCGCGCTCGTAACTTCGAGCGTCGTGATGCCGTCCTTCACCCAGAAATCCGCGCCCGAGAGCGGCAGCTCTGCGAGCGACGGTTTCAGCGTGTCGTTCGAAGGCGGACCGTCGCCGATCGATTGCGGAAGCTGCGGCGCCAACTCGAATGGCGTCGTCGTCCACGGCGCTTGCGTAAACACCCACGGAACGTTCTGGTGCGTGTTCAGCCAGCCGACCGTCAACGCTCCGTTGCCGTTGTGGAGCAGGGCTGCGCCGGAGAGAAAGCCGACGTTCGTCGCGCTGACCGGATTCTGTCCGTTGTGCGTGGGGAACGCCGGCGCGAGCTGAAACGCGCGGCTGCCGAGGTTCGGGTTGATCGAGGGCATCAGCGCATCGCCCCAATAGTTGATCACGTTGCCCGTACCGGACGCCGAACCGTAGCCGAGCGTCGTCGTGACGTCGACCGCGGGCGAAATCGCGTACGTCGGGCTGATCAAGAAGTCGAAGCTGAGCCCTTCACCCGTGACGGTTGGCGAACCCGAAAAGAAGTCGTAGGGCGTGCCCGGTCCCGGCACACCACCGGCGGCGAAATGCGCCCCTTCGGCCGGCGTCGTCCCCGGTCCGACCATCTGGTTGTTCGTCCCCGACGTATAGGTCTCGATCTTCATCGAGAATTTCGGAGCCGGCTTCTCCGTGGGCGCCGGGCTCGGCGCTTGCACGACCTGCAGTGACTCGGCGGGAATGCTATCGGCCCGAGCGCTGTCGCGAAGGCCGGCTACGCCGGTGAGTATCGTCGCCGCAATAAGAAGCGGCACGGCTTGAGAACGCACGTCTCCGGACTTCTCTCGCGGTCGCCGTTCTCCCACCTCGACCTTAGATAGGGGCGGACAGCTGGGATGACCGAGGCTCGAACTCGGATGCCCTCGCGGGCGGCAGATTTTCGTACCACTTCGGCTTTCGCCGCCCGCTTCGATCCGAGGATCGACCGGTTCGTGGTCTGGACTGTGCCTTGGCCGTAGGGGTCCGCCTGATGGACCCCGGTAGGCCGCGCCCGTCCAGTCTCTACACCTTCCGCAGGCAGGTAACCGGCGGC
>DASYOE010000220.1:0-22618 GCA_036008105.1 Candidatus Lustribacter sp. | reverse complement strand
CGGCGGAATGACGGCGCATACCGGCGCCCTCAATCGCGCTCACGTGATCACGGCAAAGGCCGGGCTGGGCGGACTGACGCGCGCCCTCGCGCACGATTTAGCGGGCGACGGGATCACCGTCAACTGCGTCGTGCCCGGCGTCATCGACACGGTGCGCGCGGGCCCCGCGCCGAGTCACCGCGCCGGTCGGGTGACGCTGGTGGGCCGGAGGGGCGTTCCAGACGACGTTGCGTCGGCAGTCCGCTTTCTCGCGGGCCCGCACGCACGCTACATCACCGGACAAACGCTGCACGTCAACGGCGGCCTCTACCTCCCCTGACGATGACTATGGACGCCGACGTGATCGTTGTGGGTGCCGGCCCGACCGGCTTGATGCTGGCGAGCGAACTGCGACTCGCCGGGGTGCGACCGGTGGTCATCGAGCGGCGGCCGCATTTGCACGATACCCCGAAGGCCAACGCCGTCGTCGGGCAGATCTTGCAACTGCTCCAATACCGTGGCTTGCTGGAGCGCTTCGAAGCGGCGAGCCCTGCGTCCGGGCATTTCGCTTCCGCGTATCCGTTCGGCAACATATATCTGCGCTTCACCGGCTTGGCGAATCCACCAGTGGGGATGCCGCTCCCGCAGCCGCAGCTCGAGCGGCTCCTCGACGAACGCGCGCAAGAACTCGGCGCCGAGATCCGCCGCGGGCACGACTTCGTTGGCCTGCGTCAAGACGACACCGCGGTGACCGCCGAAGTGAGCGGCCCGGATGGGTGCTACCAACTGACCGCACCGTACCTAGTGGGTTGCGACGGCCCGCGCAGCAACGTCCGCAAGTTCGCCGGCATCCCGTTTCCCGGCACGACGAATCCCGAACTGAACCGTCTCGGCCGAGTCACCCTCACCGAACCGCAGCTGCTGCTCGACAATGGTGATCTTGATGTCCCGGGAGTGGGACGCATCCATCCGGGCTTCACGTACACCGATCGTGGCGTGTTTGCGTTCGCGAAGTTTAGCGACGGCGTTCTGAGCATGCAAACCACCGAAGACGACGTCACCGGCGTTGACGATGACGCACCGCTGACGCTGACCGAGCTTGGGGATAGCATCCGCCGCGTGCTTGGGTCGGCGTTGCCGTTGGGAGAGGCGACGCGACTCTCGCGCTACCAGCTTCAAGCGCGACTAGCCGAACGATATCGCGACAAGCGGATCTTCTTAGCCGGCGATGCAGCGCATCAATTTCCCGCCACGGGCATCGGCCTCAACGTCGGCATGCTGGACGCGGTCAACCTCGCGTGGAAGCTCGCCGCCTCGATTCACGGTTGGGCACCGGCCGGTCTGCTGGATAGCTATCACGACGAGCGTCACTTCGCCGGCGCAGCCATTGCGTCGTCTCGGAGCCCTCATCGCGACGTCGCGGACCTCTCGCACACTGCGCGACCGATCTTCCTCGATCTCGCCGGCCGCACAGATCTTCTCGAGACGGTCCGAGGCTGGCGCGATCGCATCGACATTCACGTCGCGCAAGCCGAACATCCGCCGGCCGACGCGCTGCTGATCCGCCCGGACGCGCACGTCGCGTGGGCCGCAACAAACGGCGAACCTACCGGGAGCGCCGTTCCCGCGCTGCAAAATGCGCTGTCCGTCTGGTTCGGCACTTCCCCGGTGGGTAAACTCGATAAGCCAATGAAGGAGGCCCCCGATGAACGACTCGCATGATGACCGCCACCGCCACACGCCCGTCGACCATCGCCCGGGCGGACTGCCGGTTGCGTTCGCTCGCGGTACCTGGTGCGCGATCGACATCCTGCACGTCACCGCAGATCGCGTTGACGCGGCGCTCTCGACGTGCGAAACGTTAATCGAGAAAGCGAAGACGTCCGCCGCGAAGGCCCAGACCGCGGCAGTGCTGCGCTCAGCCAACCACCGCCGGGTCATCGCAATCGTCGGGCTCGGAGGGCACGGTGCCTTCGTGCACCTCGCGTCAGCGTGGGACGCGCATCACCTCAACGCCGAACGTCATGCGGTCGCGGAATCCGTGGCGCTCGCGCTTTATGAGGTAAAGGAGAGCGCGGGCGACCCAACCATCGATCCGGGATCGCACCACGCCTACGCCTTCGAGCGTACGGCCGCCGATGTAGTGAAGGTTGTAACATTACTCGGACCGCTCGCCGCGGCCGACGGATTCCTTGGAGTGCTCGTGTTCGGAGGCGATATCGGTGGCGCCGCGATCCTTTACCGGTTTGAACATGCGGCAGAGCTCGACGCCTTCCGCACCGGGGCGGCTGCAACGGCGGTCCTCGGAGCCGTGGGCTCCTCCGGCGATACAGAATTTGCCGTTTACCCAATTAAATCGTGGTGACTCGCTTCACGACGCCATTCCGCAAATTGAGGCGTGTTTGGCCCGCGCGTTGAGCATCCGCGCGTAGGCGCGGCCGAGCAGAGGATCGCGCATGAACGCGCCTTCGAGCCCACTGGGCGTTTCTAGTTGGGCGATGATGTCGCGGCCGTACTGCTCGACTTGGACGCGCATTTTCTGGTCTATCGCCAGGAGTTGATCTTTGCGCTTCTTGATGATGACGTCGCATTCGCTAAAGTCCTCGGCGGCCTGAACGGCCGCCTTATAGAGTTTGTCGATGCCGCGGATCGTGCGCTCTACCGGCGACGGCGGCAACAAGCCGGCGGCCATCACGCGGTTCGGAGCCTTTGCTGCGTAGGCGTTCAAAGCCGCCTGATACACGTCGTATCGGCTATGCGCCAACAGCGCGAGGTTCGCTATCTCTACCATGAGCCGACTGCGTCGCTTCCCGATCGATTCCGTGACGCGCTGCTCCGCGCCGGCCAGAACGGTGCGAATATAGCGTGCGCGTGAGGCGTGATACTCAGCCTCTGCCGATCGCAATACCGAACAAACAGACATCATAACAACACCCCTCTCGTCCGAGTGACACCCGTGATCAAGGAGAGTCTATTTGAGGTCAGTTAATGAGCGGTAAATGAAGGCTCTGCTGTCTATCGCGCTATAAACGGACGGCAGCGCCGACGCCGAAGGCGTGCTGAGTGAAGCCCGGTTGGGGCAACAGATTCATCTCGTACTCGGCGTCGAGCACGACGTCGGAAGAGATGGTCCTCTGAACGCCGAGGAACGCTCGATTCGACGTTCCCCCGGCCGGACCGGCAGGCGTCGTGATTTGATCTTGCACGAACACCGCGCCGTGCGTTCCGACGGCAAACGAGAAGCCGAATGATGGCTGATATGAAAAAAATCCTTGCGGTCCGCCGCCGGCGTTGGGCCCAGCATTCCACTGAACGTTCTGCGTTGTCGTTAGACTAACGATTGAGCTCAAGGGAGCGACGAGGCTGTAGCCGATGAGATAGGTTGGGATCCCGGCCGAGAACCCATAGGCACCGCCCGGAAAGCCGGTCGGGATGCTGACGAATATTTCAACGGCGTCCTGCAACCACGGTCGATCGTGCAGCTGCCGCTTGAATCCGACGCCGGCGTCTTGAAGGCCGGCGGCAGGCGCAAACGGGGCGCTGCCGAGATTCGCCCCGCTACGCTGTGAATACACCAAACTCGGCGCGACCACGATCTCGTCGCCCGCCGAGAATCCCCAGCGCAGCAAGGGCTGCGGAAAGGTGACGAGCGTGCTGACCCCGGGCGCCGCCCGAGTCACCTCTTGGCGAAACCCGACCTCCAGAATAACCTCGCCCTTCGGAACGATGCACGGTGAACCGTTGACTGTCAGCGCACGTCCGAGGCCAGGCCGGTCGGCAACCGCCGCGACTCCGCCCTGCCCACACAGGCTGGCGGACGGCGCCGGAGCCGGCTCCGGATTCGTTACCGTTATCGCCGCCGCTACAAGAATTGCGTGCATCGGATTCAATGGTACCTACTTAATCAGCTTAATGATTCGATTAAGCGCCTGTTTGAAGACTATCGCCGGTTGCCCCGGTACGCTTAGTGGCATGACAACGACCACCACTACCCGGACGTATTCCATCGATCCGGCCCACTCCGATATCAGCTTCGCCATTCGGCACCTGATGCTGACCAAGATCCGCGGCACGTTCCACGGCCTGACCGGGACGATCAGGCTCGGCGAGAGCGGCGATGTTCCCACGAAGATCGAGGCCGAGATCGACGTCACCACGGTCGACACCCAAGAGCCCAAGCGGGATGGCCACCTGCAAGCCCCCGACTTCTTTAATAGCGCCGAACACAGCAAGATGAAGTTCGTCAGCACGTCGATCAACGGCAGCGGCTCGACGTTCACCGTCACCGGCGATCTCACGCTGCGCGGCGTTACGAAGAGCGTCACCCTCAACGGCACCGTCGCCGGTCATGTCACCGATCCGTGGGGCAACGACCGCATCGGCTGGAGCGCGACCACGCGCATCAACCGTGCCGATTTCGGCATCACCTTCAATCAGCCGATCGCCGGCGGCGGCGTCATGCTCGGCGACGACGTCGACGTGACGCTCGAGATTCAGGCTATTCCCGCGAAGTAAGTCGCTCGAGATCGTTGACGCGCTGCCGCCAGCGCTGCGCGTCGACGATCGTGTAGGCCATACCGGCGGCTTTCGCGAGTTGCACGAGCAGTGCGATTTCTTTCGGGTCGGGCGCGCTGCCGTCGTGCCCGCTGCCGTAGAACGCGATGCCAAGTAACTCGCGTTGCGCGGCGATCGGAACGGCGAGCACCGGAGCGGTGTGTCCGCCGGGCAACATGCGAAGGTCGATCGCGAGATCCGCGAGGTAGACCGGACGCTTCGCGGTGCGCATTCGCAGCGCCAGCGGACTATCGGCCTCGAATTCGGCGAGGTCGGTGTCGGACCAGCCGCCGGCGGCGACGCGCTTGAACGTCGTGCTGCCGATCTCGCGTCGGAAGACGGCCGCTGAAACGAGCTTCAGCAGTTCCTTGACTTCGAGTGCCAAGGTAAGGTCGACTTCGACCTCCGAATCCGCCAACGAGAGCGCTTCGGTGCGCTCTTCGAGGCGCAGCTCGACGCGGTGGCGCTCGCGAAAGACCGTGCGTTCCACCCAATCCTCGATGGTCTCGTGAAACGAGTTGAGCAAGAAGCCGAACACCACCGCCACCACGGCCTCGGCAGCGGTCGCGAGCTGCCACTCGCCGAGTATTTTGGAACTGAGCCAGTCGATGAGACTGACGAAGACCAGCACCACGATGCTGATCGCACCGAAGATCACCGTGCGGTTGAGGGCGAAGCCGAGATCGATCACGCGGTGCCGCAGCACGGCATACGCCAGCGCGACGGGCAACGCGCACTGACCGATCACGAGCCCGAACTCCTGGCCGGTCGCCTGCTGTTCGAAGTTCGAGCCCACGTAGCACACCGCGCTGATGATGAAACCGACCAGCACCCAGCCGATGCGGTGGCGCGCCTCGCCCGGGGTGTCGCGATAGGCAAGCAGCCCGAGCACCACGATTGCCGACGCGCCGGCGGCGTCGAGCGCGTCGTGCGCCCACGCCCAGCTTGAAAACGCTACCGGCTCGAAAATCGTCAGCAAGGTAAACGCGACCGCCGCCGCCACGAAGAGCGCATCGCCGATCCGCATCCGCAGCCGTGCGCGCGGCGTCGACGGAAGCGTGGGGAAGCGCGTGATGAACAGCAGCAGCGCGAATAGCGGCAGCTCGGAGAACACGGTAACGACGACGCCGGCGACCACGTCGTGGAGCGGATGCGGCAACCACGCGAACAACGCGACGATCCCGGAGCTCGAGACCGCACCCAAGCCGTAAAATACCAGCGCCGCGGTTGCGAGCGAGGGTGCACGCCACGCGATCGCCACCACGATGACGAGCGTCACCGTGGCGTTGATGGCGTTAGCCACGGTTAGGTGTGCAGCTTATCGAAGATCCGGTCCGGCGTGAAGGGAAGATGCGGGAAGCGAACGCCGGTGGCGTCTTCGATGGCGTTAGCTACGGCTGGCGCGACCGGATTGATCGCCGCTTCGCCTTGCGACTTGGCCCCGAGCGGACCGATCTTGTCGTAGGTGTCGGCGAAGTAGATCTCGTTGCGCGGCAAGTCGGCAAAGGCCGGGATGCGATAGTTGCGTAGCGTCGGGTTGAGCATCGTGCCGCTCGCGTCGTAGTCCATGTGCTCGTAGAGCGCCCAGCCATACCCCTGACCGACCGCGCCCTCGATTTGGCCGCGGCACTGCATCGGGTTCAAGAGCCGCCCGATGTCGGCGCACTGGATGCTTTGCAAGATCATGACCTCGCCGGTCATGCGATTGACCGCGAGCCGCACGCCGTGTGCGTTGAACGCGATCGTGCGCGGTGAGAGATACGCTTTACGCATCACCTCGAGCGGCCAGTTTTGCTTCACGGAGTCCTTGTACACATCGACCAGCTTTTTCCGCGTATGGCCGTGGACGACCGCGTCGTGTTCCACCTTCCACTTGGCGGGCTCCACGCCGCTTCCACGCGCGGCGAATTCGATCAGACGATCGCGCATCGCCTCGGCCGTCAGGACGACCGCTTTGCCCGCCACCACCGTGCCGGTGCTGGCAAACGTGCCGGTGTCGTAGGGCGTTTGATCGGTGTCGGCGTTGATGATGTCGATTTGGTCGATGCGCGAGCCGACGATTTGGGCCGCCAATTGTTTGTGCGCCGTCGTCGTCCCGTTGCCCATTTCGCTCGTGCCGACCGCGAGATGATACGTCCCGTCGGGCTTCAGCGCCATCGTCGCGCCCGAGCGGTGCTCGGTCGGCGGGCCGCTCTCCAACATCGTGATCGCGAAGCCCTTGCCTTCGACCCATTCATCGCCGGCCGGTTTCTTCAAACCGCGCTTGCTCTTGAGCGCTTCCTCGACCTTATCCATGCATTGGTCGAGTCCGTAGCTGCCGAACGATGCGTCCGACGGACCCTCCCAGATCGACACGATCCGATCGGTGGGTTGAACGACGTTCTTGCGGCGCAAGTCGATCGGGTCCATCTTGAGCAACCGCGCCAATTCGTCCATCGCGCATTCCATCGCGTACGTCGTTTGCGAGGAGCCGTAGCCGCGGAAGCCGCCGCCCGGCACCATGTTCGTGTAAACTGCGTACCCGTCGGCCTTCTTGTTCGGGCTGCGGTAGAGGCTGAACACGCCCAACGACGCCGCCAGCGTTTCGCCGGCGTGGTTACCGTACGCGCCGGTATTCGAGACGACGCGCGCCTGGATCGCGGTGATGGTGCCGTCCTTCTTGGCGCCAATTTTGACGTGCGTCGTCATCGGGTGACGCGTGCTGGCGCTCGTGAACTGCTCCCCGCGGGTCCATTCCCACATCACCGGCCGTCCGGTCTTGAGCAAGCCGAGCACGCAGAGATCCTCGCTGAGCATCTCTTGCTTGCCGCCGAATCCGCCGCCGACGCGTTCGGTGAACACGTGCAGGTCGCGCGCGTACATCCCGAAGAGGTACGCGAGCTTCGTCTGCGTGATGAACGGCGCTTGCGAGCTGGTGCGCACGTGAATGCGCCCATCGTCGCTCTTCCAGGCCAGCGACTGGTGACACTCGAGATGCACGTGTTGCATGCGGCTCACCGAGTAGGTGCGCTCGTGAATGGCGTCGGCTTCCTTGAAGCCGGCCTCCACGTTGCCGATCTCGCCGTGAATGTCGACGTACACGTTGGGTTTGGGCCCCATGCCGCCCGACGAGCTGCCACGATCGTGCAGCACCGGCGCGTTGGGCTCCATCGCAAGCTCCGGATCGAAGACCGTGGGCAGAAGTTCGTAGTCGACTTCGATCAAACGGCAGGCTTCCTCGGCCGCGCCTTCGGTTTCGGCGACGACGGCGGCGAGGCGTTGACCCACGAAGCGCATCACGTTGTCGAGGATGTACGTGTCGTCGGGATCGACGAGGTGATCTTCGTGCAGCGCGGTCGTGTAGAGCCGGCGCGGAACGTCTTCCCAGGTGAAGATGGCGGCCACACCGGGCACGGCTAGCGCCTTATCCTTGCGGATCGCCGTGATGCGCGCATGCGCGTGCGGTGACCGCAACACTTTCATGTGCAGCACGTCGGTCGGCGGCGGGATATCGAGCGTGTAGCGCGCGTGGCCGGTCACGATCGCCGGACCGAACGGATTGCGCAAGCTCGAACCGGCCGCTTTGCCGGCCACGTCTTCCTCGGCCTCGCCGATGCCGTGGATGGCATCGTCGATGCTGCGGTAGCCGGTGCAGCGGCACAGGTTGCCCTTGAGGTGGTGCGGGAGATCGGCCTTCGCCTCGTCGTCGAACGTACTGGCTGTGAGGATCATGCCGGCCGTACAGTAGCCGCATTGGAAGCTGCCCGCATTGAGGAAGTTCTGCTGCATTGGATGCAGCTTGCCGTCTTTCGCCAGCCCTTCGATGGTCGTGATCTCGCGGTTGGCGCCGCGGAACGCGGGCACGAGACAGCTATGGAACGGTTTGCCGTCCATCAATACCGTGCACGCGCCGCAATCGCCCGCGTCGCAGCCCTTCTTAACGCCGTACCAGCCGAGGTCGCGCAAGAACGTGCGCAGACACTGACCGGCGTCGGGCTCGGCCGAGAATTTCTTGCCGTTAACGGTGTAGTTCATTTCGCTTCCAATTCGGCGCGGATCGATTCGGCGTAATAATACGTGATGTGGCGGCGGTAGGCCGGCGTGCCGTGCACGTCGTTGTGGTAGAGGTCGTCCGGAATCTTCGCATCGACCGCGAGCCGCAGCTCGTCGGCGGTCGGCATCTTCGCGAAGGCGAGTTGCAGCGGGTGCACCGTCGATGCGGTCACCGTCAGCAAGAACGACCCGTCCTTCGGCGACTTCGTCCCGATCAGCAGCACCGCCGAGCGGCCGAGGTGCGTGAGCGACGAGCGCCGGAAGGCGAAGCGTTTCTTCAACGCGTCCGCCGGCAGATGGATGTTGCGCAGCAACTCGCCCGGCGCCAGCACGTTCTTGTTGTTGCCGGTTACGAAGTCGATCATCTTGACGTCGCGGGGCTTGCCGTTGCGCGGCCACAGCGTCACCACGCCTTCGAGCGCGGTCGCGAGGGAAGTCATCGGTCCGGCCGGCAGCGACATGCAGATGTTGCCGCCCACCGTGGCGGCGTTCCAAATCTTGAACGATGCCAAGAATGCCAGGCAGCAGTCGTGGATCAGCGGCGCCGCGATCCAATCCTTCGGCGGCTTGAAGTCGTAGAGCTCGCGAATCTTACAGGTCGCCGCGATGTCGAGCCCGCCGGCCGACGCTTCGAGCGACTTCCAGGCGAGATCCTCGAGATCGATCAACGTGTTCGTTTTGATCTGCGGCTCGGAGAAGAGCCACGTGCCGCCCGCGAGCCACGCGTAGCCGTCGCGCCAATCGTGGACCTCGTCGGCCGACGTTGGGCGTTTCACTTCTTTGATCGTATAGAGGTTCACGGGGGGAACTCCAGTCTAGAGGAGGAGGCGCCAGAGAATGAAGATTTCGAGCGCGTAGCACGCGGCGACGATCACCGGAAATGCGATGACGAGCCAACGCGGTGAGTCTTCAGGGAAGATCCAGCCCTTGAATGCGGCGATCGCCAGCGGCATGAGCGGCCAGGTGGTGAGCGCGACGCTGATGGCGTTGCCGATAAACGTGCCGAGCGACGGGTTAAGTGCGCGCGTGATCGGCGAGAGAAACTTGATCTCGAGCATCACGACCGGGAAGAGCGTGAGCAGCACGAGGCTCGCGGTCTTCCACATGTTCGGCGGCTTGCCGGTGGCCGGGTTGACCGGCGCCCAGCCGGGGAACGACGTGTCGACGCGCTGGGCGTGGAAGCCCCGGATCAAATCCGCGCCCTCCTTGATCAGCGCGGCGCGCTGCTCGGAGTTGAGCCACGCCTCGAGGCTCGCCGGCGAGTTGAAGCGCAACACCGCCGTCCAGCCCTTTTCATTTTGATGCGGCGGCTGCGAGAAGGAGCCCAAGTAGCCGGGGAATGCCGCTTGGGCTTTTTGAATGCGATCGGCCCACTCGCGATACGCTGCTTCTTTGCCGGGTTTGATGTCGGTCACGACCACTTCGGTCGCGCTCTGCTGCAGGTAGTACTCCGCCGCCGCTTGGCCGCTGAGCTCCATCAGCAG
The DNA here is from genome assembly GCA_036008105.1 of Candidatus Lustribacter sp. Lineage (GTDB taxonomy): Bacteria > Vulcanimicrobiota > Vulcanimicrobiia > Vulcanimicrobiales > Vulcanimicrobiaceae > Lustribacter. The sequence goes on along the minus strand of DASYOE010000220.1, from coordinate 12,569 downwards.
CTCGCCCTCGATCAGCGGCTTGACCTCGGCTACGAGTTGCGTGTGAGCGTCCGAGCGCCGCCACGTGCGCAGTGCGTCCGTACCTTCGAAGCGCGTGATGCCGACCGACTCCGCCTGATCCGGCCCCGGCGGCCAAAACTCGAAGCTCAGCGCACCGGGCGTTGCGAGCACGGCCGCTTGCCAGCGCGTGGTCCACTCTTTGAACGCATCGCCGCTCTCGGGCAGCACAAGCGCGCAGAAGATGAGGTTCGAACCGGGGCCGTTATTCACGCCGCGACCTTAATGGAGGTCTTCGATGCTGCCGGGTCCCGAGCCGGCCGTCGTCCTCATGGGCCAATCGTGCGATCCGAACGGCACGAGCGGCGGCAGGTAGGGCGTGATCCCGCGCTTCTTGGCATTGGCGATGATCGCGTTGCGCGCGTCGCCACCCATCAGCTCGTAGTCCATCAGGTAGTAGTTGCCGAAGAAGGCTTGTCCCACCGAACGGTCGGCGACGATGCGCGTCAACAGCTCGAGCATCGCGTCATTCGTCGTCGAGAACTCGGTGGTTTCAAACAGCATCAGCTGCGTGTTCATCGCCTCGCGGCCGAAGTATTGCGCCAGCACGCTGAGCAGAATGTTGTTCTGTTTCGTCACGTAGATCGAGTTGCTGACGCCGTAGGCATCTTTCCAGCTCGAACCCAACAGCGTTTTCCAGTCGGCCACGACGTCCATCCAATGATCGACCTGTGTTTTGGCGGCCCAGGTGATGTTCTTGGCCAGCAGCGGCTTCTGGAGGGCCGTGAACTTCTGCAGGGCATCCCACGACACGACGTTCGCGGCCAGCGCCGCGTCCATGAAGGCCAGGTTGTTGGTGAGGATCGTGCGGCAGTTATCGCGCCACTCGGGATTCATATCCGCGTCGTCGAGCGTGTCGAGCGCGTTCTTCGTTTCCGCCCGGTCGGAGGTCATCGGTAACCGCCACGCGAGGTCGGACGGATTGTCGAGATGCGGTGCGACGATCTCGAAGATCGCCATCGTCGCGTGCGCCACCGATTTCAGGTATTGATACGCAACGGGCACGGGCTTGGCGGCCACCGGTGCGTGACCGGGGCGATAGAGCGTGAACGCACCGCCGCTGTTGGTGAAGAGCGCGAGGATCACCGGATGCTGCGCCAGCAGATTTTTCTGAAACGTGCGGAGCGAGTCGTCGTAGAATCCGAACATCGAAATGTCCAGGTTCAACAGATTCTGTTCGGCGGTCGCGGCCTTGGTTGTCGCGGGATGACCGACCAGCATCTTCATATATGGCGGTGTATCGGCGGAGGCAACGCTTGCTAGCCCCAAGCTACAGGCAAGCAGAAATCCGATCGCCGTGCGATGGTGCATCCGCGAAATCATAAAAACAGGGGCTCCTTTGACGGTAGGACGTACGCAAGCGTACCTACCTAAACCATTCGGACGGGTAGCCCGTGCGTATTAGCCCGGAACGAAACAGGTTTGCGCGTTGATCGACTCCGCCACCCAACCTTGGTCGTGCACGAAACCGAAGAATGTATCGAGGGCCGCTTTATTGGCTGCGAGTCCGAACTCCCAAGATTCGCCGGCCAGCGATGGTAACGCGCCCGTTTTCTTCGCGCGGTTCTTCGCTTCGACGAACGCCGCCATCAGACGCCCGGCGAGGTCCGGCATTTCCTTGTGCAGCGACTCGCGCATGAGCACGAAGTGCATGATCGGGAAGACGCCGGTTGCTTTAAAGTAGGCTTTCTGCGCTTCGACGAGATCGGGATAGGGCGAACGCAGGAGGCCGTCCATGTTCTTCGGGGCGCCGCGGGGCGGCGTCATGTAGGCGTCGGCCTTATCTTCCGTAAGCGCCTGCTCCATTTTGTCGATGCCGTTGAGGCGCGTTACGCTCGTGCCGGCGGGAAAGGTCACGCCCTCGAAGCGTTCTTCGCTCGTCGTGAGCCACTTCACGGCACTCGCGGGCACGTGATGCTGCGCCGCGAGGATGCCGCGGTGCCACACCGACGACGTCATCCAGAACTGCGGGAGCAACACGCGCTTGCCGGCTAACTCTTCGGGCTTCGTGATGCCGGACTTGCTCGACACGACGACGCCCGGCTGCAAGTAGCCGCGGCCGGTGAAGATCGGCAACCCGATCAAGTCTTGCCCCAGCTCGCGCGCTTTCACGTACGTCGCGAACGACATCTCGGCAACGTCGAAGTCGCCGTTGAGCATCTTGCGCGAATTTTGATCGACCGACGTGCCGGCCACGATCGACCAGTCGACGTTGCCGCCCACGGCGATGTCGCCGCCGATCAACGGATTGGTCAATGGTCCTTCGACCAGCGCCATGGTAATTTTTCGAGACCCTACATTCGTCGCCATGGGGCCCCCTTAGCTCAATGGATGGGACGTGACCTGCTGCCTTGAAGCTCGCGCTCGTGATCGACGCGGAACGTCAGCGGTTGCTGGAGCGCGACACCGTGGGTTGGGACCGCTGGGGTCCCTATCTGAGCGAGCGCGCATGGGGAACCGTGCGGGAAGACTACAGTGCGGACGGTACCGCGTGGGAATACTTTCCGCACGATCACGCGCGGTCGCGCGCGTATCGCTGGAGCGAAGACGGCATCGGCGGATATTGCGACCGCGAGCAATTCCTCTGCTTCGCGCTCGCATTGTGGAACGGGCGCGACCCGATTCTCAAAGAGCGGATGTTCGGGCTCACGAACCGCGAGGGCAACCACGGTGAAGATGTTAAGGAGTATTACTACTTTCTCGACAACACGCCGACGCACTCGTACATGCGGTATCTCTACAAGTATCCGCAAGCGGCCTATCCTTACGACGAGCTGGTACGCGAGAACGCGGCCCGTAGCCGCAATCAGCCCGAATACGAATTGCTCGACACCGGCGTGTTCGACGATGGCCGCTACTTCGACGTCGAACTGACGTATGCCAAAGCGTCGAGCGATGAGACGTTCATTCAAATCACGATCGCCAATCGCGGCCCCGATGCCGCCGAGATCGTGCTCTTGCCGACGCTCTGGTTTCGCAATACGTGGAATTGGGGCCGCGATGACCGCACGCCGGCGCTCCGGGGCACCGGCGAGATCGTCGCCGAGCACTGGTCGCTCGGCCGCTACCGGCTGCAGTGGGACGAGGCGCCGGATGACGTGCTGTTCACCGGCAACGAAACGAACAACGAACGCCTCTTTGGGGTTCCGTCGCGCGCGCCGTACGTCAAGGATGCGTTTCACCGCTACGTGATCGGCGGCGAACGCGATGCGGTGAATCCAGCCCGCACCGGCACCAAGGCAGCTGCGCTCTATCGGCGCCGGATCGCGGCCGGAAGCACGTACACGCTGCGGCTGCGGCTGGCGCCCATCGGAGAAGAAGCGGTGGCGCAACCGTTCGATGCCTTCGACGCGACGCTCGCGCAGCGCAAAGCCGAGGCGGATGCCTTTTATGCCCCGATTATTCCGGAGCACCTAACCGCCGATGCCAAGAACGTCGCGCGCCAAGCGTATGCCGGATTGCTCTGGTCGAAGCAGTTCTATCACTACGTCGTAGCGCACTGGCTCGATGGCGATCCGGGCAATGTGCCGCCGCCCGAGCAACGTAAAACCGGCCGCAACAGTACGTGGCGCCATCTCTACAGCAGCGATATCATCGCGATGCCGGATACATGGGAGTTCCCGTGGTTTGCTTCGTGGGATCTCGCCTTCCATTGCGTGGCGCTCGCCTACATCGATCCGCAGTTTGCCAAAGAACAGATCGTCTGGCTATCGCGCTCCTGGTACATGAACGAGGACGGCCAGCTACCGGCGTACGAGTGGGGCTTTGACGACGTCAACCCGCCGGCGCTGCCGCTGGCCGCGATCTGTATCTACCGGATGGAAGAAGCGCTCGGGCTCGAGCCCGACCGCGACTTTCTCCAGCGCGTGTTCCACAAAGCGATCATCACGTTTACGTGGTGGGCCAATCGCAAGGACGCGCAGGGCAGCGACATCTTCGCGGGCGGCTTCCTCGGGCTCGATAACATCGGGCCGTTCGATCGCGGTGCGCTGCCGCCGGGCTACCAGCTGGGCCAAGTCGACGGCACCTCGTGGATGGCAGCCTTCTCGGCAACGCTGTTTGAGATGGCCGTGATTTTGACCGAGCGCGATCCCGGCTATGCCGACATCGCGTCAAAATTTCGCGATCACTTTGCCACGATCGCCTACGCGATGAATCGCGGCCCGACATCGTTGTGGGATGAAACCGATGGCTTTTTCTACGATCATCTGCGTCATCCGGACGGCAGCGACGAAATCATTCGTGCGCGAACCGCGATTGGGTTCATCCCGCTCTTCGAGGCGGTCGCGTTGGGCAAGCGCGAATTTGAGGAGAAGTCCGTCGCGTATCGCGGACATTGGGTCGTCAGCGGCCCCGACGTTCCGGCCGACGCGCCGCTCCTTGCGCCCGTGCCCACGTCCCGCTTCGGCGGCTTGCTCGTGAACGAGGAACAGTTGCGCCGGATCTTGGCGTTCATGTTCGATTCGAACGAGTTCTTTTCCGATTTCGGCATCCGTTCGACCTCGCGCGCCCTGCGGGAGCGGCCGTTCACAACGACGATCGGCGGCCGCCAGGCGCGACTCGACTACGAGCCGGGTGAGTCGACGACGGACGCGTTCGGGGGGAACTCGAACTGGCGCGGCCCGATTTGGATGCCGGTCAATTTCTTGCTGCTCCAAGCGCTGGAGAATTACGGGCGGCGGCTCGACATTCAGATCGAGTGTCCGGTGGGATCGGGAACGGCCCGGTCGCTCCACGATGCGGCCGGCGAACTCGCGCGGCGTCTCGGCAGCATCTTTCTGCGCGGCGCCGACGGACGCCGTCCGGTCAACGGCACCTACGAACGCTTCAATACCGATCCGCATTGGCGCGACCTCATCGCGTTTCACGAATACTTTCACGGCGAGACCGGCCGCGGCTGCGGGGCGAGCCATCAAACCGGCTGGACGTCGCTGATCGCGCCGATCATGTTCCGGTACCCGGCCCAATTCAGCGAGCCGGCAGCGTCAGCGAATGTGAAGTGACTCGCGCGCGGCAGCGGCAAACGCGCCGTCGATCAGTTCGGCGGGCGCGACCGGCTGCTTGAGCAGACCGAGTGTGAGCCACAGCTGTTCTTGCTGCTGAATCGAGTCGGTGGAAATCTCGCCAAGCCCGGGATAGGCCGGCCCCGGAATCGCGGCGATGACGTCGCGGTTTTGCCCCGACCACTTCACCAGGATGTCGATCAGGTCGGGCGTCCATTTGCCGCCCGCCGCATCGATGTAGCGGCACGCGCGCAAGTATGCGACGACGAAGCGCTCGAGCACGTCGGGGTGCGCGCTCGCGAACGCGGCCGACGCGGCGAGAAACGAACTCTGAAAGTTCGGCGCCACGTCATTGTAGGAAAGCCAACGGTGCACGAGGCCCTGCTTTTCGAGTTGCGTCACGAGCGGCTCGCCGACCGCCAGCGCGTCGAACTCTTTGTTGATGAGCGCCGGTAAGAGATTCGTCGGGCCGCCCTGCAGGTGCGTCGCGTCGACGTCGGCGAGCTTGAGCCCGCCTTTCGCCAGCGTTTGGACCATCATGAAGTCGACCGCGTTGCCGACCGGCTTGGGCACCGACTTGCCGCGCAGATCGGCCGGTTTGCGCACGGTTTTCGCGTCCCAAACGTCCTGACGCACGACCTCCCAGACCGTGTCGTTCCAGCCTTTGTGCGACGCGCTCATCGCGGCCAGCACCTTGATGCCGAAACCGGCGCCGAGCTGGTTGAAGAAGGCCGGGGTCAACGTTTGCGGCGCGACGTCGATGTCGCCGCGCACCAAACTCGGGATCAGGGTGCCGTGCGGCGCCGAGATCTTCGTGACTTGCACGTCGAGATGCGCCTCGGCGAAGTAGCCTTTCTCGATCGCGACCATCAGCGGCAGCGTGTCGTAGAGTCCAGGGTTGAAGGTCAGCCGCACCACGTCGTCCCCGGCCGCGTTCGCCGCGGGCGCCCAACCGAGCAGCACGAGAAGTGCGAGGGCGGCGATAGCGCGCGCCGCGCGCAGCGCAAACGTCATCGCCGACCCCAGATTGAACCCCGATTGGTAGCCGGAGCCGTACTCGTCGTGCGCCGCGGCGTCGCCGATCGCGTATAGCCCCGAAACGGTGCCGCCCCGCCAGTTCAAAACGCGCGCGTCTTCGTCGGCCGCCAAACCCGCGCTGCTGCTGATGCCGGGCTTGAGTTCGATCGCATACAACGGCTCGGCCACGGTCCCCCAACTTTCCTCGAGCGTCGCGGCCAGGCCCGCGGCGTCGATGCCATAGTGCTGCCCGAGTTCGGCGCTGCCGGCGAACGCCTCGGGCGGCGCGTTGCCGAAGCCCCAACGCTCGGAATGGCGGCGATCGAAGATGAGCCAGCACGGTAGGTTGGTGAACGTGCGCGTGCGCGCATCGAACGCGCGCAGCGCCGCGGCGATCTCCTCGAACGCGGTTTCGTCGGCGAACCGCCGGCCGAACCGGTTGACCACCAGCGTGTTCGGGAAGTTCAGGTCGCGACTGGGTTTGCCGTCGATGCAGAGTCGCGCGTTGAGGTTGTTACGCACCAGGTGCACGCGTCCGCCCACGCTGCCGCCGAGCCGCAAGCCGTCGCCGGTGATGCTGGGCGGCACCATGCTTACCAGACCCGGCACGTCCTCGAAGCGCGCGCTCAGCACCGGATCCGCGCCGTAGCCGCCGGTCGCGAGCACCACGCCGCGACGCGCGCCGAAAGTGCGGCCGTCGTCGAGCCGCACGCCGCTCACGCGGTCGGCGTCCACGCTCAAGCGGCTCACCCGCACGCCGGTCAGCAGCCGCACGCTGCGCTCGCGCAAGGCGCGCAACGTGTACGCGATCAAGCTCGCTCCGGCCGACCGCTCACCCGGAAACGCTGCCGCTTGCGACGTGCGACCGTCGCGCGACGCCATGCGCTCGAACGGAATGCCGTTCCCGCGAAAAAAGTCGAGCGCGAGCGGCGCGCCCTCGACGAATGCCTGGACTCGCGCGGGATTCGCTTGACCAGCCGCAAGCGATTCGACATACGCGCGGTCGGCGGCGCCGTTGCCCGCCCACACGACGCCGTCCGAAAAACCGGAACCACCGCCGAAGTCGCTCGCTTTTTCGAGCACGAGCGTTTTCAAACCCAGCACGTCGGCGGCGAGCGCAGCCGTCAAGCCTGCGAATCCCGAGCCGGCGATGACGACATCGAAGTCGCTCCCGGCGGGATTCACGCCGCGAGCGCTTCCGCGGCCAAGTACGCGAACGTCATCGCCGAGCCCAACGACTGCCCGGCTTGATAGCCGGTGCCGTACTCATCGTGCGCGGCGGCGTTGCCGACGGCGAAGAGCCCAGGGATCGGCGCATCCCACCAATCGAGAACGCGCGCCATGCGATCGGCAGCCAAACCCGACGAGCCCATCGCGGTGGTGATCAGCGGCACCGCGTAGTATGGCGCGCGCTCCAGCGCGCCGAGTCCCGGATTGGGCCCGACGCCGGTGAGCTTCGCGAGCGCAAAGCCGCGATCGCCGCGCGCGAAATCCTCGTCGACGCCGCGTGCTGCAAACGCGTTGAAGCGCTCGACCGTCGCGTTGAGATTCTCTGCGTCGATGCCGAGCGTAGCCGCGAGCGCCGCGAGCGTCGGCGCGCGAACCACCCAGTCGGGAACGGTACCAGGCCCGTCCAACCCAAAGCCGCTGCGCTCAACGAACTGCTGATCGAAGACGAGCCAGCACGGCAAATTGCGCATCTCGCGCGCGCCGCCGTCGAAGTCGCGCAGCGCGCCCGCCAGTTGCTGGAACGAGCTCTCGTTACCGAAGCGTACCCCGGCGCGGTTGACCACGATCCCGTGCGGCGCCACCAGTTCCTTGTTCGCGATCACGCGCACGCCGGGGCCGCCGGGAAGCGCGGGCTCGTCGTAGCCGAGCAGCACCGCGAGGTTGTTGTGCACGAACCGGAGCGACGCGCCGGCCTCTGCCGCCATGCGCAACCCGTCGCCCGCGATGCCGAGCGCGTGCACCGAGCGAAGCGGCAGATTCTCCGCCATCTCGCTCAGCACGGAATCCGATTCGAAGCCGCCGCTCGCGATCACCACGCCGCGCGTCCCGCTGAACTCGCGGCCGTCGACGGTGCGAACGCCCACGACGCGTCCCTTGCGCACGATGAGCGAGTCGGCCGCGGCCTTGAGCACGATCTCGACGTTGCGTTGCACGGCGCCGTGCAACGCGTACGCGATCAGGCCGGGGCCCTGGCAGATCTCGTCACCGGCACGTGCCCGCGCGCGTTCCTCCGCCGGCGCGTTGCCGAAGTGCCGGCCGAGCGGAATGCGCCAGACGTCGCCGGGCGGCGTCTCGAGCGAACCGCGCCACGACCCCAGCGTGCGGCCGCGAAACGGCGCGACGTCGAAGTGGCGGCCCTCCGCCACCGCGCCTTCCGCGAGTCCGTAAAAATGATCGGGCAGCGCGGGCGTCGGCTCGAGCCGAATGCCGGCGTGCTGGTAGAACTCGAGCGCGCTCGGCGCATTGTCGATGTACGCGGCCACGCGTTTCGGGTCGGTCTGCGTGCCGCCGACATACTCCATGTAGCGCATCGCCGCCGCCCGGCTGTCCTTGGCAACCCACACGCCGCCGTATGAGTACGACGTGCTGCCGCCAACCAGCGCGGAGCGTTCGACGACCGTCGTGCGCAAACCGAATTCGGCGGCGGCGATAGCGGTCGCGAGGCCGCCGAATCCCGAGCCGACGATAACGACGTCGCTGGTCATCCCCCAGCCTTGCGCGCGGCCTCGATCTCGTTGACGATGCGGTCGAAGTGGTAGACGGTGCGCCAGCCGGCGAGCAGTGCCCGGCTATCGACCGACACCATGCGGTTGCGCACCGGATCGTAGCCGTAGTCGCCGCCGAGCGAGAAGATGTTGCCGTCAAAGGCGAGCCCCACGATATCGGCGTTCGTGTCGAGCACCGGGCTGCCCGAGTTGCCGCCGATGATATCGTTGCTGGAGGAGAAGTTCAACGGCATCGAGAGATCGAGCGCGCCCTTCGCGTCGAGCCACGATTGCGGCAGCGCGTACGGCGGAAAACCGTTGGCGCGCGCATAGAGGCCGGCAAAGGTCGTGTACGGCGCGAACGTGTGGCCCTGGAGATCGCTGAAGCCCTTGATCGTGCCGAAGTTTATGCGCGGGCTGAACGTCGCATCCGGATACACGCTCGTTCCGTAGACGGCGAAGCGGGCTTTCGCGATCTGCTCGGCCGCCGTTCGCGTCGGCGCCTCGACGCGCGTTTCCTCGGCCTTGCGCACCGCGCGCAGATCCGGATCGATCGCGACGACGAAACGGATCATCGGATCGGTCGAGGCCGCGATGGCGGCTTGACCACCGTGGTAGAGTTCCGCGCGCACGGTGCGGTCGTCAAGGTGCGTTTGCGCAACGAGCCGCCCCGCCACCACTTCGGGCGATTCGGTGCCGAGCAGCTTGTGAACGAACGGATCGTCCGGGCCGAGATCGCGCTGGATGTAGGTCAGGGCCAGCGTCAACTGCAGCGTGTCGAGATCTTTGTAGACCGGGATCGGCGACGTCAGGCGGCGCTCCACTGCGACGAGATTCTGATCGGTGTATTCCGGCAGCCGCTGCCCGTTGGGCTTGGGCCGCTCGGCCGCCGCGCGCACGAGCGACAGCGCGTTGCGCATCAGCCGGCTCATGAAGAGATCGTTGGTCGCCAGTTGCCGCTCGAACAGCTCGCCGCGCACGGTTTGGATGCGGGCGATCTCAGCGAAGGCCCCGACCTTCGCCTTCGCGCGCAGGGCGGCTTCGTCGCGCTGTTTGGTCGCGAAGAAGTGCGGATCGTTGAGCATCTGCTGGAAACCGATCAGCTCTTTGTAGTCATTCGCGATGCCGGCGAGCAGTTCGTTCGCTTCGCGCGCTTGCTCCGGGCCGCGCCCCACGAAGGCCTCCAGCTGGCCGCGATATTCGGCGTTCTCCGGAATCTCGGCCGGCAGCGCGCGGTCGCGCTCGAACGCGAGTTGCGCGCTGGTCAGCTCGCGGCTCGTACCGCCCGGATTGCCGGGGACGAACACCAGCTGGCCGGCCTTCGCGCCGTTCGCGCTCCAGCGCAGGTAATCGGCGTTCGCCAACGGCTGCCCGTTTTCGTACACGCGCAACAACCCGACGTCGTAGCCGTAGCGCGGAAAATTGAAGTTGTCCGGATCGCCGCCAAATTGTCCGACCGCGTACTCCGGCGCGAACACGAGGCGTAGATCGCTGAAACGCGCATAGCGATAGAGATCGTAGATTCCGCCATGGTACAGGCTCACCACGTCGCAGCGCACGGCCGGGCTCGTGCCGCAGCTCGCTTGCAGTTTGGCTTCCTCGGCATCGAGCGCTCGATTCGCCGCGTCGCCGGTCTTGCCGGCGAGCGCAGCACGCACGTCGGCGGTGACGTTACGGATCGAGCGGAGCTGATCCAGTTCCGAGTCGGGGCACGTGCGCTCATCGGCAGCGGTTTTCGCGATGAAGCCTTCTTGGGCGTAGTCGTGCTGCGGGGTCGAGAGTTGTCCCGCGCAGCCGGCGACGCAGTGATGGTTCGTCATCGCGAGACCATTCGGCGAGATGAAGGAGGCCGTGCAGCCCGCGCCCGAGATCACGATGCGCAGCGTCTGGCGCTCGACGTGATCGAGCCACGCCTGCGAGGGCGCAAACCCGTACTCCGCCTTTAGCGCTTTAGACGGGAAGTTGTCGAACGTCCACATCCCCTCGTCGGCGCGCGCGAATGATGCTACGGCGAGTAAGCCAACCGTTATCGCGGTCGCGACGAGCCGGCGCGTCAAACCGGCGGGGCCTGCACCCCGTGCGCGAAGGCTTCGAGCCGCGCGCGGTCGATCGAGCGCACGCGCCCGCGATCGAGTTCCACGGCGTTGGCGTTCTTCAACCGAATGAGCGCCCGCGCCGCCATGTCGCGCACCGTGCCGGCGGCCGCGGCGATCTGCGCTTGCGAGAGATTCTCCACGCCCGGCAGCCCCGACGCCATGCCGGTGGTGGCCGGCGCGTACGACATGAGAAACTTCGCCACGCGCTGCAGCACGTGCGCGAACGCGAGGTCGGCGATCGTGTCGATCGAGCGCCGGCGCGCTTGCGAGGCGGCCTGCAGAAAGCCCAGGCCCAATTCGGCGTCGTTGCGCACGGCGTGCAGCACCGCTTCGGCCGGCAAGAGCACGAGCGAACAGTCCGTCAGCGCCTCGGCGCGCGTGGTGGCGCCGCCCTGGTCGAAGGTGCCCGACTCGTTGATCGAGTCGTGGGTGAGGCGCTCGCCGAGGGCGTGCGTCTTGCCGTCGGGCGAGAGCAGCGTGTAGACCACCTTGCCGCTGCGCACGAACGCCAGGTACGGCCACATCTCGCCTTCGTCGAAGATCGTTTCGCCGGCGTGGTAGCTGCGCTCGGTGGCGACGGCGGCGAGGTCGGCGATGGTGCCCTGCTTGGCCGACGCGAACGGCGGGCAGTGCGAGAGGAAGGTGGGCGTGTCGGCGCGCTCGTCGATCCGCTCGAGGCGAATCGTCCAGCGGCCCGAGCCGTGGTTGCGCGCGTCCCAGGAGTAGCGCCCCGCGCGGTACTGCTGGAATTCGTTCCGCAGCGAGCGCGGGTCGCTCTCTTCATTCAGCTCGAGGATTGCACCGACCGGCAACTTATCGAACGCATCGAAAATGCGCATCGTCCGATTCGTCGCGGGCAGGGCGCGCGCGTCGAGGGTCACCGACGCCGCACGGTTGCTAGGCATCGGACGTAGGATGCGCGTTGCGGCTGGTGCGAACCTCCGCGAAACATGCTTTCGGCTCGCCGGTGGCTCACGCGCGGGCTCGACGTCCTCGCGGCCCTGATCGTCCTCGGCGCGCTGTTCGCGTTTTTCGTCGTCCCGCGCATGGCCGAGAACCGCATCGTGCCGGCGCCGCCGGTGTCGCTGGCCACGCTGGGCGGCGGCCGCTTCAGCGTGGACGGCCAGCGCGGGCGGCTGACGTACCTCGACTTCTGGGCGACCTGGTGCACGCCGTGCCGGCAGTCGATCCCGTTGATCCAGCGCTTTGCCCGCCTGCACCCCGAGGTCGACGTGGTGTCGGTGGACGTGGGCGAGCCCGCGGCCCTGGTGGCCGCCTTCGTACGGACGCACCCGATGGAACGGGTGGCGCTCGACCCCGACCAGATTGCCGGCCGGGCGTTCGGGGTGAGCGACTACCCGACGATGGTGGTGATCGACCCGCAGGGGAACCAGCGCGGCAAGTGGCTCGGCTTCAATCCCCAGATCGAGTCGCAGATGGCGGCCGCCGAGGCGCGCTACCTGCCGAAGCACACGTCGTGGATCGCGCCTGCCGCCGCGGCCGAGCCGGCGCGCCCGCCCACCCTCGTGCTCGAGGATGAGCCCAACTCGCTGAACACGATCCGCAACACCCCGTTCGGCTGGCTGCTTGCGCCCATGACCCAGGGCTATCTCTTCCTCGTGGACGACCGCGGGGAGCTGGTGCCCGACGCGGCCCTGACGCTGCCGACGCGGGCAAACGGC
>DASYOE010000219.1:0-19481 GCA_036008105.1 Candidatus Lustribacter sp. | reverse complement strand
CATCGAGGTCATCTGGAACACCGAGGTCACCGAGGTGCTCGGTGCCGAGAAGACCGAGGCCCTCGCACTGCGCAACGTCGAGACCGGCGAGACGTCCACCATCGACGCCGACGCGCTGTTCATCGCGATCGGGCACGATCCGAACACCGCGCTCTTCAAAGGCCAGCTCGACCTCGATGCGATGGGCTACATCGCCTCACCCGACGGCGTGACGACCAACGTGCCCGGCGTGTTCGTCGCCGGCGACGTTTTCGACGTGCGCTACAAACAGGCGATCACGGCCGCCGGATCGGGCTGCAAGGCCGCGCTCGAAGTCGAGAAATACTTGGAGGCTCACGAAGCCGAGCACGCAGCGGCGCTAGCGTAGTGCAGGTGAGCATCGGGCGCCGGATGGCCTTTACGGCCCTCGGCATGCTCGCGCCGTTCGTGTTGATCATCCTGATCTACATCGGCTACGTGTGGATCGGCGCGTCAACCGGCACCGCCCAAGCGACGGGGCTGATCGCGGGGCTGCCGGTGCACGAACCCGTCCGGATCGTGCGCGATGCTCGGGGCGTGCCGCACATTCGCGCGGCGTCCGTGCACGATGCGGCGTTCGCGCAAGGCTACGCGACCGGTGCCGACCGGCTCTTTCAGATCGACATCACCCGCCGCTTCGTGCTGGGCACGCTCTCCGAGATGCTGGGTTCGGTGACGATGGCCTCGGACGAGGACGCGCGCGTGATCGATCTGCGCGGTATCGTCGACCGCGAATACGCGCACCTCGCACCCTCCGACCGCGACGTGCTGCAGGCGTACGCCGACGGCGTCAACGCCGCGGCCGCGCACGAATCGGTGCCGCCCGAATACCGCGCGCTGCTCTACCATTTCGCACCGTGGCAGCCGCAGGATTCGCTGGCCGTCGGCTTCGCGATCGTCTTAGACTTGAGCGACTCGTGGTACGACGTGCTGGCCCGCGATGCGGTGGAGCGCGAAGTCGGGCCGCGGGCCACCGACGCGTTCTTCTCGCTGACCGATCCGGCGTACGGCGCACCGACGGCCGGGGGCCGGCCCGTATCGCTGCCGCCGCTGCCGCCGCTCGCCGCCGCGCACGCTCCGGTCGCCGTATCGTGGGACGGTGAAAACGTGCACGATGTGTTGGGCAGTAACGAGTGGGCAGCCGGTGCCGGGCGCACCGAAACGGGGCGGGCGCTGCTGGCCAACGATCCGCATTTGGTGCGCCGCATTCCGGGCATCTGGCACCTCGTCGACATCGAAGCGCCCGGCGAACACGTGGCGGGTGCGGCAATCGCCGGCGTTCCGGGCGTAATATTAGGCCACAACGAGCGGCTCGCGTGGGGCGCAACCAACGCGGACGTCGTGAGCGCGCGCGTGTACGACGAAACGTTTACGTCTGCGGACGGCAGCAACTATCGCGCCGGCTCGCGCGTGCTCGATGCGACCGTCCGGCACGAGACCTTTCACGATCGCTTCGGCAAAGCGCAGACGTTCGACTATCTTTCCACCCGCCACGGCTTCGTGCTGGAAAAAGCGGGGCTCGTGCGGCACGCGGTGCAATGGGGCGAAATCACCGAGGCGCGCTCGCCGGTAACGGCTTTCCTCGCGCTCGACCGCGCCGCTACGATCGAAGACGGCCTGCGCGCGCTCGCCGGCTATCCGGGCCCCTCGCAGAATTTTAGTCTGGCGCAAACCGACGGCCGCGCGGCGTTCACCGTCGCCGGGTCGATTCCCAACGATCCGGCCTGGGGTTTGCGCGCCGCGTACGGCGCGCTGCCGCCGACGCCGCTGGCCTACGTGCCGTTCGCGCAACTGCCGCACGTCGCACCGGCGCGCACGGCGCTCGCGATCAGTTCGAACAACGTCCCGTACGGCGCGGGCTATCCGTACCGCCTCGGCGCGTACTTCGAAGCGCCGTACCGCGACGCGGAGATCGGGCGGCGATTGAACGCGCTGCCGAAGATCGGCGTCGCGGCCTCGCAGGCGATCCAAAGCGATACGACGTCGCTGGCCGAAGCCGAACTCGCGCGCCGCTGCGTTGCCGCGTTACGCGCGAGCGGTGCGTATCGCGATCCTTCAATCGCGCCGGTGTACGCCGCGCTGGCCGCGTTCGACGGCCGCTTCGATTCGACGTCGCGCGGCGCAACGGTCATTCAGCGCGTGCGCTTCGTCGCCACGCGCGACCTGATCGCCTCGCACTTGAGCGCCTCCGTCGCGGCCGCGTATCTGCGCGTCGGACCGGCGTTCGTCACGCTGATGCGCGCGTTGCGCGAACGGCCGCGGGGCTGGTTTCCGCACGACGACCCGGACGCGTTTCTGGTCGCCGAGGTGCGCGCGACGGTGCCGCTCTTCGGCGGGCCGGACGCGCTGACGACGCCGTACGGCACCGCCTACGCCGTCGTCGCGCAACATCCGTTCGCCGCTTTTCACCTGCACTTCTGGGATGCGCCGTCGTTTCCGGGCAGCGGCGGGAGTTACGCGCCGGCCGTGCAGGCGATCGCGTTGGGCCAAAGCTTCCGCGCGGTGTGGGACGTCGGCAACTGGGATGCCGGCGGCATCGACTTGCCGCTCGGCGAGTCGGGCGAACCCGGTTCGCCGCACTACCTCGACGGCGTGACGCCGTGGTTGCGGCACGACCTCACGCCGTTGCCGTTCAGCGACGCCGCGCTTGCCCGCGCCGCAACCGCGACGCTGACCCTCACGCCGTAGCGCCGTGTTGCCGGCACCGGAGGTCGTTCGCACCGCGCGGCTCCACTGCGAGCGCTTCACGCTCGATCATGTGGCGGAACTCGCGCTGCTCGATGCCGATCCCAACGTCCAAGCAACGGTGTTCGGTTCGACGTATACGTACGATCAAACGCGGGAACGCACGGAGCGCCGGACGCGGTTTTGGGACGAGAACGGCTACGGCGACTATGTCGTGCGGTTGCACGACGGAACGTTCATCGGCACCGGCGGCCTCTTCCCGTCACACCAGCCGGGTGCGATCGCGCTCGGCTACACGCTGTTGCCGGAACACTGGGGGCAAGGCTACGCGACGGAACTAGCCATATCGCTTGCGGCCGTGGCCGAGCAACTGGAGCCGACGCAAGTTGTCGCGATCGTTCTCGAAACCAACCTCGCGTCGCGACGCGTGCTCGAGAAAGCCGGGTTCGCCTTGGTGGGACCCTACGTCGAGGATCCAGGCACCGTGCTGTACCGCTTTGCGGATCGCTAGCGGTTGAGCCCGGCGCGCGAGAGCCAATATTCCCAGCCGCGCTGAAACGCGGGCAACTCGTGGCGTACCGGACCGGCGCGTTCGACTTCGCCCGGCGAGGTGAACTTCACGCTGCCGCCCAGCAGCTTCGCGGTCGTGAGAATGCGCGCGTTTTTCGGCAAGTAGATCGCGGTGCTCACGGCGTCTTGCAGATGCGTGCCGGCGACGGCGAACCCGTGGCCGCGCATCAAGGCGACCTTGTCGCGGCCGAGCGCTGCCGCCAGATCGGCGCCCTGTTCGACGTTCGTCACGAGCATGTTCGTATCGCCGAACTTATCGTGAATGTCCCACACCGGGAGGTGGTTGCCGATGCAGGCCGCCTGGTGCCAGACCGGCCGCAGCTCGACCGAGCTGATCGAGTACGGGATGACGTCCTCTTGGTGCGAGTGCACGACCGAGACGACGTCGGGTCGCGCCTTGTAGATCGAGCCGTGGATGAAGCGCTCGAGATACGGCGGGCGGTCGTCGTTGCCCACCGTTTCGCCGTCGAGCGTAAACTCCATGATATCCTCGACCGTCACGAGCTCGGGGCTGCGCGAACGCGAGAGCAAGTAGTGCTGCGGGTTGTCGGGGTGCCGCATGCTGACGTGCCCGTACCCGTCGAGGACCTGCTCGCGCGCTAAGATGCGGTTGGCGGACATCAGGTCCCACTTGGCTCGTTCCATCGTATCGTTGGCTATCATCGACGATGGGATTGGCCCCGCCGTGGTGAAACTCTTTCGCCCATGATCGACGAGCTTGAGAACGAGCGGCTAACGCGGGTCGGCGCCGGGACGCCGATGGGCACGCTGCTGCGCCGGTACTGGTATCCGGTGGCCGCGGCCGAAGAGCTGCGGACCGCGTGGAGCAAACGCGTGCGTCTGCTCGGTGAAGATCTCGTGCTCTTCCGCGACCGCAGCGGCACGGTCGGCTTGATCGCCGAGCAGTGTCCGCATCGCCGCGCCTCCCTCGCGTACGGCATCCCGCAAGCCGACGGCATTCGCTGTCCGTATCACGGCTGGAAGTTCGATGCGACCGGCCAGTGCCGCGAGATGCCGAACGAACCGGCCGGCAGCACCTTCGCCGAGCGCGTGCAGACGCCGGCCTATCCGGTCGAAGCGCTCGGCGGCATGCTGTTCGCGTATCTCGGACCGCTCCCGGCGCCGAAGCTGCCGCGGCTCGACGGCTTCGTCGTGCCGGGCATGGTGCGCATGATCGGCCAGACGCTCGTGGAGTGCAACTGGCTGCAGATCATGGAGAACTCGCTCGATCCGGTGCACACCGAGTGGCTGCACGGGCACCTGCACGAGTGGATGGTCGAGCAGCGTACCGGCGTCAAGCCGAAGTTCGCGATCTCGAACCATCACGTCAATATCGCGTTCGACGAGTTCGAATACGGCATCTACAAGCGGCGTTTGCTGGCGGGTCAGTCCGAGGACGTCGATGATTGGCGCGTCGGACACCCGGTGATGTTTCCGTGCACGCTGTCGGTCGGCAGCGCGGGCGGCCACTGGACGATGTACGCGTTTCAGATTCGCGTGCCGGTCGACGACACCCACACGCTGCACTACTGGTACACGGCGTTCGCTCCGCCGCCGGGCATGGATGTGCCGGCGAAGTTGCTCGACGAGGTGCCGCTGTTCGACGTTCCCGTGCGCACCGCCGACGGCGAATTCGACCTCAGCATGATCGACGCGCAAGACGTGATGGCGTGGACCACCCAGGGTCCGATTGCGAAACGCGAAGCCGAGCGGCTCGGCTCGACCGACCGCGGCGTGATCCTGCTGCGCAAAGTGCTGGCGCGCGAACTCGACAAGGTCGAACGCGGCGAGGAACCGATGGGCGTTATCCGGCACGAGCACGATATCATCGAATTGCCGGTCGAGCGCGGCAAGGACATGTTCAGCGACGGGTTCGCAAGCATCTTCGGACGCATGCAATCCCGCTACTACCCGTATGCCGAAGAGCTATGCGCGCTCTTCGGCACCGCGCCTAAACGGGTCCCCGAACTGGTCTAGCCCCAGACTTTCTTGGCGACGTCGGCGACGAGTTTCATCTTCGCCCACTGCTCGGCTTCGGCAATATTGTTGCCGGAGGACATCGACGCAAAGCCGCACTGCGGGCTGAGCGCGAGTTGATCGAGCGGCAAGTACTTGGTGGCCGCATCGATGCGCTTGGCGAGTGAGTCCGCGCTCTCGAGCGTGCCGAGTTTGGTGGTGACCAATCCGAGCACGACGATCTTACCCTTGGGCACGAACCGAAGCGGCTCGAACGACCCCGAACGTTCGTCGTCGTATTCGAGCAGAAACCGGTCGACCTCGAGCTGGCTGAACACCTTCTCGGCGATGTTGTCGTAGCCGCCCTGCGCGTACCAGTTGCTCTTGTTGTTGCCGCGACAGAGATGGATCGCCAAGATCACGCCCGGCGTGCGCGCTTTGCGGAAGCCGAGGTTGTCGGACGCGATCGCTTCGTCGAGCAATCCGTCGAGGTCATCGCTGTACTCGGTTCGCAAGAACGTTCGCCACTTCTCGTCGAGGTAGTAGCTATAGCGCGGAGCGTCGATTTGGATGTACGCCACGCCTTCCTTGGCGAGGGCTTCCATTTCACCGGCGATGATCGCAGCGACATCGGCCAGGAACGGTTTGTAGGTGGGGTACGCCTTTTCGCTCGCCCCTTTGCGGTAGGCGATCGCCGGAAACTGGTTGGAACTGGGCAGCGTCATCTTCACCGGGCCGGGGCTGTTCTTCAAGAGGAACGACGTCTCGTATTCGGTCAGCCGCCGTTTTTGCTTGATCTTGGCGGTGACGACGTCGAGCAGCGGCTGCGTCTTGCCGGTACTCTTGGTCTGCGCGTTCGTCCACATGCGCGCATCGGCATCGCTGTTGGAAAATCCGTCGACGGCCTCAACGAGATCCGACATGAAGCCCTCGCGCCGCACTTCACCGTCGGTGAAGATGTCGAAGCCCAGCTCTTTTTGCTTCGCCAGGAGACGCAAGATCTCGCGATCCTCCGCCGCGCGAAGTTCCGGCGATTGGGGTTTCGATGCGCGCAGCGCGAGTATCTCGGGCGAGCGCAAGAAGCTGCCGAGATGGTCGGCGCGGAAAGCATTTTTCGTGAGGGTACTTGCCATTCGACACGCTTCTAACGAAAGCTAATGGCTCCTAGGTTCACTGTCATCCCGAGCTTGTCGAGGGACGAGGCTTGCGCAGGCCTCGCGGATGTTGGAGTAGCGGAAGGCGTACCCGGCGGCCAGGGCCGCCGCGGGCAGCACGCGCTGGCCCTCGGTCACGACCGACGCGCCTTCGCCGAAGATCAGTTTGAGCGCGAACTCCGGCGCGGGGAAAAGCGCCGGCCGCCGGACCGCCGCGGCCAGCGCGCGGGTGAACTCGCGGTTCGTGACCGGATTGGGCGCGGTCGCGTTGAGGATGCCGTCGTAACCGTCGACGGCCAGGAGATAGATCCCGACCAGATCGTCGAGATGGATCCACGAGTTCCACTGCTCGCCGCTCGCGACCGGTCCGCCGAGGCCGAGTCGAAAGAGCGGCAGCAACTGGGCGAGGGCTCCGCCGCTGCGCCCGAGCGCGAGTCCCGTGCGCACCGCAACAACCCGCATCCCCAGCTCGCGCGCACGGTTCGCTTCGGCTTCCCACGCCACGCACACGCGGGCCAGGAAGTCGTCGCCCGGCGGGCTGCTTTCGGTGAACGTCGCGTCGCGGCTCGAGCCGTAGTATCCGACCGCCGACGCGCTGACGTAGGCTGCGGGCCGGCGGTCGGTGCGTTGCAGCGCGTCCAAAAATGCGTGCGGCGCATCGACGCGCGACCTGGCAATGGCGCGTTTGCGTTCCGCGGTCCAGCGGCCCACGACGGGTTCGCCGGCGAGGTTGATCACCACATCGGTACCGGCGGTGGCAACGGCCGCGCGCGCCGGATCGCGCAACGAGATCGCAATCACCTCGTCGCCACGCGCCGTCAGCGCCGCGGCCAGCGCCGTTCCGACGAAGCCGGACGCACCGAGGACCGCGACCTTCATTGTTGGGCGATCAGCGTACCGGAACGTTCGATCGTGGTGCGGGCGCGGGCGACCGCGAGGTCGACCGCATTTTGATCGCCTTCTTGAATCGCGCGCACGACGTCGGGGAACGCGACGGTCGAGGCGCCTTCGATGCCGTAGGTGGCGAGGTCCAGAATGCGGGCCGCTTCCATCTCGCGATCCGGCGCGTTCGTCGTCGCGACGCGCTTGGTCGCGGCGTCTTGGCGGGCGGCGGCAGCGCCGAATTTCCCAATCGACGTCTCGAGGCCGCGCACATCGAGGTTGACTTTGCGCGCGCGTGCCAACGTGCTCAAGGTACGGACCGCCGTTTGCATCAGCGGAACGTAGGCGCTGAAGTGATACGGTATCGCCTCGGCATTCGCCAGCCGCAGCACGGCGATGCCGTAGATCTGCGCGGTCGTGCGGTGCAGTTCGAAATCCGGATCGACGATCGAACGCGCGAACTGCAGCGTATCGTAACTCGAGTTGTAGACGCCGAACGGCCCGTAGAAGGTCGCGCTCGCACTGGGCGTACCGGCACCGAACAGAAACGGCGCCGGGTCGATACCGCCGTTACCGCGGTCGATCGGCGGCAGCGCGCCGCGCGTGCGAAACGCGTAGCGGTCGTAGATCGTGCCGCCCGGCCGCGCCGGGTCGGGGACCACCTGCGTCGCGTCGGCGATCGTCGGGGCGATGGCTGCGACCGCATTGGCGCCGAACGCTCTGCCGATCGGTGGCGGCTCGGTGTTCAGGTAGGCGACCGAAGTGGTGCTGAGCTCGTCGCCGTGGCGTTTGAGATAGGCCAGCGAACCGTACGAACCCAGCTGCTCGCCGTCCCAGGCCGCGAGCACGATCGTGCGCGACGGCGTCCAGCCGGTGCTGGCCAAGAAGCCGAGGCCGCGGGCCATTTCGAGCAGCGTGACGGTGCCGCCGCCGGACGAGCCGATACCGTACACCCAGGCGTCGCGCTGGCCGCCCACGACCAGTTCCTGGCCCGGCAGCGTGCCGTGCAGGGTGCCGATCGTGTTGTAGAGGTTGGTCGTGCGCCGCTTCAGTTTGACCGTCATGTGCACCGACGCCGGGCCGCGCGCGAACGGGTAGGGCACGGGCAGCCCGCCGGTCCACGGACGCGGTGCGGTGGGACCCTTGAGGGCAAGCAGCAGGGTGCGGGCATTGTTCGCCGAGATCGGGAGCACCGGGATCGTGATGCCCTCGCCCACGCTGCCGCGCTGCACCGAATTGAGCGGGCGCCAGGGGCCGGTCGGGTAAGTAGCGCCGCGCGCGGCGCCGTCTTCGGCCGGATCGTCGTAGAGAATCACCCCGAGGGCGCCGTGGGCCTGAGCGCGGCGAACGAGGCCGCCGCGCGTGTCGGAGCCCAGGCGGATGAGCAGGATCGCGCCCTTGGGGTCGATGCCGTGGGTGTCGAGCAGGGCGTAATCGGCCGGCATACCGTGGCCGGCGTAGGACAGCGGCGCGGTGACGCTGCCGTCGGCGCTGCCGGCGATGAACGGCAGGCCGACCGCCGGATTGACGGTGTCGGGATCGTTCGGATCGGGCAGCTCGCGCAGGTCGAGGGTGATGCCCGGCTCCGCCTTCACCCCCTTCGGCTGGGCGGCCGCCGCTTGTTTCTTGGCTTTCTTGCGATCCGCCAACGGCACGTAGGCGGGCACCGAAACCGGCAGCACGCCGGTCGGAACCAACGCTAGGGACAGCTGTTCGGGGACGTCGATGCGCGCGGTAAACGTCTCCAGCGACGCGTCGAAGCCGAACGATTTGAACTTGTCGCGCACGTACATGGCGAGCTTGTAGTCGCCGTTGGAGCCGGCATAGTGCGGCAACAGCGCGAGCGCCGCCGCGGCGTCGAGCGCCCCGGCCGCACTCGGAATATCGAGAAAGCGATCCTCGAGCGGGAACTCCTGGTTGCTGTTGGCGAGGCTAAAGCCGTAGATCTGCAGGCGGGGTGGAGCTGCCGCGAGCAGCACGCACGCGCACGCAACGCCCAGAACACGGAGCGCTTTCATATGCGTAGCGCCGTTGAACGGCACGGCCCACTCGTCCTCTCAGAGAGCCGCGAGCACGGCCGCGCTCTCGCGGTCGAGGCGCTGTTCGTAGACTTTCGGATGGGTCAGATAGAACAAACACATCGCGCGCAACGCGAACTCGTGCCACTCGCCGTGGGCCAGCGCTCGCAGCCGTTTGCTGGTCGCGCGGACGAGCCCGCCCACGCGCTCGACGGCGACCGCACTCGACGGGTAGCACGAGACGAAGTTCAGCTCGCGATGTTCGCGGTCTTCGGCCTGGTCGATGAAGTAATCCAGCAGGATGTGCACCGCCGAAACGTTGGGAAAATAGGCGGCGAGGGTCGAGTCGATCGCGCGCGCGTCGATGCGCGGCTGGAGCGCGAGATAGATCAGCGCGAACACCGGCAGCGACGAGCCGCACGCCGCGGCGAACTCCCACCAGAAGAGCCCCGGAAACGCTTCGGCGTGTTCCGCGTACCACGCGCTGCAGACCTCGGCCCGCAGCGCCGGTTCGCCGTGTTTGAGGGTCTGCAACTGCACGTAGTAGCCGGCGATTTGGGCCAGCGCGTCGCGCACGGCGGCGTAATGGCCCACGGTCGCGAGTTCGGTGCGCACGTCGGCGACGAGCGACGCCAGGTAGCCGCCGTCGTCGCCCGCCGGACCGTCTCCATAATAGGAACGCAAAGCGCGCCGGTCGTCGAGCGCGTCGAGCAAGGCACCGTGTAAGGTCGCGAACGCGGTTTGCGACACGCCCGGCAGCCGGTCGCAGAGGTTGTCGAGGTAGTCGTAAATCGTTTCGAGCGAGGCGACCACGCGCACGTAGCGCGCCGCATCGGCCGCCGGCAGAAACGTCGCGAGTATGCAGCCGCCTTGCACGTGAAACGCTTTGCCGTCGATCGATGCCAGCGCTTGTTCGCGCAACGCAGGCGACGGGATCGCGGCGGCGCGGTCGCGGATCGATTCGAGCGCGCGCGAGGCGCGCGGCACGACCGCGATCAGAAAACGCGCCATCGACGCCAGCCCGCGCGGGCCCAAGCGAATCAGGCGTCCGAACCGGTCGGGCGAGCGCAGCACGGTCGTTACGACGCTGCGCACGTCGTGCAGCAGCGCCCTTCGACCGAGCTCAGGGCAGGCTCTAGATCGCGCCGACATACCGGCCCGGCGCGAGGATCCCGGCGGGATCGAAGTGCGTTTTGATGGCGCGCATCGTGGCGATCGTCGACGGCGGCGCACCCCAAGCATCGATCGCGGCGCGCAACGTGCCGCCGCCGGCGAGAACGGTCGCGCGCTCGAACGCGCGGCGGACATCCGCGTCGAACGCGCCGAGCTTGGCGGCGAACGTCGCGATCGTGCGCGCCGAAAAACGCAGGATCGCATCGCCGGTCCGCAGATCGGCGATGCTTTCCGCGTGCAGGCCGTGTTCGCGAGCCAGTGCGTGCGCCGCGCGCGTGCGCGCCCACGCCGTCGACGGCAGTCCGCTCGTGCGATAGGTCAGCGCGCGTTCGCCGGCGTCAACATAGGCATCGACGATGTCGGCGAACCCGTGCTGCGCGATCTCGCCGTCGTGCAGCAGCGTTTCGGCGATGCCCGCGCGGCCCAGCGCGGAGCGGGCGTCGCGCACGGCACGGTCGACCACGGCCTCCGAGCCTTCGAATAACAGCACCAGACGCAGCGCCGCTCCGGGATACCGCGCGACGCGCGCAAAGCCGTCGAGGACCAGCGCCGCGGTGGGTTCGATGGCCAGCGCGCCGAGTGCCGCGAGCGTGCGCTCGCGCTGGTCGCCGGCGATCGGCGCGACCGCGAGCCGATGCGCCGCCGGGCGCGGCAGCGCCTTGAAGTTTGCACGCACGATCGCTCCCAGCGTGCCGAGCGAGCCGACGTAGAGCTTGCTCATATCGTAGCCGGTGACGTTCTTCACCACCATTCCGCCCGCCCGCGCCAGCGTGCCGTCGGTCAGCGCGATCGTCGAGCCGATCACGAGATCCCGCGGCCGTCCGTAGGCGGCGCGCCGCGGGCCGGCCCAGCCGGCAGCCAGCGTGCCGCCGACGGTCGCGCGCGCCGGTAACGGCGCGTCGAAGGGAATCCACTGCCCGTGCTCGCCGAGAACGCGCGCGACCTCGGCCAGCGTCGTGCCCGCGTCGATCCCGGCCGTCATGTCGCGCGGATCGTAGTCGCGAATGCCGCGCAGGACGCTCGTGTGCAAGGCGACGTCGCACCGTCGCGGCGCGTTGCCGAGCGACTGCAGCGTTGACCCGCCGACGACGACGACCGCCGCCCGCTCGCGCGCGCAGGCTGCCAGCGTGGCGGCCACCTCGGTCGCGTCGGCCGGCCGCACGATGCGTGGCGCGACGCTTGCCGTCATGCTACTGCCACCGGTGCGCGAACTTCGCCGCACACCGCGCCGGTCGGAAAGATCTTATCGGGATTGAACAAGCGGCTCGGATCGAAAACGTCGCGGACGCGATCCATCGCAGCCAGGTCGTCGGCGCCGAATACCAGCGAGAGCGAATCGCGTTTCTCGGAACCGATGCCGTGCTCGCCGCTGATCGTTCCGCCCATCGCGATGCAGGTCGCCAGGATCTCCGTGCCGGCTTCGACGACCGCGCGCACCGCGCGCGCGTCGCGGCGATCGAAGCACAGGAGCGGGTGCAGGTTGCCGTCGCCGGCGTGAAAGACGTTGCCGACCGGCAGATCGTAGAAGTGCGCGATACGCCCGATCTCGTGAATGACGGCCGGCAGTTTCGTGCGCGGCACGCACGCGTCTTGAATGTAGTAATTCGGCGCGATGCGTCCGAGCGCTCCGGCGGCGCCCTTGCGCGACGCCCACAGCGCCTCGCGCTCGACCGCATCGGCCGACGAACGCCACGACAGCGCGCCGTGCTGTTGCGCGATGCGTGCGATCGCGTTCTCACCGGCCGTCATGTCGTCGCGCGGTCCGGCAATTTCGACCAGCAGCACCGCGCCGGCGTCGAGCGGAAAGCCGGCGTGATAGTGCGCCTCGACCGCGCCGGTGATCAGCTTGTCCATGATCTCGAGTGCGGTCGGCACGATGCCCGCACCGATGATTGCCGATACCGCTTCCGACGCCGACTCGACGTCGGGGAACGCGGCCAACCCGACGCGGACCGATTCGGGCAGCGCCAGCAAACGAACGTCGACGGCGGTGACGAGACCGAGCGTGCCTTCGGAACCGACCAAGAGCCCGGTAAGATCGTAGCCCGGGTCATCGAGCGATGTGTGATGGATCACACCTTGTCCGTCGACGTATTCGATGCCCAGCACGTGGTTGGTCGTCGTGCCGTACGATAGGCAGTGCGGGCCGCCGGCGTTGGTGCCGACGTTGCCGCCGATCGTGGAGACTTTCTGGCTCGATGGGTCGGGCGCGTAGAAGATGCCGTGGGTGGCGATCGCCCGTGACAGGTCGAGGTTGATCAATCCGGGCTGCACGCGCGCACGCCGGTTGCGCACGTCGAGTTCCAGGATGCGATTCATGCGCACCATGGACATGACGAGGCCGCCGCGCACCGGAATCGCCCCGCCACACAGCCCCGAGCCGGCGCCGCGCGGAACCACCGGCTCGCCGCACTCGAAGGCGATGCGCACGGCGAGCGCGGCCTCACGAGCGTCGCGCGGGAGTACGGCTGCGGTCGGCAGATGCCCATCGCTGTACGCGTCGTACGAGTAGACGGCGAGGTCTTCCGGGGAGCTCCGCACGGTGTCCGGGCCGAGCGCTTCCAGGAGGCGTGAAGCGAGCGACGTCACCATACGGCGGGCTACGAAGGGCGCGCGACTTCTTCCTGGAAGTGCGACGCACGTCCGTGTTCAACATTCGCCGATCCGGCGCAGAAGCGCCGCCGTCTCCAAAGTCCGATCAGAAGCGCCAGAGCTATCGGGCGTCGATCGAGTTCCCGATTGTCTACAACGTCGACGGTCGCGAAGGCACGCGTTCTGCGAGCGCCAACGACTTGAGCGTCGGCGGTCTACGCCTGCTCGGTGACGAGGACTTCACCAAAGACACGGTGATCGATTTCCGGTTCACGCTGCCGACGACCGAAGTCAAAGACGTGTTCATCGAGAAGGAGATCACCGAGCGAACCGCGTTCGGCGAGCGCAAGCGCCGGGTCAAAGTCCCGCCAACGCCGTTCGAACCGTTCGATCTCGCGGGCAAGATCGTGATCGCGTTCTACAATTTGCGCACGCAGCGTTTCGCGCACGGCGTTCGCTTCTTGAACCTGACGAAAAAGACCGAGGATGAGATCCAGCGTTTCATCCACCTCTACCAGCTCAAACAACTCCGCGAACGCGCCGAACGCGAAGCCGCGCTTTAGAACGTTCGCTTAAACCATGAAGCTGATCGCTCTGCTGCGGGCCCTATTCCTCGTCGTCGTCATCGTCGCGGTGGTGGGCGGCGTGCTCGTGTGGCGCGGCATTCTGCACTTGCCGATGGTGGGCGGCGCGAAGGCCCCCGTGCCGGTCGCCAAGGCGACACGCGCCCCGTTCAAGCCGCCGGCCACGGCCCCGAAGTTCGACCCGGCTCTCGATCCGGATGCCATCGACCCGTTCGTCGTGCGCTTGGCGAAGGTGAACGCGATGGCGCGTAAGATGATCGTCACCAACGCCGAGTATCAGGACAACGACGGCGGCCAGCGCTACTTCCTCGCCATCGTGACATCGTGCAAAGAGCTCAATGAGATCTGGCCGATCAAGAAGGGCGTGCTGCAGGCGAAAGTCGAGGGCCCGCTGGCGCTCAAAGACGACTTCTCGATTTTCAGCTTCGGCGAATTTCAGCAGTCCGGTCAGTGGGGCGTCGTGTCGTGCGACGGAACCATCTAGTATAGGAGATAGCGTTCGCGCACGGCGCGGAACGTACTGAGGCCCGACTCCCACGACGCGACGATCTCGTCCGGTGAGGCCCCGCCCAACAGGGCCAGCCGCACCGTGTCGGTGCCCCAGTCGCGGTCGAAGTTCGCGGCCTTAGCGATGTGCAGCCGGCTTTGCGCGCGCGCGGCCGCGAGCAGCTCGACGGCGGTGCGCACGTTGGGAAACGCGTGCGGGTCGTCGACGTGGATCTGTACGCCCGCCAGCGTCTTGCCGGCCCAGAAGCCGCGCTGCGGCACCCATTCGAGCGGCTCGAAACGCGCGCCCGGAATGGCGCGCGCGGTCAGCGTGCGCGCGAAGGCGGCGGCGTTGAAGCCGTAACCACCGGCGTACTCGAACGGGCGGTCGGTGCCGACGCCGTTGTTGACGCCGCCCTCGTCGATGAGGCCGGTGGCGAGGTAGACCAGCGGCGTGAAAGCGTACGGCACGTTGGGCGACGTCGGCGTCCAGCGCAGGTTCGTATCGGCCCACAGCATCTCGCGCGACCAGCCGCGCAGCGCGATGACGCGCAGCTTGGCGCCGATGGCGAAGTGGCCGTTGAACAACTGCGCCAACTCGCCGATCGTCAGCCCGTGCCGTTCGGGAATCGGATAGAGGCCGATGAACGATTTGTAGGCCGGATCGAGGACCGGTCCCTCGACGCGCACCCCGCCGATCGGGTTGGGCCGGTCGAGCACCCAGATCTCTTTGCCGTACTGGCGCGCCGATTCCATCACGAACGCCAGCGTCGAGGCGAACGTGTACGGCCGCGCGCCGACGTCCTGAATGTCGAACACGAGCACGTCGATCCCGTCGAGCATCCGCGCCGACGGATGCCGCGTGTCGCCGTACAGGCTGTACACCGGCAAGCCCGTGCGCGCATCGGTGTACGACGCAACGTAGGTGCCCGCGTCGCGGTCCCCGCGCAAGCCGTGCTCCGGCGCGAACAACGCCTTGACGCGGATCTGCGGGTTCGCGCGCACCGCGTCGACCAGCGTCGTGCCGTTCGAGAGCACGCCGCTTTGGTTGGTGACGATGCCGATCGTCCGGCCCGCGAGTTCGCGCCACGTTTCCGCGACGAAGACGTCGTCGCCGGGCAACACGTGCGGTTCGGCGGCACCGGCGGGCCGCGCGGCAACGACCGCAGCAGAAGCGGCGATGAATGTCCGGCGTTGCATCAGCGCACCCCGATGAACTTATGGCTTTGCAGCGAGAGCCGATAGCGCGCGGGTTCGCGTTTTGCGGCCGCAAGCGCGAGCGCGACGTTCTCGGGCTTATTGCCTTCGGGTTGCAGAAAGATCGGCGTCGTAGCCGGAAACGCCGCGACCCATTCGTTCGGGACGCCGCGTTCGACGATCAACTTCGCTTCGTTCGCGCGGGCCGCCATCGCCGGATGCAGGCGCTCTTTGGGCGAGACCGTCAACCACACGTCGGGCGGCAGCGCGACGTCGATCGTGCCGTTCGACTCGATGTGCACGCGGCGTCCGTCGGCGAGCAGCGCGTCGATCAGCGCGACGGTCGCGCGCTGGGCCAGCGGTTCGCCGCCCGTCAGGATCACCATCGGGCAGTCGCCCCCTTCGGCGCGCACGCGTTCGACGACGTCGTTCACCCCGGCGATGAACTTCAACGCGTAGTCGGTGTCGCAGAAATCGCAGGCCAAATTACAACCGGCCAAGCGAACGAACACCGCGGGCGTGCCGGTCCACGTACCCTCGCCCTGCACTGAATAAAATATCTCGGCCAGCTGTAAGGTCATGCGAGAAGCGGGTCGTTCGCGCGCAGCACGGCGCAGGCGTTCGCGGTTTCCCAGAGGGTCAGCTCGGTCAGGCCGCCGAGCTGCGGGGCGAGCCGGCGCCAGATCCACACCGCGATGTTCTCGCTGGTCGGGTTTTCGATCGTGTCGTTGAGGTGGGTGTGATCCAGCTTGTCGATGACGGCGGTGCGAACGATGCGCGCCAACTCGTCGAAGTCGATCACCATGCCGGTGGCCGGCCCGTCGGACTGTAAGCCGCCCGCGACCGTCACGTCGAGCCGGTACGAGTGCCCGTGCAGACGCGAGCACTTTCCCTGGTGGTGCGGCAGCACGTGCGCCGCTTCGAAGGCGAATTGTTTGCGAATCTCCACGACAAGCAATCCTTCGTCCGTCGCCGAACGTCGCCTGGTCATGCTTGCTACGAATCGGTCCCGGTTGGTCGTCATGCCGGTGCACGGCGAAGTCGCCGCGCCCAGCGTCCCCGGCTCCATCTACGACGTTGGTCACGACGGCGTCGCGCGCGTCTTGCCGAGCGTCGGCGGGATCTCGCTCAACGTCCGCGTCGGTGACGGCGCGTTCGCCTTCGTCGGCGACCACATCGAGCCGGGCGTCAGCACGCGTCATCCTGACGACAAGGTCAACGTCGGCTACTGCGTGTACGCCTGCGTCGGCAACCGGGCGACGATCTTGAGCGGCGAGGCCAAGGGCGAATCGGGGACCGTGACCGGCAAACACGGCGGGATCGAGCACGTGATGATCGACTTCACCCCGGCGATCATGGAAAAGATGGCACTCGGCGACAAGATCGCGGTTCGCTCGGTCGGTTTGGGCCTGGAACTCGACGGCGCGACCGACGTGCGCGTCTTCAACTGCGATCCTGACTTGCTCGAAAAGCTCGTCGTGAAGCGCGGGGCCAAGTTCGAGGTGCCGGTGGCGCGTTTCGTGCCGGCGGCGATCATGGGTTCGGGGTTGGGCCGGGCCACCGTCGCGCGCGGCGACTACGACATCCAGTGTTTCGATCCGGTGATGGTCAAAGAGTACGGCTTGGACGAGCTGCGCTTCGGCGACATCGTCGCGATCGTCGATGCCGATCATAGTTACGGGCGCATCTATCGCACCGGTGCGGTCAGCATCGGCATCGTCGCGCACGGCTCGTCCGACATCGCGGGTCACGGTCCCGGCGTCACCTCACTCATGACCTCGCCGAGCGGCGCGATCGTGCCCGAACTCGACGCCGGCGCAAATATCGCGACGCTGCTAAACTTACGTTAGGCTTTCTTGCTGCGCCGCACGTACAGCGCGGCGTTGCGATAATCGAAGAACAGATCGTAGGCGTGTAGGAGATCGGTGCCGGCCGTGCCGTCGATGTCTTCGGCGCCTAAGTTGGCGTTGCTGACGTCGACGACCGGGTCCAGCAGCGGCAACGCGGCGATGTCGAACGATTTGAGCCGCACGGTCGTAGCCGTTCCCATACCGCCGAGGCCGCGGAACTGGGCGACCGCGGTCGACGGGTCGAACGCGATATCCGCGCGCGACGCGAACGGCGGTGTGAAGACGGAACGGTTCGCGCCGGTATCGAGCACGACGCGGCCGGTGACCGCATCGGCGCGCGCGCGTACGACCGGCGTGCGGTCGTCGAGCGCGATCGGAACGGTGGCCGCATCCGGCGGCGGCTTGAACGCCGCGGCCGCGATCGCGTTCGCCGTGCCGTGATCGAGATCGACGTGCACGACGGCGTCGAGGAAGAAGTCGAAGCCCAAGAGGCCCGCGATGTGCGTGCGGTCGTCGAGGTGGAAAGGTACGGCGACGACGCGCGCGACGACCGAGCGCATGCGCAGGCCGCCGATCGTCATCAACGGCACGATCCCGGTCGTTTCGTTGAACGTGCCGACGGTCTCGCCGATCCGCGAACCGTACGTTTCGAGATGCGCGTCGTCGACGATCGAGGGGTCGATGACGATACCGGCAGCGCCCGAGTCGAGCAAGAAGTCGTAGTCCTTCAGGCCGATGCGCACCTTGACAACGCATAGCCCGTCGACCATGCGTGACGGCAAATGCATGCTCGTTACGCCGGTCGGAAACTCCACCAGCGTCCGGCGGCTCGACGGGATATCGACGTCGTGCGGGTCGGGCGTAAGGTCCAGCGTGCGCGAGAGCAGCGTCAGGTTGCGTTCGTTGCCGTACGAGTCGACGGTGCGGACGTGTGACGGTTCGGGAATGCCGTCAAAGGTCCGGTAATCGTCGAACGTGACCGTGTAGCGGCGGCCCTTTTCCACGTATTCGCGCCGCACGACGTTGGCCGAGCTCTTGTCGAGCCAGCGCCACTCGTGGCGGCCGCCGGGCGGATCGATCTCGATCACGTAGGCGTTGAGCGGCACCGACTCGCCGATCAACCGCACGTCGTGCGGGTCGGGATCGAAGAGCCACGCGTTGTCGCTGCGCGCGTCGCGCAGCTCGTGAACGCCGGCGTAGGTGTACGTCATCCCGTTGCGCGTCTGCTGCCAGCGCGTTCCGGCGTGAACGCCGGATTCGGAGAAGAAAGGCCCCAAGATCGTGAGATCGCGTTCGTCGCGCCCCAAACGAAAGACGTGATACGTCCCGTTCATCTTGTCTTGGGTGAGCCGCCACTCTTCGATGATCGTCGCGGCGCGCGTCCGCTCGCGATCGTGATACTTGAGGTAGAGCGCGCGCACTTTGGCCAGCGAGGTGCTGGAAGCAATCAAGCCGGCGGGCTGATCGTCGATCGCGGCCGAGGCACGGCCGGCGAACGCGATCGCCAGAGCGAGCGCGCAGATGGGGGTGCGTATCACCTTAAGACAAACGAAAAAGGTGTGCGCGCGGTTCGTCAGAGCGCGCCTGTCGGCCCCATCGCTTCGAGGCGCTTCTTCAAGTCGGCGAGGAAGCCGCTCGCGATCGCGCCGTCGACCACCCGGTGGTCGAGTGAGAGGCAGACGTTCATCATCGAGCGGATGGCGATCGCGTCGTTGCGAACGACCGGTCGCTTGACGACGGCTTCCATCGTGGCGATGCCGGCTTGGCCGGGGACGAGAATCGGCGCCGACAGAATCGAGCCCGCCGCACCGTTGTTGTTGACGGTGAACGTGCCGCCGGTGAGATCGTCCACCTCGAGCCTGCCGCGCCGGGCTTTGTCGATCAGCGCGCCGGCGGCGAGCGCCATCCCGCGGATCGACCGCTCTTCGGCGTTGAGCACGACCGGAACGACGAGGCCGCCCTCGGCCGCCGTGGCGATGCCCAGGTTGATGTGCTTGTGCACCGCGATCCCGCTCTCGTGGAACGACGCGTTCATCAACGGAAACGCGCGCAGCGATTCGGCCACCGCGAACATGAAGAAGGGCAGCAGCGTCAGCTTTACGCCGTGCGCGCGCTCGAACGCGTCGCGTTCGGCCAGGCGCCAGGCCCACAGATCGGAGACGTCGACCTCGACCGTCGTCCACGCGTGCGGCGCCGTGTGCTTCGACTCGACCATGCGCCGCGCGATCAGCCGTCGCGCCGGCGTGAGCGGGATGAGGGTGCCGTCGCCGCCGTCCCGCTGCACTTCGCGCGGAGCTTCCCGAACGATGACGGGAG
>DASYOE010000218.1:0-15799 GCA_036008105.1 Candidatus Lustribacter sp. | reverse complement strand
GCCGCGCGATGCGTGTAGGGATCGAGCGCGACCGGATCGTTGGGCAACGCCGCGAGGAAAGCGGCTTGCGCCCAATCCAGGTCGCTGGCCGGAACGCCGAAGTATGTGCGCGCGCCGGCCTCGACGCCGACGAGGTTCCCGCCCATCGGCAACGCGTTGACGTACGCTTCGAGAATCCGGTCCTTCGGCGTTCCGGCCTCGATGCGCAGCGCCAGCACGATCTCGCGCAGCTTCCCCCACAGCGTACGCGGCAGATCGTAGCGCAGGCGCGCCAGCTGCATCGTGATCGTCGAGCCGCCGCTGACGACGCGTCCGCTGCGCAGCAACTGCACGGCGGCGCGCCCGAGCGCAAGCGGATCGACGCCGCGGTGCTGCGCGAAGCGCGCGTCCTCGACCGCGACGATCGTGGTGAGGAAGTGCGGAGAGACCGCGCGCAACGGCACGTGCACGGCGTGCTCGGTGTCGCGCGCGAGCACGGTTCCCAGCGGTAACCCCGCGCGGTCGACGAACCGGACCGCGCCGCCGCCCGGCGCAAACGCGCCGGGCCCGATCGGCCGCAACGCGTACGCCATGCTGAGGATCAGCATGCTCGCAAGGGCGGCCACCCAACGACGGCGCATCCCTTCGTTCTTGAAGCACACGGTACGCGCGCTCCTCGTTACATGTGCGGCGCTGTTCGTCACCGGTTGTCACCCGGGCGGCTCGGGCGCGCCGGGTGCGCTGGAGGCGGTCGCGCCGGCGTCGCCCGCACCCGCGCCGCCGATCGTCGCGTCGTACTCGCCGGACGGCACCGTCGACACGCTGGCCCAGATTCGGGTGATCTTCAGCGACGATCTGATCCCGCTCGAAGGGTTGGAGAGTTCCAGCGAAGCGGCCGTACTAGCGAAGTTCACGATCGCGCCCGCGCTGCCGGGACACTTTCGTTTCCTCACGCCACGCATGATCGGCTTTCAAGCCGACGCCGCACTGCCGCTGGCGACGCGCGTGCGCGTGACGATCGCCAAAGGCTTGACCGATCTGCACGGTCGCGCGTTGGCGAACGACTTCAGCTGGACGTTTCAGACCGCCGGGATCGTGCTGACCGATCTGCCCCTCCAAGACGACGCGAAGACCGTGCCCGACCCGGGTCCGCTCAGCCCGACGATCCGGCTTTCGTCGAACGCGGCGCTCGACGTGCAGAGTCTCGGTGCGCACGCGTCGCTCGTGCCGGAGAGCGGCGGGCCGCCGGTCAGCCTGCTGCCGGTCATCAACTCATCGCCGTCGCCGTCGCCCCCGCCCGATCAAGCCTTCGATGCATCGCAGCGCACCTTCTCATACGTCCTCGCGCCGCTGAGCGCGCTCGCCAAGGGCACGACGTTTCGCATCGTATTCGCACCCGGCATCCTGCCGGCGCACGGCAACCTTGCCAGCACGCAGACCTTCAGCGGACGGCTGCGCACCTACGGGCCGCTCAGTTTCGACGGGCTGACGCAGACGCAAGCCGACGGCGACCGCCTCGACAGCGGCACGCCCGAGATGGACTTCTCCAATCCGATCGATGCGAAGACGCTGGCGGCCGTCCACCTCAGCCCCGCGGCGGCGGCCGGCACGGCGATCGCACTGACGGACGACAGCACGATCGGCATCAATCCGGCGCTGCTCGCTCCCAATACCGACTACACGGTGACGATCGATCCGTCGCTGGCCGACACGTTCGGCCAGACGCTCGGAACGGCGCAACGCGCGACGTTCCGCACGACCGATATGAAAGCGTCGGTGTGGGCGCCCAGCGGAACGAACCTGTTCCCGGCCTCGCTGAAAGTTGCGCTGAACGTGTCCGCGGTGAACGTCCCGAACGGCACGGCGGGCGCGCGCTTCAGCGCGCTCCAACCGCTCGACATCGTTCACTACGACGATCCGGACGGACCGGACTCTGCGCTCTTCGCGCTGCCGGCAGCACATCGCATTGCGCTGGCGACGGCAGGCGCGCCGAACGTGGAGCGCACGATCGGGATTCCGCTGCGCGAGCAGTTGGGCGGTTCCGCCGGGTTGTTGGCCTACACCGTCGCGTCGACGATCCCCAAAAGTTCGCCGTACACCGGTCTCGTGCAACTGACCAATCTCGGTGCGTTCGCCCAGTGGTTCCCCGATAGCGGGTTCGTGCGCGTCGACCGTCTCAGCGACGGCACGCCGGATGCCGGCGCGCACGTCGCGATCTACCGCTCGCAAACCGCCGACAAAACGAAGACCGAGGCGGCGCCGTGCGCGAGCGGACAAACGGGCGCCGACGGCGTCGCGCGTTTTTCCGGCGCCGACTACGCGGCCTGCGCCGCGCTGGACAACGGCGCCGACTCCGCGCCGTCGCTCGTCACGATCGTGAGCGACGGCAACGATTGGACCTACGTGCGGACCGACGACTCGTCGGGCGCGTATGCCGCCAACCTCTATACCGGCTGGTCGTCGGCGACGCCGATGGCGCGCGGCACGATCTTCTCCGACCGCGATCTCTACCAGCCCGGCGAAACCGCCCAGCTCACCGCGGTCGGCTGGTTCTACACCCACGGCGTGCTCGGCCGCGGCAAGTCGCCGAACTACACGGTCGAGTTGCAGTACCCCAATCAAGAAAAGCGTACGCTGCCGCGGCTGACGTTGAACGCCTACGGCACCGCATCGATCCCGATCGTGCTCGACAAGAACGCGCCGCTCGGGTACTACAACGTTCACGTCAGCGGCGGCAACGGCGAAACGATGGACGGGAGTTTTCGCGTCGCGGAGTTCAAGCCGCCGAACTTCAGCGTGACGCTCGCCCTGCCGGCCACCGTCGCCGTTGCCGGCAGTGCGGTCGCCGCGCGCACGACGAGCACGTACCTGTTCGGCTCGCCCGTCGCCGGCGCGTCGACGTACTACGAAGTCACGCGCGACCTCACCAACTATACGTGGGATAAGGACCCGAGCTTCACGTTCGGCCGGCAGTGGTTCTGGCCCGAAAATCCACCCGCGGTTCCATCCGACGTTCTCCAGCAAACGGTGCCGGTGGATGCCGGCGGACTCGCCGCGCTGACGGTTCCCGTCGCCGCCGATCTGCCGTACCCGATGACGTATCGCGTCGACGCCGATACGACCGACGTCGCGAACCTGTCGGTCGGCGACAGCAAATCGTTCACGGCGTTCCCGGGCAGCGTGCAGATCGGTCTCAAGACCGATTTCGTCGCGACGGCCGGCACGGCGGCGAACATCTCGGTCATCGCGCTCGATCCCAACGGTACGATCGTTCCGCAAACGAAGGTCCATCTCGAGCTGCAACTGGCGACGTATCTGGCGGCAACGGCGGTCGTCGAGGGCGGCGATCAGCCCGAGCAGAGCGTCACGTACAAGACGGTCGCGAGCACCGACGTGACGACGGCCGGTGCGGCCTCGGACGCAACCGAAACCGACGTTCAACTCTACGTTACCGGCGCCGGCGAGGCGGCGTGGGGTGCGCCCGATCCCAACCAGCTCGTCGTGCACCTCGACAAGACGGTCTACAAACCCGGCGACGTCGCGCGGGCGCTGATCGTCTCGCCGTTCCCCGACGCGGACATCCTCGTCGCGGTCGTACGCAGCGGCGTGCTCTGGCAGCATCTTCTGCACGCGCACGGTTCGTCGCCGTCCGTCTCGTTCACCGTCACCCCGGCGATGTTGCCGAACGCGGCGTTCGAAGCGGTCGCGGTGCGCCGCGGACCGCTACCCGCCAACTATCCGGCCGACGGCGGCAACGCGGTCGCGCGCAACGGCTTTGCGGCCTTCAACGTCGCGCTCGACCAGAAGTACCTGGTCGTGACGGCGACACCACAGCAAGCGCGGCTCGAGCCGGCCGCGCAACAGAGCATCCACCTGCACGTCACCGATCGCGCCCATCATGCCGTACGCGGTCAGGTAACGCTGATCGTGGTCAACGATGCGATCCTGCAGCTCAGCGGCTATCGGCCGCCGGATCTGGTGCAACTGGTGTACGGCGATCAACCGATTTCAACGCGCTTCGCCGACAACCGGGGCGCGATCGTGCTGCAAACGCTCAAGCGTGCCGTCGACAAAGGTTGGGGCTACGGCGGCGGCCTGTCGACCGGCGCCGAGGACACGCGCATCCGGCGCAAGTTCGATCCATTGGCGTTCTATGCGGGCTCGATCGTCACCGATGCGGACGGAAACGCCGATGCGTCGTTCACGTTGCCCGACGATCTGACCACGTGGCGCGTCATGGCCGTCGCCGCGACGATCGACGGCCGCTTCGGCAACGGCGAGTCGACGTTTCTCACGACGAAGCCGCTGATCGTGAACCCGGTCGTTCCGCAGTTCGCGCGGCCGGGCGATACGTTCGAGGCCGGCGTTGCGGTGACGAACGCCGCCGGCGCGACCGGCGGCATCATCGGCATCAGCGGCGAGCTCACCCCGCCGCTGGCATTCGTCGTCAACGGGACAAGCGAAGCCGCGACCACGTTCTCCGCGCCGATCGAACAGATCACGAAAGCGTATCGCTTCGCGATGCTGGCGAGCGGTCCCGGAACGAGCACCGCGACCTTCACCGCCAAGCGCGCCGGCGGCGATTCAACGGCGAGCGACGGCTTTGCCATCCCGGTTCCGGTGGTCGACCGCGCCGTGATGGAAAGCGTCATCACGACGGGCATCGCGCAACGCGGAACGGCGACCGTGCCGCTCGACGTCGCGGTCGGAACGCCCACCGACGCCGGCGGCGTGCAACTCGTCCTCGCCAACAGCCTCTTTCCCGACGCGCTCGTCGCAGCGAACGCGGTTTTCGCGAGCGACGATCGCGTGGCGATCGCCGCCGCGGGCACGCTGTCCGTTGCGGCCGACGTGCTGCGCCTCACCGCGTTGACGCACGCGACGGCTCCGACGGACGCGGCCCGCGCGCACGCCGCGACGGCCCTTGCGTTTCTCGCCTCGCAGCAGCGGGCTGACGGCGGCTTCGCGTCGTATCCGGGCGCAACGTCGAGCGATCCGTTCGACTCGCTCGAGGTCGTGCACGCGTATGCCCGGGCCGGCGCGGCCGGCATCCCGGTAGCGCCGTCGTCGCGCACCCGCGCCGTCAACTTCGCCACGATCGTCCTGGCCGACCCCGGTGCGTGGTCGTGGTGCAAAACGGACCCGTGCAAGAGCCAACTGCGTTTGCACGCGTTGGACGCGCTCAACGACGCCGGCCTGCGGAGCACATCGTACTTGGGCGACATCGATGCCGTGCGCGATACCTTCGACGTCGCCGATCGCATCCGGCTGGCGCGCTTGCTGCTGCTATCGCCGGGCTACGCCGCTCGCGGCGCGGCCGAAGCGCACGAGCTTTCTCAACGCGTCTACCAAACCGGAGCGCTGGCGACGTTCAATGCGCCGGAGCGGTACCGCTGGTTCGCGCAGCCGGTCATTGCCCAAGCATTGATGACGCGGCTGCTGCTCGCCCAACGCGCCGATGCCGTCACGATCGACAAGCTGACGCGCAGTCTGCTGGCGTTACGCCGCAACGGATCGTGGGGTTGCGCGTGTGAGAACGCGGCAGCGCTCGATGCACTGGTGGACATCGCCGCGCGCACCGGCCCGCCGCCCGCCGGAATGGCAACCGTTTCGGTCGGGTCGCTGAGCCTCGGTGATGTGAACTTCTTCGCCAATCACCCCGCCTCGCGCACGCTCGACGTTCCGGCCGCGCAACTGCCGCGCGGCCCGAGCCGCGTGACGATCGCGCTGGCCGCACCGAGCTCGCTGCACTACGCGGTCACCTACCGGTATCGCCTCGCCGGTCCGCAGCGCGGTCAGCTGGCCGGGCTGCGCGTCACGCGCATCGTGCATCCCGCAGCCAACCCGAATAGCGCGCTCGCGACGATGGGCCTCGCGCTCCTCGCGCAACCGCTGACGTTAACGCCGGCGCAGGTGTTCGACGTCGAACTGCAAGTCATCACCGATCACCCGATCGATCGCGTGCAGATCACCGATCCGCTGCCGGCCGGCATGGAGGCCGTTGACACGACGTTCAAGACCACGAACATCGCCGCGCCCGCCCAAAGCTGGCAGATCGACGACCAGCAGATCTTCCACGACCGCATCGAAGCCTACGCCGATCATCTCGGCCCCGGCATCTATGTGCTGCACTACATCGCGCGCACCGTGACCCCCGGAACGTTTGCGTGGCCGGGGGCGTCGGCGCGCCTAATCGACCGGCCGGAAGAATTCGGCCGCACCGCGAGCGCGACGTTAACGATCCGCTAGAAGCCCTTCGCGATCATCGATGATGCGGTGGTCGCCGTGCCCAGCGCCTTGTATTTGAACGCGGTGTCGAGCACCGGCTGAACCATCGAAGCCTTCAGATCGGTTGCGTAGCCGGAGCGGTTCATGTGCCGGATGCGGTCGACGTCGATCTTGGTATACTTCGCGAGGATCACGGCTGAATCGTCGTGATGCGTGTTCGCCCAGCGCGCCGCATCGTAGATCGCGCCGACGAAGCGCTTCGCGACATCCGGATTCTTCGTCAGCCAATCGCGCGTGGTGAACCAATCGCTGATGTTGAACTGCTTCGCGATCGCGTCGTAGGGCTTGCCCAATATTTTCGCATCGGCCGCGAGCGCGTCGCTCATGATCGGCTCGCCCAAGGTCGCCGCGGCCAGCACGCCGCGCGAAAGCGCGCCCGGCATTTGCGGGAACGGCATCTCAACGAACTGGATCTTCGTCACGTCGGCGCCGTTTTGCGTGAGCCAGCTCTTCACGCCCGAGCTCATCAGCGAGACGAGCGACACCACCGCCACCGTCTTGCCTTCGAGGTCCGAGGCGCGCGCGATCGTCGAGGACTTCGCAACGCACAGGGTCGTCGTCGGGGCCGCCGAGGAGTAGACGCCGCCGCCCGCGATCAGCGCGAACGGTAAACCGCGGCTAATCCCGTTCGCCAACTCGGTCGCATCGCCGATGCCGACGTCGATGCTGCCGCCGGCGGCCGCTGCGGCCATCGCGGCGCCGTTTATAAAGGGCGTGATCTCCACGCTGAGGCCGGCTTTGTCGAAAAGCCCGAGGTCGAGCGCGTAGTAGCCGCCGGCGTAGGTATCGGCCGGGACGCTCCCCATGCGCACCGGAACCGCGGCACTTTGGGCGCGCACGGCCTGGGGCAAAAGCGCCATGCCGGTACCGAGCATAGCTAACGCATCAGAACGTCTCACGGAATGATCGTTTGACGCACGGCCGGTTTCCACTCTTCCCCGTCGACGCCGTTCGCCACGGCCTGGAACTCGCGGTAGAGTTGCAACGCATCGCGCATGTCGCGAAAACGGTCCGGCGTGCCGTCGGCCAGCGGCAAGTCGATGGAACCGTAACCG
Organism: Candidatus Lustribacter sp.; assembly: GCA_036008105.1. Classification (GTDB taxonomy): domain Bacteria; phylum Vulcanimicrobiota; class Vulcanimicrobiia; order Vulcanimicrobiales; family Vulcanimicrobiaceae; genus Lustribacter. The sequence goes on along the minus strand of DASYOE010000218.1, from coordinate 8,477 downwards.
AACATCCGGCCGAAGAAGCCTTGCGAAAGCGTCGATCCCGCCAGCGCGGTGTTGCCGAGCGGTGTGATGCGGCGAACGATGACGCCGCGAATCGCGAAGACCCGGCGATTCGTCGCCACGATGCGCAGCGAGAGAAAACGGAACGCGCGCTTGACGAGCAGACCCAGCGCGCCGGCCAAGAGCACGAGTTCGAGACCGGTCTCGACCTTGGGCCAGATGCCTTCCGCGAACCACAGGTGCGCGTGCATGTGTCCGTACCAGGACAAGCCGGAGAAAAGCAGCGGCAGTACCAGCAGATAGAAGAGCGGCAGCATCAGCACAACCGGATGCACCGCGGTCCCGAACGTGATGCGCTCGGTCGGCAACAACATCTTCGCCAGCTTGGGCGGCGCCTTCGTGCTGAGCGTGATGGCCTGGGCCTCGCGCCGGCGGCGCTCGACCGCCGCATCGACGGTGTCGAAGGGCACCGTGTCGCCCTCATGTAGGCGGACGGCCGGCCGGATCTCTCGTGGTTCCATGGTGTTTCCTAAAATGTGATTCGGTTGGCCCTTCGGCCTCTGGCCGGGAGGAGTCACGTCGTGGTACACTCCGACTACCAAGCGGGCGGGCGCTTCCCGGCCGATCAGTCTTGAGGACCCACGAACATGGGTGTGAAACCCGGGCACCACCTTCAGAACAAAAACGCGACCCCGACGAAGCATTCCGCGCCGCACAACGGCAAAATCGTTGCGGTAAGCACCAAGGACAATTTTCGGCGCCCGGTTCCCAAGACGTATAGCTACCGCTATGAAGTGATCGATGACGCCGGTCCGGCCGGCTCACCCCTCGTCCGCGCCGGTGCCGCGATCATCGAAGGCCGCTATCGCGGACGCGGCGCGACCTGGAACGTCGCGCGCTCGGTGACCGAGCCCCAGACCTACCTCGTGCGCGGCGGCTACGTGCACCCGCTCGAGGACAACCCGATGGCCTACCCGCCGCGCAGCGTGATCTCGCCCGACGCCGCCCTGGTGCAAGGTCCGACCCCCGGTTTCCCGGCCGCGAAGCCGAAGACCGTCGTGCGTCAGCGGCCGGCTCCGGAAGCCGCCCCGACCGCCCGTTTCGACTCCCAACCGCCCGAACCGGCGGCGGCACCGGCCCCGATCCGCCGCGTCGGCGCGCGGCCGACACCCGCGAACGAATCCGCCTACAAGAAAACCGGATAGCGGATTCGCCTCACGCGAATCCAAAACGCTCGGGAATATGCGCGAGCGCAATAAGGCCGAGCGGCGGCGGCGCGTCCTCGAGGCGGCGCGCGCCGTATTTCTCGAGCACGGATACGAGAACGCCACCACGCGCGAGATCGCGTCGCGTGCGGGCGTCGCGGTTGGCACGGTCTTCGTCTACGCGCGCGACAAGCGCGATCTGCTGATGACGATCGTCAACGACGACCTGGAAGCCGTCACCGACGATTCGTTCGCCAACCTGCGCGGCGATCAGCCGTTCCTGGAAAAGCTGATCGCGATGTTCGAGCCGCGCTATCGCTACTGGGTCCGCGATCCGGAACTTTCCACGTTCGCGCTGCACGAAACGGCGTCGGCCCGCGTCAAGGAGGTGCCGAGCGAAACCGAACGCTTCTACCGGCGCCGCCACCGCATGCTCGACAAAATCGCCGAGCTGGTCGCCGAGGAACAAGCCGCGGGCCGGCTCGGCACGCCGGACGATCCGCAGACGATCGCGCTGTTCCTCATGGGAACGTATTTGGCGCACGCCCGTTTCTGGCTGAGCGAAGCGCAGCCGCAGGTACCCGACGGCCTCGCGCGGCTGCGCCGTCAACTCGAACTGGCGATGAACGGCCTCAAGCCGAGCTAGTAGTTCTCGGTCGGATCCCGCACCAAGGGGACGGTCTCGAACTCGACGTTCTCCAGTTGGCCCTTCACCATCGTCAACTTGCGCAGGTAGACGTTCTGGATCGAGTCGCGCGTCGCCGGATCGATCGCGAACGGCCCGCGCGGGCTCTCGAACTTCAGCGTTTTGACGACCGCCATCACCTTGTCCGGATCGGAGAGGTCGCCGTGCAGCGCGTCCGCGACCAGATACACCGCGTGCAACGCGTCGTACTCTTGCACCGCCGTGAAGTCCGGCCCGCCGTTGTCGCCCTGCGCCGCATGATAGGCGGCGATGAATTGACGGTTGACCGCCGACTCGTGCATGCGCGAGTAGTTGAACGTCGTCACGAGGCCGAGCGGCGGCACGATGATCGTGGGGTTGATGTACTCGTCGACGATGTCGCCCGTCGCCACGACATGGATCCCGCTCTTGAGGATGCCGGCCTGCTCGATGTTCTTGAGCAGCTCGGCGCCCCCGCCTTGCGCGTTGAGGAACACGAACAAGATCTGCGGCTTGGCATCGCGCACGCGCTGGATGTACGCCGAGAACTCCTTGTTGGTGATCGGAATCGGATCGGAACCGACCATCGTGCCGCCGGCGGCGGTGAAGCTCGTCTCGAACGACTTGCCGGCGTCGATGCCGGGCCCGTAGTTCTGGTAAATCGAGTACGCGGTCTTGCCGTAGTTCTTCGCCGCGTAGACGGCCAGCGGCGGCACGATCGTTTGCGTGTCGAACCCGAAGCGCGCTGAGTACGGTTGATCTTTCATCACGTTCGACGTGGCCGAGTTGACGATGAAGAACGGGATCTTGGCCTGGGTCGACACGTGCGCGACGGCGATCGCGTTGGGCGTGAGGTTCGTGCCCACGATGATGTCGACGTGCTCTTGCACGATCAGTTCTTGCGCCTGCCGGGTCGCGACCTCGGGCGCGATGCCGGTGTCGTCGCGTTGGATGATCTGTATCTTCCGCCCGCCCGCCGTATCGCCGTGCAGCTTGATCAGCGCGGCGATCGTCGCCGCCGACTGCTTCGGCGCCCAAGGCACGCCGCCGGTAAACGACATGATCAGCCCGATCTTCAGCGGCGGCAGCGCGGTCTGCGCCGCCATCGGGGGCGGCGCGAATGCAACCGCGAGCGCCGCGCCCGCGGCAATCGCAACGGACCGGGAGGGCATCTTCATCGGAATCTCCTAGCGTGGATCGGGCATGACGGAACCGCAAGCATCGCACGTGCGATTGCGTTCGCTGTCGAAAAACGTGGCGTAGGCTTTCGAGACCGGATCGAGCGCGTAGTCGCTGACGACGAACCGCCCTTCATAGAGCAGTTCGTCGCAGCTGGGGCAATACCACTGGAACGTGTCGACTTCGCCGGCCGCGCGCTTGCGCTCGATGATCAGCGCGAAGGCGTCGGGTGGGAAGCGCGGCGAGTGGGGAATGCCGCTCGGCGTATAGATGATCGAACCCTCGGTCAGAACCGTGACGTCTTCCTTGCCTTCGGAGGTGCGGTAGTGCAGCCGCATCTCGCCGCGCAGCATGTACATCACCTCGTCGGCCGGGTTGATGTGAAACTCGCTGCGGTACGCGCGGCCGCGGGCGACGAAGGCCAGCGTCTCATCTTCCTGCCACAACACGTGCACCTGCCGCCCGGTGCGCGCCAGCTCGGCGGACACCTCGGCCAGGTTGACGTTCGGCATCACGAACGCGGGCGGCATCTTCAGCATGGGCGAGCTCCTAGTCGACGACCGCGATGCAGTCGATCTCGACGTTCACGCCGGTGCGGTGCGGCGTGCCGCCAATACAGGTGCGAGTTACCTTTTCACCGGCCATCACCTCGGTGAACGCTTCGTTGAACGCCGGAAAATCGGCCGTATTGCGCAGGCAAACGCGCATGTTTACGACGTTCGCGAAGCTCGCGCCGGCGTGGGCGAGAATCGCCCGCAGGTTCTCCAGCGTTTGCCGCGTCTGCGCCCCGATCTCGGTGGAGACCACCTGCCGCTCGGCGTCGAGCGGGCCCTGCCCCGAGACGAACAGCAGGTTCCCGGCACGAATCGCTTGGGCGAGCGGCGACGGCTTCGACGCGTCGGTGAACCCGGTGACGGGCGCGTTGGGCGAGCTGATGATCTCCTTCATCCGGGCGTCTTCCGACTGCGGGCCAGGCGTTCATGCAGTGGCACGATAAAGAAGCAGCCCCATGTATGACCAGCCGTTCTTCGATCGCTGGCGCGCGAAGCTGATCGCGAATCTCGATCCGGGCAGCGTCGGCGAACTCGACTCGATCCGCTTCGCTCAGGTCGCGCCGACCGTCGCGGCGGTCTGTCCGTTTCTGCGGTACGACGGCGAACCGTGCGAACAGCTCATCACCTACTACCTTCAAGTCGGGAGCGGCATCGAGGACGACCTGTCCTATGCGCTCGGGGCCTGCCACCGCCACCTCGGTCACGCCTTCGACGTGCTGTTCACCGCCGACCGGGTCGGCCTCCCCGACCCGTGCGACGACGATGCCGTCGACGCATCGACGGCGGCGCTCCCGGCCCGGCCGCCCGTGCTCGACGACGACCTGACGCTGGCCGAGCGGCTCCTGGCGACCGGAATCGCCGTCGCCGCCGACTTCGGCACCACCGCGCTCGATGAAGGCTATCCGACCGTGAGCGGTGCGCGCATCACGCTGGCCGCGCATGTCGCCGCGCGGCTGCGGGAGGGAGCCGTCCTCTCGCTGGCCGCCGATCTCGGCGTCGATGTGTTCGACGAAGACGACGGGACCGTGACGTTCACGACGCCGCAACCCGACAGCGCCGAAGAATGGATCTCGCAGAACTGCGCGCTGCGCGAACTCATCAACGACGTGCTCGAGAATTCCATCGATCCGATCGGCTATCGCTATCGTACGATCGCCGACGCGCTGCCCGAGGTCGTCGATTTCGAGCCGCGCATCTATACCGGAACGCGGAGCGGTCCGCTCGAGGTGCGCACGCGCATCGCGTCGACGCCGGCCGAACGAACGTGGGAGCGCGACATCGATCCCGACCGGCGGCAGACGATGGCGCTCTTCGTCGACGAGCTGCCGCGGCCGGGCGATTACCTCGACGTCAACTTCGCGCTCTACCGGTTCGTCCGCGTTTGGCCGGACAACGGCGCGCACGGCGCCGAAACGGTCCTGGAACGAGTCAAGCAACCGTCGCGCAATTAATTTGAGCCGTTCGCGGGGCGGCAGGAACGATTGTTCCGGTTCCATCGCGAAGTACCGGAGATGCTCGTTGCGTTTCACTCCCTGCGGCGGTTGATGGCCGCGGTGTTCTGCATGGCGCTTGCCGTCACGCTCATGGGTGCGGAGACGTCGAGCCTGCTGCCGGCGCCGACCGTCGTGCTGTTCCCCCTCGGTCACCCGGAGGGGACGGATCCCGCCGCCGGCGTCGCTTATGCCGCGCAACTCGGCAACGCGCTCAAGGCGCTCGGCGGGGTCAAGGTGGTCGTTGCCGATCCCGCGACCGCGCCGTCCGACTTTCTCCACGTGGCGAAAGCCGCCGGCGGCGAGTACTATTTCATGGGATCGATCGCGCCGCCGCTCAACAACGCCGCAGCCGTCATCGAGGAACTCGTGAGCACGCGCAGCGGCACGATCGTGTGGTCGAGGACGGCATATATTTCCCGGCCGGAAGACGTTCTCGATCAAGCCCCGGTCGTCAAGGACGCGCTGCTGCAGTACGCCGACCGCGGTTACTTCCTCGTGCTCAATCCCACGCCGAAGCCGCTCCCGACCGCAACGCCGGGAAAAGGGAAAAAAGGCGCCGCCCCAAGCGGCGGCGGCGCGAATGCCGCCACCCCGCCGCCGGTGGCCCGCATTCCGAGCGACGATGCACCGCAGAAGCTGCCCAACGAGGCGTACGGTTACTCGTCGAAGCCGACCGCGCCGCCGAAGATCTACGCTTCAGCCAGCCGTCCGAGCCGCTTCGTCGTCCTCAACTTCGTTCCGAAGAACGTGTTGCCGGCGGTCCGCGACTACACCATCGATTCGCTCACCGCGTCGCTCAAGAAACACGGCCAAACCGCCGCCGAGGGCGACCCGGTCACGACCGAACATCGCTTGCCCGGCGCCGCCGTGTGCGCTGAAACCGGCGCCGCCTACCTCGTCTTCGGCGACGTGACCGCGAAAGCGACCGTCGCGAACCTCGACAACAACGAGATGGGGCACGTCGACGCGTCACTGAATGTCGCGGCGTACGATTGCGTCGCGCAGCGCTTCGTGCCGGCGGCGAAGGGCGTTCGCGGTACCGGACACCCGTGGGAGAAAGCGGTCGACGCCGCGACGACCAAAGCCGTCAACACCTACCTGCTGAAGCTTACGGCGTCGGCGAAATTCTCTTAGGCCAGCGCCTTACGCAGGTTCTCGGCCACCTCTTGTAACGTTTGGTCGGCTTTCTTGCGAATGACCGACTGACCGAAATCGCCGATGCGGCCCATCACGTTGGCGTCCGTGCTCACTTCGAGTTTGCTGCCGTCACCGGCCGGCGTGAGCTTCATGGACATCGTCGCTTTGACGGCGCCGCCGACACGCTTATCGGCGGCTTCAACTTGCAGCGACGCGGTGCGGTTCGTTTCGTCTTTCTCGACGATCGAAATCTCGCTCGCGAGCGACAGGCCGATCGGGCCGACTTTGATCTTCACGACCGCCTTGTACCGGCCGCCGCCGAGGTCTTCAACACCGTCGCAACCGGGGATACATTTTGCCATCGACGGGACGTCCATGACAAACGCCCACACCCGCTCGGGGCTGACCCCGGGCAGCTCGATGGTCTGTTCGAATTTCATGCTTTGGCCTTGAGCTCCACGCCCGCGAGCGAGGCGATGGTGCGTTCCGTCCACACGCGCGCCATCTCGCGCTTGTAACCGGCGGAACCGCGCACGTCGTCGAGCGGATCGACCTCATCGCGCACCAGCGCCGCCGCTTCGCGAATCGATTCCGGCGTCAGCTTCTGTCCGAGCAGCGCTTTCTCGACCGCTTTGCCGCGCAGCGGCGTCACGGCCAGTGCCCCCAACCCGATCCGGATGTCTTTGCACGTGCCGTCGGGATTGACGCCGAGCCGCACCGCGACCGAAACGGTCGCGTAGTCGTCCTCGGTGCGCGGCAAGAACTTTTTGTACGCCAGGCGCGAGCCGGCCGGCATGGGCGGGACCTTCACCGAGCGCAACAGTTCGTCTTCACCGATCGTCGTCTCGAAATAGTCGGTGAAGAACGATTCCATCGCAATCGAGCGCGCCCCACCGCCCGCCTTGACGACGTCGATCGTCGCGTCGAGCGCGATCAGCACCGGCGGCGGATCCTGGGCGGGATCGGCGTGCACGAGATTGCCGCCCAGCGTCGCCTGGTTCCGAATGCGAATGGTCGCGATCACGCCTAGCGACTGCGGCAGCGCCGCGGCATAGGCAAAGGCCTCGGGCGAGGTCTCCAGCTGGCGATGCGTGGTCATCGCACCGACCTCGAGGCCGCCATCGGCCGAGCGCTTGATGCCGCGCAGCTCCTTGATGTTTCCCAAGCCGATGACTTTGCCCGGCTGCACGAGCCCCTGCTGCATCATCAGGATCAGCGATGTACCGCCGGCGATGAACTCCGCGTCGTCGCCGTATTCTTTCAGGGCCGCCAGCGCTTCGTCGATCGAAGCGGGGGCGCTATAATCATACGTTCGCACGGTCGATCCCCGCGGCGGCTTCGATCGAATCGATGATCTTGTAGTAGCCCGTGCAGCGGCACAGGTTCCCCATCATCCATTCCTTGATTTCTTCGCGCGTCGGCTTCGCGTTCTGCGCGAGCAGCGCGGTCGCGGCGATGATCTGCCCCGAGGTGCAGATGCCGCACTGGAAGCCGCCTTTGCGGATGAACGCGTCTTGCAGCGGCGAGAGCTCGTCCTCGGACGGCGCGATCCCCTCGATCGTCGTCACCTTCCGGCCGTCGACCATGATCGCGGGCAGCAAACACCCCGACATCAGCGTGCCGTCGACGAGGATGCTGCACGCACCGCAGACGCCGATGCTGCACCCGATCTTGGTGCCGGTGAGACCGATGTCGTCGCGCAGCAAGTCGGCCATGAGGACTTCGGGACCGACGGACCGCTCGACCGGCTTCCCGTTGAGTTCGAATGAAATCTGGTGAACGCTCACCCGGCCAAAATGCCACGCGGCGCTTCGGGCGCCCTTCCCGCGCCTATGCCACCTCGAAGAGGCCGGCGGCACCCATCCCGCCCCCGATGCACATCGTCACGACGACGTATCTGACGTTGCGGCGCTTGCCTTCCAACAGCGCGTGCATCGTCATGCGGGTGCCGCTAAGCCCGTACGGGTGGCCGATCGAGATCGCGCCGCCGTCGACGTTGAAGCGCTCGTTCGGAATGCCCAGGGTGTCGCGGCAGTAGACGGTCTGAACGGCGAACGCCTCGTTGAGTTCCCACAGGCCGATGTCGTCGACCGTCAGGCCGTGGCGCTGTAGCAAAGCGGGAACAGCGAAGACCGGGCCGATTCCCATCTCGCCCGGCGCGCAGCCCGCGACGACGAGGCCCCGGTAGATCCCGAGCGGTTGCAGATTGCGACGCTCCGCCTCCCGGCCGTCCATTACGACGACCGCC
>DASYOE010000217.1:0-18181 GCA_036008105.1 Candidatus Lustribacter sp. | reverse complement strand
CGCTCGAAGGCATCCCGCGGCTCCTCGACCTCTATCGCCGCGTGAAGATTCCGGTGACGGCGTTCATCTGCGGACAGTCGGCGCTGTCGCGTCCGGCGCTCGCGCGCGAGATCGCCCAACGCGGCCACGAATGCGCCGGTCACGGCCAAACGCACTCGCAAGAGTACCAACTCTCGCGCGACGACGAGCGCGCGTTCATCGCCGCCAACGTCGACAGTTTGGTGCGCACGACCGGAACCAAACCCATCGGTTACAACGCGCCGGGGCAGAACCGCGGCCCGAACACGATCTCGCTCTTGCAAGAGCTCGGTTTCACGTACACGATCGACGACTACAGCCGCGACGAACCGTACATCGTGCAAGCGAACGGTCATCCGTTCGCAGTGGTCCCGTACACGCAAACGCTCAACGATTTCCGCTGGTACAATCTCCCGGGCGGCGGCGCCGCGTCGCTCGATCGTACGCTGGCCGATGAATTCGACCAGCTCTACGCCGAGAGCGCGCATCGGCGCCGGATGATGGTCGTCACGATGCACGATACCGTCGTCGGCCGCGCCGGGCGCATCCCGGTCTACGAGCGATTCTTCCGTTACGCGAAGCGCCACCCGGGCGTGTGGTTCGCGCGGACGGGCGACGTCGCACGGTGGGCGCTCGCGAGCCCGATCACCCCGCACGTGACGGACTGAGTGGCCGAAGCCGAGCCGAAGCCGCACGCAGCGGCGGCAATTTCCTGGGAAGCGTTTCTCGCCACCTATCTCCCGGCACTGATCTTGGCCCTCGGCACCGGCATCGCGTTGCCGGCGTTGCCGACGCTCGCGAAGTCGTTCGGGGTGAGCTTCGGCCTCGCCAGCGGCGTAGTCACGATGTATTTGCTCGGCAACTTGGCCGGCACCATTCCGTCGGGTTGGCTCGTCGATCGCTTCGGCCGCCGCCCCGTGTTGATCGGCGGCCCATTGCTCAGTGCGCTGATGGCGTTCCTGGTCGCGGGCTCCAACTCGTTTCCGGAACTGCTGGTGCTGCGCTTCGTAAACGGCATCGCATCGCAGATGTGGATCGTGGCGCGGCTCGCTGCGATTTCGATGAACGCCGCGCCCGGTCAGCGCGGCCGGCTCGTGAGTTGGATGTTCGGAATGGACAGCACGGGGCGCCTCGCCGGTCCGGTGCTCGGCGGTGTGATCGCGAAGTACTATGGGCTGCGCGCGCCGTTCGTCGTGTTCGCGGTTCTGGCGCTGGTCGCGGTGATTCCAACCGTCCTGTTTGCGAAGGACACGCCGCACCGCGAGCCCGGCGAGAGCCATAAAGCGGCCCCATCGTCGAGCATGTCGCTGCGCGAGATCGTGATGCCGCGGCTACCGTACTTCGGCGTCGCGTGGTTCGCCGGAATGACGCGTGGCCCGTTGCAAGCCGACCTGCTGTACCTTTATGCCGCGTTCGCCTACCAGCTGGGACCCGTGCCGATCAGCTATCTCGCGACCGCGGCCTCGATCATCTCGTTGCCGATCGGTTTCCTGGCCGGCTGGATTCTGGATCGCTTCGGCCGCAAGCGCACGATGATTCCCGGCTTTACGGGCGTGGCGGTTTCGATGCTGGCGCTCGCGCTGTCGGCGTTCTGGCATCTCTCCCTGGCGTGGTACGTCGCGCTCTTTCTCTTTGGGGTCGCGTTGCAGTCGCTGACCGGCGGGTCGGTGCAAACCGTCGGCGCCGACGTCGCGCCGCCTGAAGCCCGCGGCACGTTCCTCGGCATCTGGCGCTTTGCAAGTCAGGGCGGTGCCGCGCTGAGCCCGATCATGTTCGCCGTGCTCGCCGACACGGTGAATTACGGCACGGCGTTTCTCTTCACCGCGGCCTCGGCTACGGTGGTGTCGTTCCTCCTGATCCGCTATATCCCCGAGACGCGAGTCGCGCCCGGAGAGGGTTAGCTCGCGATCATCTCCTTGGCGTCGAAGTCCTTGCTGATCGCCTTGTACTTATAGGCCGCGTCGATCACCGGCTGGAGGTTTTGCGCGTCGAGTTTGGCGTTGATTTTGGTCCGTGCCATGTGGGTGATGACGTCCAACGGAATCTTGGTGAACGCCGCCAGTGCCGCTGCGGTCTGCGCGGGATGCGAATCGACGTAGGCGCCGGCTTCGCCCACCGCGCGCACGAAGCGATCGACGGTCGGCCGGTTTGCCGCGACATACGCGGTGGTGCAGAAATACGCGGCTTGGATAAAGGAGTGCCCGATCGCATCGAAGGGGTGAGCGATCGATTCAACCTTGCCGGTGGCGAGCGCTTCGCTCAAGTTCGGGTTGGTGAACGCCGAGGCATCGACGCGCCCTTCGGCGATCGCCGCGGCGGCGGCGGAGCTGGGAATCTCAACGAACTTCAACGTCGACGAATCGCCGCCGTGCTGATCGGTCCAGGCTTTGACCGACACCGCGAATTGGTCGTCGAGCGCCTGAACGCAGATCATCTTGCCGTTGAGATCCTTACCGGTGCGAATCGGCGAGCCCGTTTTGACGAGAAGTCCGACCGCCCCAACGTCCGAGGTGTAAATGCCGGCCGCCGCGATGAGCACGATCGGTATGCCCTTCTGGTGCGCCGCGATCAGCGAAAACAAGCTCGACTTGCCGACGTCGATCGAACCGCCCACGACGGACGCCGCAACGGCGGCGCCGCTGGTGGCCGGGTGCAGATCCACGTCGAGGCCGTACTTCGCAAAGATCCCGTTTTGCTGCGCCCACACCGTGCCCATGATGTCTTCGTCGGGCGCCGACGAGACGCGCACGGGCGTCAGAGCGGCCGGGCTTTGCCCGGTAGCCGTGGCGGTCTGCAGTCCGAACGCGGCGCCGATGGCGCCGAGTTCGATGAAGCGACGCCGCGAGTGCGGCAAGAGCGGAAGCGTCATGAGTCCGGCGCGTTCGGTGCCCTCACAGGCGCTCCCTCGGAGAGGACCTTGCCGCGCCCGCGTAGGAGCCTGCCGCATGTTTGCGACCGTTGGCATCGATCAGCCGATCGAGAAGATCATGGACGACTGGGACTACCTCGATGAGAAGGTGGTCAAGAAGTTCACGACGTGGCGCGAAACGGGTCAGAACATCATCGGCATCCGGCGCCGCACGATCACCTTGAACGAGATCGTCGATCCCAAAAAGGGCTCGTTCAATTCGATCACCATGACGCCCGACGGCTTGATCTCCAAGCAGCACAAAGCGCTCAAGATTCATATCACGCCGGGCGGCGTGCCGCATCGCGTCGAGCACAGCTTGGGCTTCTGGCACATCAACGACATGGACGAGCTCTACTTGCCCATTCCGCCGCGCCCCGGCGAGGAGATGGGCCACTTCGTCGTGTTGATGCAAACGCCGACCGGCGACGAAGCCGAAAGCTACGCACAGTATTGCCGGCAGTGCCTGACCATGCTCCACGAGTTCACGTATGCAACCGGGCGTTTAGGGTTGAACGGCATTTGGCGCGCCGAAGAAGAGGCCGTGCGTTCATACAATGCCGATCCCAAGAACCGCCTGTGTCCCGAGTGCGGACATAGCAACCCGTTGGGCTACTGCTGGAACGTTTCCAAGGACTCACCGGAACAGGCCGAGGCGCGTCTGCTCTGGTGACCACGCCGTATACACCCGCCTACGACATCTATCTCGGTGAAGGTGACGGGAGTTGGCAAGAGGCGAGCCGCTATCAGGTCTGGACGCGCAAAGACGCATTGACCGATCCGCCGCTGAGCGTGCTCGAACGGCGTGAGGGCCACGTGTTGCGCGTTCCGGAGCAGTCGCGCGTCATGCATCGCATTCCCGGCGGCGTCCCCTACCACATCGAGCATCTGTTCGGCTTTTGGCGCACGACGGTCGCCGATACGATCTTCATCCGGGCCGAGATGGAGGACGGCGTGTACTACACGCTGATCGTCGCCACGACCGGCCCGAAGGACGGGACGGAAACCGTCGCCTGGTACTGTCCGAAATGCAACGCGGAGCTCACTTCCGATGCGTTCGCGGCGCGACGCTTCGGCCTGAACGCGTTTTGGAATCACGCCCTGGAGCAGGCCCGCGCGTTTAACGGCGCGGCGGCGAGAACGTGCACCGGCTGCGGGCATACGCATCCCTATGCGTACGGCTTTGACCAACACCTCGACGACGAGCGCGAACGCGAAGGACGTAGTGCATGGTAAATGAACGAGCGGCGGAACTCGTGTGCCGCCTCGACGAGCTGCCGGCCGGTGAGATGCAGCTGCACACGGTGCGCCAGCGTAAAGTGTTGCTGTTGCGCGTCGACGGCGACGTCTTCGCGTTCCAAAACGCGTGCCCGCACAAAGGTGCCCCGCTCGACGAGGGGTGTCTCCACGCCGGACGGCGCGAGCTCATCTGCCCGTGGCACCGCTTCCGTTTTCACCTCGAGAGCGGCGCCAGCGTGACGAATCCGGAGATGGTCGCCACGACCTTCCCGGTCGAGATTCGCGACGGCGCGATCTACGTTACCGTATGAATCGACGCGCGCTCGTCGGGGCCGGTGCCGCGGCGCTCGTGGGGATGCAGTTACCGGCGCGCGCGCAGACGTCCGCCGCGCCGATCCGCATCGGTATCGCGCCGAACGATTCGAGCCTCGTGCCGCTGTACGCGCAGGAACAGGGTTTCTTCCAGCAAGCCGGCCTGAACGTCGAGTTGCAAACGATCTCGAACGGGGTCGCGCAAGTGGTCCTCGCCGGCGGGGTCGACGTCGGCGTCGTGGATTGCGTGCAAGTCGCCAACGCGCTCATCCACGGTTTTCCGATGGTGGCCTGCATCGGCGGCTGCGTGTATTCCAAGCAGAGCCCGACGCTCGTGCTCGTCACCGCCAAGTCGGGCCCGATCCACACCGCGCGCGATCTCGAAGGACAAACGATTGCCGTGCCGTCCGCGAAGTCGCTCAGTTCGAGCATGACGACCGAATGGCTGCGCGTGAACGGCGCGGATCCCGACAAAGTGAAAGTTCTCGAGATGGCCTTCCCGCAGATGAACACGGCGCTCGACCGGGGCACGATCGCCGCGGCCGTCAACGGCGAGCCGTTCTTGAGCGACGCCAAAGCCGTACAGCGGGCGCTCGGCGTTCCGTTCGAGGCGATGGGGAAGCCGTTCTACGTCAACGTGTATGCCGCGTCGCGTGATTGGCTCGCGGCTAATCCCGCGCTCGCGCATCGGCTCGCGACGGCGCTGTATACCGCCGCGCGCTGGGCGAACACGCATCGTCCCGAGTCGGCCGCGATCGAAAGCAAGTACACGAAGATTCCGCTCGACGTCGCGCGAACGATGGCCCGCAACGTCTTCGGTACGTCGTTCGATCCGCAACTGATGCAGCCGGTGCTCGACATCGCCGCCAAATATCAGCTCACGACGCGCGCCGTTCGCGCCGCGGAGATTGCCGTTCCGGCCTAAGCCGCCGGGGAGCTAGGGTGCGACGCGCGTGCGCCACACGTCGTGCGGGTTCTCGCCCGCGGGGACGCGCGCGCTGCGCACGACGAGGTCGCGGCACGGGTTCGGCACGTTCGGATCGGTCATCGGCGGTCGGCCGCCGGTGCGGACGGTTTCGATTCCGGCGAGCATCTGCCGGCGCATCGCGATCACGGCTTTGTCGGTCGTGGCGAGATGCTCGGTCGTGCGGTCGAGGATTCGGCCTTGGCTCTCGACCGCGAAGCGGTCGTGGTCTTGGAAGACGCGCCCCATGCCGGTGAACGTCTGCGTATGCTGTTCGTCGCGGTCTTGCAAGTAGCGGTTGTGTGCGCCGCGCTTGCGTTCGAACGACTCCGCCGCGACGAAGTCGTTCTGCTCGCGGTCGAGGAACGCGGTGTCCACGGGCCCGTCGAGGCGGAACATGATGCGATACTTCCAATGGTTGACGTCGTCGATCGGGATGTGGAAGTGCATGCTATAGTGCGTGTTCTCGTCGATTCGTTCGCGCTCGGGATCGACGACCTGGCCGGCCGGAAACGCCGAGCCGTTGGGCATGATGAAGTTGCTTACCCGCACGTACTTCTCGCCCTCGCCGGTATCGCGAATCGCGAAGATGCGCAGCCCGTATGGCGTCTCCTCGACGTCGATCTGCGGGGCCGCGTCGCGCGCGGTGAAAACGTAGCTGGCGCGCGTGTCGGCGCCGAGTTCGAAGGTGCGGTGCAAGAACGAGAGATGCTGGGGATCGACGTTGCCTTCGTTCCCTTGGAGGTAGTTGCACTCGTGGAGCAGCTTCGTGGTCCAACTGTTTTCGCGCGGCAACGTCAGCCAGGGGATGTCCGGCACCGCCGGCGGCTCGCCCGGCCCGAGGTAGACGAAGATGATGCCGTTCAGGTCGCGCGCGGGGTAGGCCGGTTGGCGCACGCGCGCGCGAAAGGTGCTGTCGGCGCCCTCGCCGGGCTGCTCCAAGCACGTCCCGTCGCCGCCGAAGCGCCAGCCGTGATAGAGGCAGCGTAACGTGCCGTTCTCCATCCGCCCGTAGCTGAGGTCCGCTTTGCGATGGGCGCAGTGGAGGTCGAGCATGCACGGCGCACCCTGTGCGTCGCGAAAAAGCACGAACTCTTCGCTCAGCAGCTTGACGTAGAGCGGGTCGGCGCCCAGCTCTTGCGAGAGCGCCGCCGGTTGCCAGTAGCGGCGCATGAAGTCGCCGCCCGGCGTTCCGGGGCCCGTTTGGGTGAGCAGCGCGTTCTCTTGGGCGGTCAACATCGTTCGGTCAGCCTATGCTCAAGTGGTCGCGCGTGATGTCGGCGATCGAACGCACGCCGCCCAAGCGCATCGTCATCGTGAGTTCGGTGTTGAGGTGTTGCAGCACTCCCTGCACGCCCATCCAGCCACCGAGCGCGAGTCCGAACAGTACCGGGCGGCCGATGGCGCACGCGTTCGCGCCCATCGCAAGCGCTTTGAAGACGTCCTGGCCGCGCCGGATGCCGCCGTCGACGATGATCGGGATGCGGCCGCCGACCGCATCCGCGATGCGTGGCAATACCGTAAACGAGGCCGGCGTGTCGTCGAGTTGCCGTCCGCCGTGATTGGAAACTTGAATGCCCGCTACGCCATGTTTGATCGCTTCGGTCGCCAGCGCCGGCGAAAGCACGCCCTTGATGAGGACCGGTAACCCGGTCACGTCGCGCACGAACGCGATGTCGTCCCAGCCGAGGTTCTCTTTGAACGGCGATGAGCCGTAACCGCCGCCGCCGACGCCGGGAAAATTCGCGTTGGGCAACGTCGAGTGGAAGTGATTGCGAACGTCGGTCTCGCGGTTCGACGATACGAACGCGTCGATGGTCACGACGATCGCCTTGTACCCCGCGGCTTTCGCTCGCACGAGCACGTCGCGCGTCATGCCGCGATCCTTGGGAATGTAGATTTGAAAGAACTTCGGCCCGTCGCCCGCCTTCATCGTGTCTTCGAGCGTGACGTTCGACTGGGAGGGCGCGATCATGAGCGTGCCCGCCGCGGCCGCGCCGCGGGCCGTTCCCGCTTCCGCCGACGCGTGCGCCAACCCGTGGCCGCCCATGACGGTCACGATGATGGGCATCGAGATCTTCTGCCCGAGCAGCGTCGTCGTGGTGTCGGCTCCGTCGAGTCCGCTGAGATAGCGTGGAATGATGGTGACGCGCTTGTACGCCGCTTCGTTCTCATGCTTCGTCCACTCATCGCCGGCGGCGCTCGCGATGTAACCGAAACCGCCCGGCGGGATGACCTTTTGCGCGGCGGGTTCCAGCTCGCGCAGATTGACGATCGTAACTTCCTTGACGTCGGTCGGGGCGGCGTAGCTGCCGAAATTTTGCAGCGGCGGTCCGGGCTGCGTCGCGTCGCCGGTCGCAGCAAGAACCGGTGTCCCGAACAAGCCTGCGCTGCCGGTAAGGGTCACGGCAACGGCACCCGTTGCCAGAAAGTCATGCCGATTCTGCTTCATGTCGGTTCCCCTCACCGGGCGGTAATTGCGCCCGGCATTCGGAAAGAGCGCCTTAATGGTTGAACAAAGCCGTATTGCGGTCGATATCGGCGGAACCTTCACCGATGTGACCGTGATGAACGTTGCGACCGGCGCCGTGCGCTTCGGCAAGGCGCTCAGCACCCCGGCCGACTTGGCCGACGGCGTTTTTGCCGCGATCGAACGGGCCGGCGGCGTCCCGGCCACGGCCGAGTTCGTCATCCACGGTTCGACCATCGCCATCAACGCGATCCTCGAACGCAAGGGCGCGGAAACCGCGCTGATCACGACCGAAGGCTTCCGCGACGTCTACGAGATCGGCCGCATCAACCGGCCCGACTCGTTCAACTTGTTCTTTCGCAAGCACGTTCCGCTGGTCGCGCGCGACCGAATCTTCGAGGTGCCGGAGCGCATGCGGCACGACGGCTCGGTGTGGACGCCGTTCGACGCCGTTGCCGCCGGCGCGCTGGCGCGCACGCTCGTCGAAGAACGGATCGAAGCGGTGGCGATCGTGTTCTTGCATTCGTACGCCAACGTCGCGCACGAGGAAGCGATGCGCGCGATCCTGCTGGCCGCGAATCCCAACCTGTTCGTGACCGCTTCGCACGACGTCTCGCGCGAGTATCGCGAGTACGAGCGCACCTCCACGACCGTCGCGAACGCCTACGTGGGACCGCGCGTCAGCCGGTATCTCGAAGGTTTGGAGGCGCGGCTGAGCGCGAACGCGTTCGGCGGCGAGTTGCTGATCATGCAATCCAGCGGTGGATTGTGCGACGTCGCGACCGCCAAATCGCAGTGCATTCAAATGCTCGAGTCGGGTCCGGCCGCCGGCGTGGTGGGCGCCAGCGTGCTGGCCGAGGCGTTCGGAACCAAAGATCTGATCTGCTTCGACATGGGCGGCACCACGGCGAAGGCTTGCGTGCTGCAGGATGGGATCGCCAACCTCTCACCCGATTTCTTCGTCGGCGGCTACAACGAAGGGCTCGCGATTCGCATTCCGGTGCTGGATATCAAGGAAGTGGGCACCGGCGGCGGCAGCATCGCCTGGATCGACGAGGCCGGCGGATTGCACGTCGGCCCCGGCAGTGCCGGCGCGAGTCCGGGTCCGGCGTGCTATAGCTTGGGCGGCACGCAACCCACCGTCACCGACGCGCATCTCGCGCTCGGCCGGCTCTCGCCCGAACGTTTTGCCGACGGGCGCCTGCGTTTGGATGTCGCGGCTGCCGAAGGTGCGATCCGCACGCACGTTGCCGAGCCGCTCGGCATCGACGTTGCCGCGGCGGCCGAGGGGATCATCGCGATCGCAACGACGCAAATGGCCAACGCGGTGCGCACCGTGTCGACCGAACGCGGCCTCGATCCGCGCGACTTCGTGCTGATCGCGTACGGCGGCGCCGGCCCGATGCAGGCGGTCGACGTCGCGCGCGAACTGGCGATCCGCGACGTCGTGATTCCGCTCGCGCCGGGGCACTTTTCCGCCTACGGGATGTTGACCGCCGATCTGCGGCGCGAATACGCGCGAACCTTCGTCGCGCCGCTCGCGGCGGAGCTGCTCGCCACGGCGATCGCCCACCTCTACGACGACCTCGCGGCCGAAGCGGCGGCGTGGCTCACGTCTACCGGTCTCGTCGCCGAAGCGGTGACGTTCGAACGCGCCGCCGACGTGCGCTATCAAGGACAGGAACATGCCGTGACGATACCGATTGCGACCGCGCTCGACGCCGCCGACGCGGAACGAACGATCAAGGACGTCTTCGATGCGCGCTACCTGCAACGCTACGGTCACAGCGCACCGGAAGAGCCGGCCGAGTTCGTCGCCGCACGGGTGTCGATCGTCGGCCGGCTGGCGAAGCCGCTACCGCAGACGCTGCCGTCGGACGGCACCGATCTCGCGGCCGCGCTGATCGAACGCCGGCCGGTCCGTTTTGGTGCCGGCGCTCCGGTTGCGAGCGCGATTTACGATCGCGCGCGCCTCGGCGCCGGGGCCCTCGTAACGGGCCCGGCGATGATCGAAGAGGCCGGCTCGCTCACCTGCCTGCCGCCCGGCGTCACCGCGACGGTGAATCCATTCGGGCATCTCTTTCTCACGGTGGACGAAGCATGATCGCGAACGCAAAGCACGCCGGCAACCCGGTCACCGCCGAAATCATCCGCAACGCCCTCATCGCGATCACCGATGAGATGAAGACCAACCTGATGCGGACGGCGTACAACCCGATCATCTACGAGGCGCTGGATTTTACCGTCGGGCTCTTCGACCGCAACGGCGACACGATGTCGATCGGTCTCGGGCTGCCGATGTTCATCCGCGGCCTCTCCGACGCCATCAAGGCCAAGCTCGCGTTCTACGGCCCCGACGGTATCGAGCCGGGCGACATCCTGCTCACGAACGACGCCTACATCATGGGCAGTCACCTCAACCACTTGATCTTCACGGTGCCGATCTTTCACGACGGCGAGATCGTCGCGTTCGCGTCCTCGATGGCCCACTGGATCGACGTCGGCGGCACGCTCGGACGCACGCAAGACATCTTCTCCGAGGGCTTGCAGCTGCCGATCGTCAAGATCTTCAAACGCGGCGTGCAGGACGACGAGCTGACCCGCATCATCCGCACGAACGTGCGCATTCCGGAACTCGCGATGGGCGACTTCCGGGCGCAGATCGCCTCGATTCGCACGGGCGAGCGGCGCTACGGCGCACTGGTCCGCAAGTACGGGCTCGAAGCGGTCGACGCGTGCGTCACCGACCTGTACGCGATGAGCGCGCGCAAAGCGCGACTGGCGGTAGCGGCGATGCCCGACGGCGTCTACGAGGCCGAGTCGTTCATGGACGACGACGGCGTGGGCACCACGCCGATCCCGATCAAGGTGCGGGTTACGATTCGCGGCGAGCAGATGACGATCGATCTCACCGATGTCGGTGCGCAGGTGCCGGGGTATTTCAACAGCGGCGACACCGCCGGGCGCAGCGCAGCACAGGTCGCGTTCAAGTGCCTCACCACGCCGACGCTCTACCCGATCAACGACGGGTCGTTCACCCCGCTCGAGATCGTGCTGCCGCCGGGCCGCGTGAT
Organism: Candidatus Lustribacter sp.; assembly: GCA_036008105.1. Lineage (GTDB taxonomy): Bacteria > Vulcanimicrobiota > Vulcanimicrobiia > Vulcanimicrobiales > Vulcanimicrobiaceae > Lustribacter. Next base: position 7,196 of record DASYOE010000217.1, on the reverse strand, counting down.
CAGCGCGGTGAAACCGTCGGCGATGCGCATGTGGATGACGATCCCGATGACGGTCGTCGACACGGTTTTCCGGGCGATGGCGCAGTGCGTTCCGGAACGAACGATCGCCGGACATCACGCCGATCTGTGCTCGGCGACGTTTTACGGCTTGAACCCGCGCACCGGCCGTTTCTTCACGCGCGGCGCGGGCGTTACCGGCGGCGGGTTCGGCGCCAAGTACGATGGGGACGGCATGAGCGGAACCGTGTGCCAAAACGACGGCGACACGCACAACTCACCGGTCGAAGCGACCGAATCGAAGATCCCGCTCTTGATCGAACGCTACGCGCTGCGGCCCGACTCGGGCGGCGCGGGCCGCTATCGTGGCGGACTCGGCGTCGAGCGCCGCATCCGCGTCCTGTCGCCGCTCACCGTCAACACGAACGCCGAACGGACGTTGTGCGCGCCGTGGGGCTTACTCGGCGGCGGCGATGCGCTGCCGAACCAGATGCAAGTGCAGCGCGCCGACGGCCGGATCGAGGATCCGAAGAAACACGGCAAATTCGATTCGATTCGTCTGGAACCCGGGGATGCGATGATCGTCCGCACCGGCGGCGGCGGCGGTTTCGGCGAGCCGGCGTTGCGCGACCCCGCCGCGGTGCGGCGCGACGTCGCGTGCGGATACGTCACGCCGGAAGCGGCCGCGCGCGACTACGGGTATTCCGAGTGAACCGGGCGTCGGCGCTCGCAACGATGGGCGCGGCTGTCGTCGCGCAGACGGCGCCGTTGACCGCGTTGCGCGTCGGCGCGGTTCCGGCCGATTCGCTCTCGCCGATCCTGTACGCGATGCGCACCGGGATGTTCGAGAAGGCCGGGCTGAAGCTCGATTTGCAGACGCTCGGCGGCGGCGATGCGGTGACGCAGGCCGTCGTCGGCGGTGCGCTCGACATCGGGTTGACCAGCCTCGTTTCGCTGATGCAAGCGCATCAGCGCGGTATACCGGTCAGCATCATCGCCCCCGGCGGCTTGTGGATCGATGCGAACGTGGCGGGGCTGCTCGTGGCCGCGGATTCGCCCCTGCGTGCGGCGCGCGACTTCAACGGCAAGATCGTGGCGACGGCATCGCTGCTTGCGCTCGGCACGGTGGCGATGGATGCGTGGATGGATCAGAACGGCGGCGACTCGAAGTCGATCCGCTTCCTCGAGCTGCCCTGGTCGGCGGCCGGAGCGGCACTGCATCAGAACCGCGTCGACGCGGCGATCGTGGATAACCCCGCCTACGCGCAAGCGCTGGCCGACGGGTCGTTGCGCACCGTCACGCGCGTATACACGGCCATCGCGAAACAGTTCTTGCTCGGCGTCTACTTCGTGACCGGCGACTACCTGGCGAAAAACCGCAGTGTTGCGATGCGCTTTTCACGCGTGATCGCCGATGCGGCGGCGTTCACGCGCACGCACCCCGACCAGACGATCGACGACGTCGCGCAACTCACCAAACAGGATCGGAACGTCATCGCGCACATGCAGCGCACCTGGGTCGGCACGACCGTGAACGTGAACGACATTCAGCCCGTGATCGAAGTCGCGGCCAAATACCACCTGATCGAGAAACCGTTCCCGGCGGCCGAGATCATCAGCGACGCCGCCGTGCGGTCTTAGCTCGGGATCACGTCGACCGCGACGTCGACCTCGTGTTCGCTGCCGCCGGTGATGATGCCGTGGATCGGCGCGACGTCGCCGTAATCGCGACCCCAGGCCAGGGTGATGTGCTGATCGCTCGGCAACATGTCGTTGGTCGGGTCGACGTCGACCCAGCCGAAGGGTGGAATCCACACCGAAAACCACGCATGGCTCGCGTCTGAGCCGATGAGCCGTTCGCGTCCTGGGGGCGGCTGCGTCAACAGATAGCCGCTGACGTACCGCGCGGCGAGCCCCATCGAGCGCACGCATGCGATGCCGACGTGCGCGAGGTCCTGACAGACGCCGGCGCGCAATTCGAGGGCGTCCTTCACCGTCGTGTGCGTATCGGTTGCCTCGGCATCGTAGGTGAAGTCGGCGTGAATGCGTGAGTTGAGCTCGAGGATGCAGGCCAGCAGCGGCCGTCCGCGCGGGAAACTCGACCGGGCATAGGCGACGACGTCGGGATCGGTCGCGGTCAGCAGCGTGTCGAACGTGTGCTGAAGGACGTCGAAAGCCCCCGGCTCGACCGGCGGATCGAACGTTGCGCGCACCGCTTCCCAAGGCGCGCTCGCCTCGGGCGCAAACGCCGGCGCGGGCGTTACCGCGACGTTGCTCTCGGCAGTGATCTCGAGCTTTGCGTGCGGCTCCTCGATGATGAACCAGCTCGCGGTGTTGCCGAAGAAGTCGGCCCGCTCGAACCGGGTAACCGGCTTCGGCGCCACCGCTACCGAGGTGGATAACGAGTCCTGACGTTCGGTCGAGCGCGGCACCAAATGCGCCAACAGGCGCGAGTACGCGACGTCGGACTCGTACGAATACGTCGTGCGGTGCCGCACGGTGTACTTCGTCATGCTCGAAAGCGCCGTTGGTGCTGCAGGTAGGCGTCGCCGATCGTGTCCGCCAAGCGGCGAATCCCGCCCTCGACCTCAGCGAGCAGCGCGACCAGCGCCGGCCGTTCGCGCGCGGCGTTCATCTCGGCCAGCGCGTAGACGTCAGCCGTGTAGACGTTGGCGTACACGCCCTGCGCCTGGGCTTTGGTGTGCCCGACTTGCTGCGATTGCGTTTTCATCGGGAGTTCGGCGACATCGCGCACGATCGCTTTGAGTTGAAAGGCGACCGCGCGCGGGTTGCCGGTGTCGAGGAGCAGCAAATCGATCGCCGGCGGGACCTGGAACGCATTCCGGTAGCGGTAGGCGTAGGTCATCGCGCTATCGGCGATTTCGAGCGCCACTTGAATGGCGCCGCTTTCGCGTTCGTTCGCCACCGCGAGCGTATGGCGGACCAAGTCGCACAGCGCGAGCGCGCGCTCGATGCGCCGGCCCAGGTCGAGGAAGAGCCAGTTGTTGCCGCGCGTCATGTTCTCCGCCGCGAGACCCGACAGCGCCGCGCTGCGCCGGATGAGCATGTCGAGATATGCCAGCGCGCCGGTTCCCTCGAAGACATCCGGTGCATCGTCGGGCGTATTGCGATTGGTCAAGGCGTAGACGGCGCGCCACGTGTCGATCGACAGGCGATCGCGGGCGGCCCAGGCCGTGTGCGCGACCCGCGACAGCAACCGCTGCAAGCCGCTCACCTGATCGCCGAAGATGACGTCGTCGATCTCTTTGCGCAGCAGCGCTTCATCGCCGTCGAGTGCATCGAAGAACGCCTTTTCGGTCACGAGCTCGTGGGGTACGAGGAAGCGCCCGGCCAGCGCGGCCGCGGTCATCGTTGTCGACGATCCCGTGTCGCCGGCCAAACGGGTGACGACCGCACGCAACACGCGAACCGTGTTCTCGGCGCGCTCCGCATACCGCGCGAGCCAGAACAGGTTGTCCATCGCGCGGCTCGGGGCTTCGTTTCCGGACCGCCGGATCTCGATTTGCGCCGTCGGCGGGCGCAGCAGGCTGAACGTATCGACCGGACCGGCGGCCAGGGCCCACACGTCTTTGCTGGCCGCGCCCGACTGCATCGAGAGCGCGCGCACGGAATCGTCGGCCGCGATGCGCGCCAGACCGCCGGGCATCACGACGTAGCCGGCCGGGGTCCACGCAGCGAACACGCGCAGCATCAACGGGCGCGACGAGAACGCGCCGTGCTCGAACATCGGCGCGACGCCGAGCGGCACGATGTCCTGCGTGACGAACGTCGCTCCGCGGCGTTCGATGTCATCGGCGAACTGCGCGAGTTGCTCGTCGCTCAGATCCGCGCCGAGCCGGGCGGACGAATTGCGCGAGAACAGGGGCGATGCGTCGAACGCGTTGCGGATCATACTACGCCGCACGCGCGCCAGGCTCTCGGCGCGGCCCCACGCCGTGCCGCACCACACGGTCGGGATATCGCGCGCCAGCAACTCTTCGCCGAAGAGCGCGCGCGCGACGTTCGGCAGATAGGCGTCGAGGGCGGGCGAGTCGACGACGCTGCCGCCGAGCGCATTCGCCACCACGACGTTGCCGGCCCGGATGGCCTCGACGAGTCCCGGCACGCCGAGGATGGAATCGGCGCGCAGTTCCAGCGGGTCGGCGAAATTCGAATCGAGCCGGCGAAAGATCACCGAGACGCGTTCGAGTCCACCCAAGGTGCGCAAGTACACGTTGTCGTCGCGGACCGACAGGTCGTCGCCTTCGACGAGCTCGAGCCCGAGGTAGCGCGAGAGATAGGCGTGTTCGAAGTAGGCTTCGTTGTAGGCGCCGGGCGTCAGTAAGACCGCGTGGCCCGACCCGTGCGCGAGGCCGGCGACGGCGTCACGATAGTGACGGAAGAACGTCGCCAAGCGCTGCACGCCGAGCTCGCCGAAAAGTTCGGGAAACGTCTGACTGACGACGACGCGGTTTTCGAGCGCGTACCCAAGTCCGGTCGGCGAATCGGCGCGGCTGGCGTGCACCTTCCACGAACCATCCGCGCTGCGGGCCAAGTCGGCCGAATACAGGTGGATGTGCACGCCCTCGGGCGGCCGCACGCCTTGGAGCGCGCGCAGATACTGCGGATGTCCGAAGACCAGATGCGCGGGCACGACGCCGTCGCGCAGCAGGCGCTGCTCGCCGTAGACGTCTTGCAGGATGGCGTTTGCGAGCCGGGCGCGTTGGGTGACGGCCGACGCGATTGCCGTCCAATCGGACGCGCTGACGACGAACGGCGCGATGTCGAGTTCCCACAACCGCGCGAGCCCGGACGCTTCGTCGTAGACGTTATAGGTGACGCCGTTTTCGCGCACCATGCGCGTCGCCGACTCCATGCGGTGCCGGTACTCGTCGGGTGCCATCGCGGCGAAGGACGAAACGAGCCGCTGCCAGTGCGGACGCACCGCACCGGAACGATCCAGCAGCTCGTCGTACCGGCCTAACGCTTCTTCGCCGAAAAGCGGCGCTATATTCGCCATCGTGTCCGAACGCTACCGGCGCCGCAAATCGAGCGTGTGCGGAAAATCCGGATTCGGCGCCGCCGGCGGCGGCACGAAGACGCCGGCGGTGAAGCCGAACGGCTCGAACCGCGCGAGGCGGCGTCCCTCGGCCTCGTACGCGTTGACCGGAAACGTCGTGTAGTTGCGGCCGCCCGGATGCGCGACGTGGTACGTGCAGCCGCCGAGCGAACGCGACAGAACTTCATCCCAGATCTCGCACACCAGCGGCACGTTGGGTGCGATCGTCGGATGAAGTGCGTGTGGCGCGCGCCAGGCGCGATAACGGACGCCGCCGACCGCGGCGTCGATCGACGTTGCGGTGAGCGGGACGCGCCGGCCGTTGACCAGTACGTGATGCCGCCCGGCGGTGAGACCCGATACCGTCACCTCGAGCCGTTCGAGCGAACCGTCCACGTAACGTACGGTCCCGCCCGGAGCCCCCTCTTCGCCCATCACGTTCCACGGTTCGAGCGCGCCGCGCAGTTCCAGCTTTACCCCGCCGTATTGCACGGCTCCGTAGAGCGGGAAGCGGAACTCCCAGTGCGGACGGAACCAGGCCGGGTCGAACGCGAAGCCGTGCGCGCCCAGATCGCGCAAAACGTCGAGAAAGTCGCTCCAGACGAAGTGCGGCAGCATGAAGCGGTCGTGCAGCGCCGTTCCCCAGCGCACCAGCCCATTCGAATACGGCTCGTCCCAGAAGCGCGCGACGAGCGCGCGAATGAGGAGCTGCTGGGCCAGACTCATCTCGGCGTGCGGCGGCATTTCGAACGACCGGAACTCGACCAGCCCCAAGCGGCCGGTGGGGCCGTCGGGCGAGTAGAGTTTGTCGATGCAGATCTCGGTGCGATGCGTGCTGCCGGTGACGTCGATGAGCAGGTTGCGGAAGATGCGGTCTACCAGCCACGGCGACACGCGCGCCGTCGAGCGGGGCGGCACTTCGGCGAACGCGAGTTCGAGCTCGTACAGGGAATCGAGCCGCGCTTCGTCGATGCGCGGCGCCTGGCTCGTCGGACCGATGAAGAGGCCCGAGAACAGGTACGAGAGCGACGGATGGTTCTGCCAGAACGCGACGACGCTGCGCAGCAGATCGGGCCGCCGCAGAAACGGACTATCGGCCGGCGTTGCGGCGCCGAGGACGATGTGATTGCCGCCGCCGGTGCCCGTGTGTTTGCCGTCGAGCTGAAATTTCTCCGTGGCGAGGCGCGCTTGACGCGCTTCGTCATACAGCGTCGTCGTGATGGCGACCGCTTCGCGCCAACTCGTCGCCGGATGAACGTTCACCTCGATCACGCCGGGGTCGGGCGTCACTTTGATGACGTTGATGCGCGGGTCGAACGGCGGCAGATACCCTTCGACGTGGACCGGCGTTGCGAGTCCGGCCGCGCTCTGCTCGACCGCGGACAATAACTCGAGATAATCGCCGGCCGTTTCGGTCGGCGGCATGAACACGCACAGCCGGCCGTCGCGCGGTTCGACCGAGATCGCCGTGCGCACGGAACCATCGATCGCGATGCCCTGCTCGACGAACGCTTGGCGCTGCCGCGGGTCGTGCGCGCCGCCGGAGATGAACTGTTGCGCGGGCGCATACGGATCGTCGGGTAACGGCTCGAGCGCCGCAAACGGGTCGCGCGGTGCGATGACCGGTCGATTGCCCTCATCGAGGTACGGCAACGACGCAAGCGGCAAGCGCAAACCGGCCGGTGAGTCACCCGGAACCAGATGCACCTGACCGGCGCGCGTCGTCCAGCGCTCCGAGCGCCAGCGGCGCACGTCGACGGCGTTCCAGCGTTGCACCGGCAAGACGTAGGCGGCGGGGGTATTCAGCCCGCGTTTGAACGAGCGCGCCAGCCGCGCGCGTTCCTCCGGATCGTCGAGCTTGGAGTCGAGCGTCGTCACGTTTTCCGGCAACTCCGCTTCTTTGAGGACGAGCGTGCGCACGTCTTCGTAGGCCGGCGCGACGAACGACGGATCGAGGTTCAGCCGCTGCGCGATACCTTGCGCCAGGGCGGCCGCGGTTTCGTTCGTCGGTTCGCCGTCGGCGGTTTCGCGCGCGATACGATTCGCATCATGCCAGAGCGGCAGGCCGTCGCCGCGCCAGATCAGCGAGAAAGCCCAACGCGGCAACGATTCGCCGGGATACCATTTGCCTTGACCGTAG
>DASYOE010000216.1:0-3215 GCA_036008105.1 Candidatus Lustribacter sp. | reverse complement strand
TGGCGCGGACACGGCATCTTCTCCACCGAACTCGGTGCCGGCCCGCCGATCGTGCTCGTTCACGGCGTGTATGCGGGCGCATCATCGTACGAATATCGCAAGCTGTTTTCGTTGCTCGCGGAGCGGCACCGTGTGGTGGCGTTTGATTTGCTCGGCTGCGGGCTCTCGGACCGTCCCAACATCGGCTACTCGGCCGATCTCTTCACCGAACTCGTCATCGATGCGTTGGCGGATGCGGGCGGCGGCGAACCGGTCACCGTCATCGGCTCCTCGCTCGGCGCGGCGTTCGCGATCCGGTCGGCCGCGCGGTCGACGCTGCGCGTGGCCAACGTCGTCGCGATCTGTCCCACCGGCCTCGGCGGCGTGCTCGACCGCGCGCCCAACGGCGCCCAGCTGATGCTCAGCGGCACGGTGCGCACGCCCGTTCTCGGCGAGGCGGTCTTCAACGGGCTGGTCTCCCGCCCGTCGATCCGCTATTTTCTCGGCCACACGAGCTACGCCGATCCGGCCAGCGCGACGGCGGAAATCATCGATCATTACTATGCGGTCGCGCATCAGCCGGGCGCGCGCTACGTTCCGGCGCATTTCGTCGGCGGCATGCTCAACTGCAACATCGCGCAGGATCTGCCGTTCGTCGACGCGCCGATGCTGGTAGCGTGGGGCGAACAAGCCTCGACGTTCTCACCGCTGGCCAACGCCGGCGAATTCCTCAAACTCGCTCAAGCCGCGAAACTCGTGACCTTCGCGAACTCGGGCTTGCTGCCGCACGAGGAAGAACCCGAAGCGGTGTGCGCGGCGATCGAAGCGTTTCTCGGCTAACACTTCTCACGGTAGGCCGTTGCCGTTGGTCCAGGGCAGCGTCGTCGGCGCGTCTTGGGGCGCGGGGTTGCTCGTCGCGCACGAGCCCGTGCCGGCAACGCACGCGTACACGACATGGATCGTCGTGTCGTCGGGCGCCGGCGAAGCGAACGCCGGCAGCGCGCCGTCCCAGCCCGCATCGTCGCCTTCGTGATAGCCGGCCGGATCGGCAGCATCGGTAACGCCGCTGACGATCGCGTACGGGGCTTGAGCGAACAACCGCAACGTCACGGTATAGCGGCCGTGGGCGAGCGGGCTCACGGTGCCGTTCGCATCGAGCGGCCCCACGTCGCTGACGACGGTCAACGCCAGGCGCGACTCTTGCACGAACGCGGAGCATTGCAGTTCGACCGCAGCGTCGGGACCGCTGTCCGCAGCGTCGCAGGCCGGCACCGTTTGCGCGGTGGGCACGATGTCGACGCCGATGCGCAGCGGTGATGCCGCCGCCGGCGCTTCGAGGTACTGCTGGGCGCTCCACACCGTCGCCGCGTTGAGCGCGCCGATCTCGGCCGGCGGCGCGGCGAACGCACCGGGCGGAGCGGCAACTTGAGCGCCGATCGTCGCGGCAACGTAGCGCAGGTAGCGCCCGAGCGCGGTCTCCACGCCCGGAACGATCAGGGCTTTCGCGGCGGCCGCATTCTGCGCGCGCGCCGTACCCGCGATGCCCGCGACCGCCGATGCCGCAACGATCGCGACCATCGCGACCAGAAACAGCGTTTGCGCCAGCACTACTGCAGCGCCGGATCGGCGATCGCGACGGCGGCGCGCGTCTGCGGGGCAAACGCGGCCGGCGCTAATTGCGCGGCAAGCGAAATCGTCGCTTGCGTGGCCGGATCGCACGGGTTGGGCGGATAGGACACGGCCACCGTCAACGTGTCGCTCGGCGCATCGTAGGTGGACGTCACGGTTAGCGCAACGTCGGTCGTCGCCGCCGCTGCGCCGCACAGTCCACGCTGCACGCGCACGCCCGCCGTGTAGCTCGCCGCCGGCGCCAGCACCCACGCGTGATCGGGCGGCGCGGCGGCGGTGGGATAGTACGCCGCGGCCGCGCGCGCACGTTCGAGCGCGTTGCGCGCGATGCCGGTCGCCGCACCGCGCATCACCTGTGCTTGCGAGGCGCGCATCAGCGACGGCAGCAGCGCCAGCGCGAACACGCTCGCCGTGACGAGGAGCCCGACGCACACGACGACTTCGAGCAAGCCGAAACCGGCCTCGTCCCTCGACCGCGCCCTTCGGCGCGCTCGGGATGACAATTCACCCATCGGCGAAGGTCGGGTCGGCGTGCATGTCCGCACACGCGGTGAGTTCGACGGCAAAGGCCGCGGGTTCGCCGAGGTCGGCGGCGATGAGCGCCGGACCGCGCAGCGCCGGCGCGGCGTTCGCGTAGTCGACCGGATAGGGGTCGGCGACCGTGCCGGCCAGCGCCGAGGCGGCCGGCGGCCATGTCGCGGCCGGCCACGTTCGTTCCGCCGTCACCGGCAGCGGGCCGGCGAACGCGAACGTATAGCCGCCGGTGAGCGTGTACGCGGTGACGACGATACGCTGCGTGCCGTTCCCCGCGTCGACATAGGCGTACGCGGCCGGAACGAAATACGCGGGGGTGTTCTGAAAATCGTAGCCGGGCGCGCAATCGGTGAACGTCGCGTTGCGAATCTCCGGGAAGGGCCCGTTGGCTTCGCACCGGCCGTTGCACGCGTACGTCAGCACTTGCGTGAATGCCGACGGACGGTTGCCGGCGAGCAGATCGACGGTCGTCGTCACCGGATCGGCGCCGACCATGACCTCGACGACGTCGTTGCCGCTGGTGATCGGCGAACCGTCGACGTCGAGCGCGTGCGCGTCGGCCGCCACCGCGGTGATGCCCGCCGGGACGAAGAGCCCGCCGTCAGCCTGGCCGGAAATCGGATCGGCGTGCGCCGGCAACGCCGCGGCGCCGATGCGCGTGACCGAAAAGTTCGCGATCGCCGCTACAACCGTCTGCACGTCGAGCGCCGGATCGCACGGGTTCATCGGGCTCGCCGCGGCCGCGCGCACGAGCGCCGCCGAGCGGCTGACGTACAGCAGGAACGACGTGCCGCCGGCGTTGCGCTGCATGAACTCGACCGCATCGCCGCACACCGACGGCGGTTTCCAAACCGCGACCGCCGAGAGCGCATCGCTGCGCAGCATCGCCGCGGCGGCGTCCAGTTGCGCCGCCGTACCGGCGCGCGCCGCGAGCAGGTTGACGTTCCAGCCGAACTGGCGCAGCACATCGAAGCCGGCGGACGCGACGAACACGAAGAGCGCGCTTGCGATCGTGATCTCGATCAGCGAAAAACCGGCTTCGCGTTGCGTCATCCTAACGATCGGGAGTCGTG
>DASYOE010000215.1:0-4798 GCA_036008105.1 Candidatus Lustribacter sp. | reverse complement strand
TCTACCACCATCTCGGCGTCAACTACGAGAATTTCGATCAGGTCGTCACCTACGAACCGAACGGTCCGATCATTCTGGCGAGCGACCTGAGTCCGGCCCAAACCGCGCAGTTGGCGGAAAGCGAAACGTCGATCCCGGGCGTCGATCTCGAAGAGCAGCCGGTGCGCAACTACCCGATGGGGACGACCGGCGCGCAAGTGTTCGGCTACGTCGGCGCGATCACCGAAGACGAGTACCGGGCGCGCAAGAACGAAGGCTACTCGCCGAACGACGTCGTCGGCAAAGACGGGCTCGAGGAGACCTACGACACCTGGCTGCGCGGGCAACTCGGCGGTCAGCAGATCGAAGTGAACTCGGCCGGCGTGCTGGTGCGCCGCTTGAAACCGCTCGATCCGATTCCCGGGAACACGCTGGTCACCACGATCGACGCGCGCCTGCAGCGGATCGTCGACAAGAACCTGCGCGCCGAACTCGCCCTGCGCGCCAAACAGCTCGGCCATCGCGTGGCCGGCGCGGTGGTCGTCATCGACCCCAACACCGGCGGCGTGCTGGCGCTGGCCTCGTACCCGACCTATAACCCGAACGACTTCGCCACGCCGATCAGCGCGCGCAAATTCGGTCAGTATCTCAACGACCCGTTGCAGCCGCTCTACAACCGCGCGATCGGCGCGGCGTCGCCGACCGGCTCGACGTTCAAGATGGTCACCGGTTCGGGCGCGATCTCGAGCGGCGTGATCGGCAAGGACCAGATCCTCTACGATTCCGGTTCCTGGAACTGTCATGGCGTCGTGTTCAGCGACATCGTGTCGGGCGGGCTCGGCAACACCGACTTCATCAAGGCACTGGCCGCATCGTCCGACGGCTACTTCTACCAGCTCGGCTACCGGCTCGGACACGAGCGCTTGCGCTACTACGCCTTGCAGTACGGGCTGGGGTCGCGGTTGGGCATCGACCTGCCGGGCGAATATCCCGGCAACTGGCCGACCGAGGAATGGACCGAACGCACCTTCGGCAAGGGCTATCACCTCGAACCCAGCGACGTCTGCCAGCTGGCGATCGGCCAGGGCGCGATGCAGGCGACCCCGCTGCAAATCGCCGACACGCTGGCCGCGGTGCTCAACGGCGGCACGCTGTACCGGCCGCACATCGTTGAGGCCGTCCGCAGCCCGCGCGGCAAGGTGCTCAAGACCTTCGATCACGAGGTCATCCGCCAGGTCAACGTCACGCGCGAGGCGCTGCGCGAGGTGAAGGCCGGGATGGACGAGGTGACGAGCCCGATCGGAACCGGCTACGGCCTGGCGCTGCCGGGCGTGCCGGTCGGCGGGAAGAGCGGCACCGCGCAAACCGGCGTCGGCGGCAGCGGCAAGAACACGACCTGGTTCGTCATGTACGCGCCGGCGCCGCACCCCAAGATCGCCATGGCCGTGTACATGGAAAAGACCGGCGGCTACGGGGCCAGCGTCGCCGGCATCGTCGCACAGCATATCGTCGCGGATTACTTCGGCGTGAAAATAGCGCCGATCGGCCAATAACGGGCAACATTTCGGCGTTTGTCGAACGTCCAGCATTGCCATGACGTCCATCGCGCAGCAGTACAACTACCTCAACGCCGCCATTTCCCGCTTGGGAAGCGAAGCGGCTTTCGAGGTGTTGGGACGAGCGCGCGAGCTGCAAGAAGCGGGCCGCGACATCGTGCACCTCGAGGTCGGCGAGCCGGACTTCGACACGCCCGCGCACATCAAAGCGGCCGGCGAAGAAGCGATCGAGGCGAACTTCACCCACTACGCGCCCAATCCGGGGATCTTGGAGTTGCGGCAAGCCGTGGCGGACTACGCGACGCGGTTCCGCGGCTTGAAGACGCCGTACGACTACAACAACGTCGTCGTCGCCCCGGGCGCGAAGCAAATCATCTGGAACGTGCTCTCGGCCGTCCTCGATCCGGGCGACGAGATGCTCTACGCCGATCCGGCCTATCCGACGTACGCGGTGTGCGCCGATTACGTCGGCGCGAAGCCGGTGCCGGTGCGCCTGCTCGAATCCAAGCAGTGGCGGCTCGATCTCGACGAACTGGCCGCCAAGGTCACGCCACGCACCAAAGTGCTGATCATCAACAGCCCGAGCAACCCGACCGGCGGCGTGCTGTCGCACGACGATCTCGCCGCGATCGCGCAGATCGCCGCGAAGCACCGGTTTCTCATCCTCACCGACGAGATCTACTGCCGGCACGTGTACGGGCAGAAGTTCGAGTCGATCACGCAATTCGAGGAACTGCGCGACCGTATCGTGCTCGTCGACGGGTTCTCCAAAGCGTACGCGATGACGGGCTGGCGCTTGGGGTATTGCATCGCGCCGCCGGCCATCGCCAAAGCCGCGACGCTGATGGCGAACAACACCTACGCCTGCACGTCGACGTTCATTCAGAAGGCCGGCGTGGCCGCGCTCACCGGGCCCGACGCACCGGTCATCGAGATGCGCGACATCTTCCACCAGCGCCGCGACATGATCATCCACGGACTCAACGCGATCCCCAACGTCAGCGCCGCCGTGCCGCCGGGCGCGTTCTACGCGTTTCCCAACATCAGCAAGGTGACGCCCGACGACAAACGCCTGGCATCGTACTTACTCGAAGAGGCGGGCGTCGCGCTGCTCGGCGGTTCGTGTTTCGGCGAAGCGGGCGCGGGCTGTTTGCGCATCTCCTACGCCAGCTCGATCGAGAACCTCGAAGAGGCGCTGCGGCGGATGCGCAACGCCTTACCGAAATATAAGGGCTAGCCCGCGCCCATCGCGCGTTTGACGGCGTCGACGGTCGCACGGGCCGTCGGGCGCACCGCGTCCGCGCCCGCGTTCAGCAGCGCCTGCACCGTCGCCGGGTCGCCGGCGAGTTCGTCGTAGCGTTCGCGCAGCGGCCGCAGCGTCTCGACCAGCACCTCGACCAGTTCTTTCTTCACGTCGCCGTAGCCGCGCGCGCCGGCGAAATGCGCCTCCGCCTGCTCGAGCGTCTCGCCGGTCGCAGCCGCGTAGATGGCCAGTAAATTCGTGATGCCCGGCCGCGCGGGATCGGCGCGCACGTCGCGCCCGCTGTCGGTTTGCGCCGACATCACCGCCTTCTTGATCTGATCGGGCGTATCGAGCACGCGGACGGCGTGGCCCGAGCCGGGCGCGCTCTTCGACATTTTTTTCGTCGGGTCGTCGAGGCCCATGATGCGCGCGCCGGCTTTCGGAATGACCGCCTCGGGCATCACGAACACCTCGCCGTAGGTGGCGTTGAAACGCTGCGCGATATCGCGCGTGAGCTCGATGTGCTGCTTCTGATCGTCGCCGACGGGGACGTGCGTCGTGCGATAGAGCAAGATGTCGGCGGCCATCAAAACGGGATAGGTGAACAGCCCGACGCGCACCTCGCCGCGCTGCGTTTCCGACTTCTCCTTGAACTGCGTCATGCGCTGCAGCTGACCCATCGATGCGACGCACGAGAGATACCACGTCAGCTCGCCGTGCTCGCGCACGTGGCTCTGCACGAATAACCGTGATTTCGCCTGATCGATTCCCGCGGCGAGCAGCACCATCGCGAACTCGAGCGTCTGGCGGCGCAAAACGTCGGGCTCCTGCGGAATCGTCAGCGCGTGCATGTCGACCAAGCAGAAAATGTTCTCGGCGTCGTCCTGTCCCGACACCCAGTGCTTGATCGCCCCGAAGTAGTTGCCGATGTGAACCGAACCGGTGGGTTGGATGCCGGAGAAAACAACGGGGCGCGCCATGGCGTCAGCTTTCGCCGTAAAAGGCGATGCGCATCCCGGCAAATTCGGCGCCGCATTCGATGCGTTCGCGTACGAACTCACGCGCGCGTTCGATCGCTACGGGCAACGCATCGCCGAACGCGCAGCGCACCGCGATCGCGCTCGCGAGCAGCGAACCGGTGCCGCGCAGATCGTGCGGAATGCGCGCCGCGCGCAACTCGCGGATGCCGGACGGCTCGGCGAGCAGGTCGCAGGCGTCGCCGTCGAGGTGTCCGCCCTTGAGCAGGACCGCCGCCGAACCGAGCCCGAGCAAAGAAGGGACCGCGGCCCGCATCGCGACCAGGTCGCCGACCGGCGCGCCGGTCAGCACCTCCGCTTCGGCGAGGTTCGGCGTGAGCAGCGTGCAGCGGGCAAACAGCACCTCCCGCAGCGCCGCGACCGTCTCATCGTCGGCGAGCCGGTCGCCGCCGCTGGCGGCGATCACCGGATCGCAGATCACCGGCACGCCGGGAAACCGTCCGAGGCCGGCCGCGACCGCATGGACCGAGGCCGCATCGAGCAGCGCGCCGACGCAAAACGCACCGACCGTGACGCTTGCAAGGGCTTCGAATTGGGCGGCGATCGTGGCCGCATCGACCGGCGCGCGCGCCAGCACGTGCCGGGCGTTCTGCGCGCTCACGCCGGCGACGATCGCGACCGGCTGCGCGCCGAGCGCCCGGATCGCCACGAGGTCGAGCAGCAATCCGGCGGCCGCGAAGGGGTGCGTCGTGCCGACCGCCGCGACGACCGGCCGCGTCATGGCGCGCCCCACGCGGCGACCAGCGCGGCCGCGGTTGCGTGCGGATCGGGGCCTGCGAGCGCGGAGATCACGGCGGCCATGCGCGCCCCGCTTTCGCGGACCCGCGGCAGCGACGCGAGCGTGATCCCGCCGATCGCGGCCACCGGCAAGGAGGTCGCTTCGACCACGACCCGCACGCCGTTGACGCCGATCGGGCCGCCGGCATCGCTCTTCGAGGCCGTGGCGAAGATCGGGCCGGCGCCGATGTAATCGACCAGCCCGG
>DASYOE010000214.1:0-15776 GCA_036008105.1 Candidatus Lustribacter sp. | reverse complement strand
GGCTACTACCGCACCCCGACGATCGCCGGCGAGACGATCGTCTTCGTTTGTGAAGACGATCTGTGGAGCGTCGACGCGCGCGGCGGGCTGGCGCGGCGGCTGACGGCGAGTCCGGCCGCGGTCACCTTGCCGCGCTTTTCGCCCGACGGGTCGACGATCGCATACGTCGCCGGCGATGAAGGCCCGCCCGAAGTCTACACGATTCCCGCCGTCGGCGGGCCGCCGCGCCGGCTGACGTTTCTCGGCAGCACCGCGCTCTACGTCAGCGGCTGGTCGCACGATGGCCGCGAGATCTTCTTCACCTCCGATGCCGGCGTGCCGTTCGTCAAGGAAACCGTCGCCTACGCGATCGGCCGCGACGGCGGCGAGCCGCGGCGGCTGCCGGTCGGCCACGCGATGGCGTTCGACGTCGCAGCGAACGGAGCGACGCTGCTCGGGCGCAACAGCATCGACCCGGCGCGCTGGAAGCGCTATCGCGGCGGCACGGCCGGACACATCTGGGTCGATGCGAACGGCAACGGAACGTTCGCGCGCATCGGCGCGGGCTTAGATGGAAACCTGGTATGGCCGATGTGGCACGACGGGCGCGTCGTGTTTCTCTCCGATCACGAAGGGATCGGCAACCTCTACTCGGCACGCGCCGACGGCTCGGACGTGCAGCGCCTGACCGACGAACGGGAGTATTTCGCGCGTTATCCGGCCACCGACGGCAAACGCATCGTCTACGCGTGCGGTGGCGAGATCGTGTTGCTCGCGCCCGGCAGCGCGGCGGTTCGCGTCGCGATCGAAACGCCGTCGGCGGCGCCGCAAACGGCGCGCCGTTTCGTCGACGCCGGCGACCGGCTCGAAACGTACGCGCCGTCGCCCGACGGCAAAGCGCTGGCGCTGGTCTCGCGCGGCCATGCGTACACGATGCCGCTATGGGAAGCGGCGGTCAGCGAGGTCGGCACCGCGACCGGCGGCCGCCGCCGCGAGATCGTGTGGCTGCACGACGGCGCGCGCGTCGCGTACGTCGAGGACAGCGCGGGATTCGAGCGCATCGCGGTCGAGCCGGTCGACCAGAGCGCGCCGCCGAGCTACGCCACGACGGCCGACATCGGCCGCATCACCGAACTCATCGCCTCGCCGTGCGGCGACCGGCTCGCGTTCGCCAACCACCGCCACGAGTTGTTCGCGCTCGATCTGGGCGGCACGCCGCGCAAGCTCGACGCCAGCAAAGCCTGGCGCTGCATCGACCTCGCGTTCTCGCCCGACGGCCGGTGGCTCGCCTACGTGTGGTCGCCGAAGTCGAGCACGATGATCATCCGTATCGCGGATTGCGAAAACGGCACCGTCGTCGACGCGACCGAAGCGCTGCGCGAAGACCGCTCGCCGGCCTGGGATCCCGAGGGCAAGTATCTCTACTTCATCTCGGCGCGCGACTTCAACCCGATCTACGACGCGCTGCAATTCGACCTGAGTTTTCCGCACGCGATGCGGCCGTACGTCGTGACGCTGCGTCGCGACGTGCCGAACCCGTTCGTCCCGGTGCCGGCGGCACTGCATCAGGCCAAGCACGATGACGACGAGGACGACGACGCGGAGGACGACGCCGCCGACGGCGCCGCCAAAACGAAGAAGGCGCCGCCGCCGGTTTTGATCGACACCGACGGCCTGCCGCACCGCATCCTCGCCTTTCCGGTCGAAGAGGGGAACTACGCGCGCGTCGCCGGGGCTAAGGGCCGCGCGCTCTTCTCACGCTTTCCGGTGCGCGGCATCAAACCGGTGGGGCGACGCAATCCCGACGAAGACGGCGGCACGCTCGCGGCGTACGACTTTCGCGCCGAACGCAGCGCGACGCTGGCGAGCGACATCGACGATTTCGTGCTCGGCGCCGACGGGCGCACGCTGGTTTACGAATCGCGCGAGAAGTTGCGCGCGATCGATGCCGGCGGCGAACTGCCCGACGACGAGCCCGAAGACAAGGGCGCGAACGAAACCAACCGCCGCAGCGGCTGGCTCGATTTGAGCCGCATCGGCGTGCAGATCGAACCGCGCGACGAATGGGCGCAGATGTTGCGCGAAGCGTGGCGCCTGCAACGCGAACAGTTTTGGGATCCGCAGATGTCGGGCGTTGATTGGGAGGCCGTGCGCAAGCGCTACGAAGTGCTGCTGCCGAAAATTCGCACGCGGGCCGAACTCTCCGATCTGATCTGGGAGATGCAGGGCGAGCTGGGCACCTCGCACGCCTACGAAATGGGCGGCGACCTGCGCGTGCCGCCGCAGTATAAACGCGGCTTTCTCGGCGCCGACTACGGTTGGGACGCGGCGCGCAACGGCTATCGCATCGAGACGATTCTGCGCGGCGATTCCTGGAACCGGGGCGACGATTCGCCGCTCGCCGCGCCGGGCATCGACGTGCTGGCCGGCGACGCGATCGTCGCCATCGCCGGAGCGCGCGTGTCGCGCGACCGCACGCCCGACGAACTTCTCGTCAACTTGGCCGACCGCGAGGTGGCGCTCGACGTCGAACGCGGCGGCAAGACGCATCGCGTCCTGGTGCACGCGTTGCGCGACGAACGCATGCTGCGCTATCGTGCGTGGGTGCGGGCCAACACCCAGCTGGTGCACGACCGCACGAACGGCCGGGTCGGCTACGTGCACATTCCCGACATGGGTCCGTGGGGATTTGCGGAGTTTCACCGCGGTTACCTGACCGAATTCGAACGCGACGGCTTGATCGTCGACGTGCGGTACAACCGCGGCGGACACGTCTCGCCGCTGCTCCTCGAAAAGCTCGCGCGCAAACGCGTCGGCTACGACGTCTCGCGCTACGGCCCGCCGCAGCCCTATCCGCCCGAATCGCTCGGCGGCCCGATGATCGCGCTCACCAACCAGTTTGCCGGTTCGGACGGCGACATCTTCTCCCACTGCTTCAAGTTGTACGGACTCGGCACGCTGGTCGGGATGCGCACGTGGGGCGGCGTCGTCGGCATCAATCCGTATCACGAACTCGTCGACGGCACCGTGACGACGCAGCCGGAATACTCGTTCTGGTTCGTCGATGCCGGCTGGCACGTCGAGAACTACGGCACCGATCCCGACGTCGAAGTCGACATCGCGCCGCAAGACGCCGCGGCCGGCGTCGATCCGCAGATGGACACCGGGCTGCGGCTGATCGAAGAGCTGCTCGGGAAAGCGCAGCCGCGGCCCGAGTTTCCGCCGTTTCCCAACCGGGCCTACAACCGGCCCGGCTAACCCGACATGATCGTCGATTGCTTCACGTTCTTCGACGAACTCGATCTGTTGGAGTTGCGGTTGGAGATCCTCGACGGGGTCGTCGATCGCTTCGTGCTCTGCGAAGCGCCGTTCACGTTTCGCGGCGAACCCAAACCGCTGACGTACGCCGGCGCGGCGGATCGCTTCGCGCGCTGGCGCGACCGCATCGTGCCGCTGGTCTATCCGCACGCGGCCGATCCCAATCCGTGGCTCAACGAATGGGGCCAACGCGATTACCTCATCGCCGGACTCGCCGATTGCGCTGATGCGGACTTGGTGCTGATCGGCGATTGCGACGAGATCCCCGATCCCGCCAACGTCGCGTGCCGGCCATCGCCCGGCCGCATTCTCGCGCATCGGCAACGCTACTCGGCCGGCTACGTGAACCGCGTCGTCGACGAACCCTGGATCGGCACGCGCGCGCTGGCCAAAGGCGACATCGCCCGCTATCGCACGTTGAGCGAGGTGCGCAAGCAGCCGCGCGAGACGCTCGAATTCGTCGACGGGGGATGGCACTTCACGTCGCTCGGCGGCGCCGCGGCGCAGGCGCGCAAGTTTCGCTCGGCCTCGCACGCCGAGGTCGATCTGCCGTACTTTTGGGACCGGCGCAAACTCGAGGTGACGTTTGCCGCCGAGACGGGCGGCCGGCAGATTCCGCTCGATGCGTCGTTCCCGGCGCCGATTCGCGAGAACCCGCGCTGGGCGCCGTACGTCTGGAACGGCCCGGCGTTCGTCGAGCCCGAACTGGTCGCGGGCCTCGAACACGCCCACGGCTGTATGGCCTACGTGCCCGAAGACGCGGCCGGCGTCGCGTTTCTCGGCCCCGACCCCCTCCCGTGGCAGCGGGCGGGCAGCGAGCGCTTCGGTTCGCGCTGGGCCGGCGACGCCGGATCTGCCGTCCCCGAGTGGGTCGTCGTCGACGGACTCGAGGGGGTTGCGGCCGAGACGCTGGCCGGCTTGCGGCGGCGCGGCGCGCACGCGGTCGCCTTCGCCCGCAACGCCCGCTCCTTCGGGGCGCTGCGCGGGATACTCGACGGTGAGGGCTTCCCTGGCCGCACCGCGCGAGGTCTACCCGAATACCGGACCCTGATCGAAGAAGCCGGTTATGCCGTCGAGCAAATCGACCTGGTGCGCAATCAGGAAGCCTTCGTCGTCTGGCCCAGCATGCCGGAGGTGATGTACGACGTGACGGTTGGGCCACTGAAGTTCGCGGTCATCCCGCGCGAGGAGCTGCGGACGTTCCTCAGCGACGCCTTCATCTTCGTCCTAACCCCGGCACCCTGACCCAGCGGCGTGACAGAGGACCCCCGGTCGTGGTATGATCCGCGGGCCGAAGCAGGGCCGAGAGGCTCTCACCGGATGCCTCACGGCGATCCGGTCGCAACCTCAGGAGACCCGTCGGCACGGGACTCGTGACGAGCGGAGATGCTTCGGCATCCCGTTCTTTTGTTTTTGTAGGAGTAAAAGCCCATAGCACGACCGCTACGCGTCAACGACCAGATCCGCATCCGCACCGTTCGCGTGATCGACGATGAAGGAACCCAGCTCGGCGTCATGCCGACCGAGGAAGCGCTGAATCTCGCGCGCTCGCGAGGGCTCGACCTCATCGAAGTTTCGCCCACCGCGGTACCGCCCGTCTGTCGCATTGGCGATTACGGCCGTCTCAAGTACGAGCAATCGAAGAAAGACAAAGACGCGCGCAAGAAGCAGAAAAACTTCGAACTGCGCGAGGTCAAATTGCGACCGAAGATCGACACGCACGACTACGAAGTCAAAGCGAAGATGGCCGAACGGCTGCTTCTCGACGGCGGCAAAGTCAAAGTGACGATCATGTTCCGCGGCCGCGAGATCACCTACACGTCGTACGGAAAGCGATTGCTCGATCGCATCGCCGTCGATCTCGCGAATACCGCGATCGTCGAACGCGATGCGAAACTCGAAGGCAAAAACATGTTCCTCATCCTCGCCCCACGGCAGACGCCGCTCGGTCCGCCGCGATTCGTCCACCACAAAGACGAAGCCGCGCCGACCCACGAGCAGGCCACGCACGTCGGCGAACATGCGGACGACCACGCCGAAGAACACCACGATCACGAACACGAAACACCACCAGTCGAGGGAGCTCATGCCTAAGATCAAGACCCACCGCGGGACCGCGAAGCGAGTGAAGGTAAGCGCGAACGGCATCGTCACGCACCGTCACCAGTTCAGCGGCTGCGGGCACATCCTCAGCAAGAAGACGCGCAAGCGCAAGCGGAATTTCCGCAAGGACCAAGCCGTTTTCGCCGGCGATCTGAAGCGCTTCGCGCCGCAGATCCCCTACCTGCTTTAAGTTTTTGGAGTAACGATCTTGGCAAGAATCAAGCGCGGCGTACACGGACTCAAGCACCGCCGCAAGGTAATGAAACTCGTCAAAGGCTTCCGGGCGGCTCGCCGCCGCAACTACCGCGTTGCAAACGAAGCCCTGCTCCACTCGCTGGCCTATTCGTACCGCGACCGGCGCGTGCGCAAGCGCGACTTCCGCTCGCTGTGGATCGCCCGCATCAACGCGGCCGCGCGCGCCGAAGGCCTGACCTACTCGCGGCTGATTGCCGGGCTCAAAAAGAGCGGCGTCGTCGTGAACCGCAAGACCCTGGCCGAACTCGCCGTCCACGACCGGGCCGCGTTCGCGCAGCTCCTCACTACCGCGAAAAACGCCAACGGCGCCACCACCGCCGCCTAAGCGTTCGGGTAACGTGCAAGCCGCTCTGATAAGGGGCGGCTTTTTCTTTTCCCGCGAAGGTCGATTTCGCGCACCGCCGTTCGTCTGAGGATTACCATGACCTACATGCTTTTGATCTACAGCCCCGACATCGGCCGCGACCGCACCGACGAGGAGTGGGCCGAGATGGCCGCGCCTTTCGCTGCCTACAACGACTACGTGAAGGCGTCGGGCTTTTACGTCGACGGCGCGCCGCTGGCCGAGCTGAGCACCGCCACGACCGTGCGCTTGCGCGACGGCAAACGCGTCATCACCGACGGGCCGTTCGCCGAGACCAAAGAGTTTCTCGCCGGCTACTATATGGTCGATTGCCCGTCGCTCGATGAGGCGATCGAACTCGCCGCAGCGTGCCCGGGAGCCGCCTTCGGTTCGATCGAGGTCCGTCCGGTGATGGACGGTCCCGCCGGCGCGGATGGCGGCTGACGTCGAAGAACGGATCGCGCGCAGCTTCCGCGACGACGCCGGTCGCGCGGTCGCCTCGCTCGCGCGCGCGGTCGGTGACCTCGGCTTGGCCGAGGATGCCGTCGCCGACGCCTACGTCGTTGCCCTCGAACGCTGGCCGCGCGACGGTTTCCCCGCCCACCCGTCGGCGTGGATTCTCACCACGGCGCGGCGGCGCGCGATCGACCGCTTGCGACGCGAACGCGTCGGCCGCGAAAAGCTTGCCCGCCTGGCGGCGCTCGAAGCCGCGAGCGGCGGCGAGCCGGCGGACGAGTCGCCGGTGAACGCGATCGACGACCGCCTCGGCCTGATGTTCGCGTGCTGCCATCCGGCGCTCGGACTCGAAGCGCGTATCGCGCTCACGCTGCAGGCGTTGGGCGGGCTCACGACGCTCGAAATCGCCGACGCGTTTCTCGTGCCGCCGGCGACGATGGCGCAACGCCTCGTGCGCGTGAAGCGCAAGATTCGCGACGCCGCGATTCCGTTCGACGTGCCGCCCGAGCCAAAACTCGCCGAGCGACTCGACGACGTCTGCACCGTCATCTACCTGATCTTCAACGAGGGTTACGCCGCAACGTCGGGCGGCCGGCTGGTGCGTACCGAACTGTGCAGCGAGGCGATTCGCCTCGCGCGCGTGCTGGCCACGCTGATGCCGCAGGAACCCGAAGTCATGGGGTTGCTCGCGCTGTTGCTCTACCACGATTCGCGCCGCGCGGCGCGCACCGATGCCGCCGGCGGCATCGTCACGCTGGCGGTCCAGGACCGCTCGCTGTGGGACCGCGCCGAGATCGCCGAGGCGAACCGCTTGCTGAGCGCCGCCGCGCGCCATCACAGCATCGGCCCGTATCAGCTCG
The DNA here is from genome assembly GCA_036008105.1 of Candidatus Lustribacter sp. Taxonomy (GTDB): domain Bacteria; phylum Vulcanimicrobiota; class Vulcanimicrobiia; order Vulcanimicrobiales; family Vulcanimicrobiaceae; genus Lustribacter. Next base: position 8,462 of record DASYOE010000214.1, on the reverse strand, counting down.
AAGCCGCGATCGCCGGCGTGCACGCGCACGCGCCTGCGTCCGAGAGCGTCGATTGGGCTGCGATCGTTACGCTGTACGACCGGTTGTGCGCGCTCGCGCCCTCACCGGTCGCGGCCCTCAACCGCGCGGTCGCGATCGCGTACGCGCAGGGACCGCAAGCGGGCGCCGCCGCGCTCGACGCGCTGCCCGCCGCCGAACTCGAAACGTATCACCTCTATCACGTGGCCCGCGCCGACACGCTCAAACGCTTGGGCGACACGCGCGGCGCGCGCGCCGCCTACGAACGCGCCCTCGAATTCGCGCAGCATCCAAGCGAACAAACGTTCCTACGCCGCCTGCTTCATGAGGGTGACGAAGTTGTCGGGGGAATCGGTCCAGTCGCCGAGTCCGGCTAGCCGGCCGGTGGGGCTGATGAATTGCACGAACGTGCTGTGCTCGATATCGTTGCCCTTGATTTCGTGGACGACATGATACGCGTCGTAGACGGGCTCGAGCTGCGCTTCGCTACCGGTGACGGCGGTGAAGGCGGGATCGAACTGATCGACGTAGCGCTTGAGCGCCGCCGGTGTGTCGCGCGCGGGATCGACCGTTACCAGGACGACGTCGAACGTCGTGCCGGCCGCGCCGGCTTTGCGTTTCGCGCGCGCGAGCGCCGCGAGCGTCGTCGGACATTCGTCGGGGCAGTGCGCGTAGCCGAAGAACAGCGCGATCACGTGTCCGCGGTGCGCGGAAAGCGTATATGGGTGCTCGTTTTGATCGGTCAAGGTGAAGTCGGGCGCCGGCGGCGCCGGCACGACAAAGCGCGCCAGCACGGCCGCTCCGCTGGCGAGCAAAAGCACGGCGACGGCAATCCAAACGTTGCGATTGCGGAGCATGACCTCAGTGATACTCCAACGAGCGCTCGCAAGCAAGGCGAAAAACCGGTTTGGGCCGCTTGCGGCGCGGGAAACACGCCGCTAACCGTTTCCCAGGAGGCTCACCGTGCAAGCGAATAAAGTTGAAGCGATCTACGCCCTGCGCGACGCAGCGGAGGCGAAAGCTGCCGCGGAGCACCTGCTCGAAAACAAACCCACTGCAGCGAATCGCGAATTGCTGCTCGACGCGCAGCTCGAGCTCGAGGCCAAAACGCAGGATGCGATCGAGGTCTGCCACGAGTGCGGCCTACCGCACGCGGCGAACGATCCTCACCCCGAGCGCGGCGCCAACGTGATCGACGTCGACTTCGGCGACCGGTCGTAGACCGTCAAACGGACGCAGCGCCCGGCGTCGCTGAACTCCACCAGGTCCATCGATCCCGTCATGATGCGGATGCCGTAGCCGCGCGGTGCGAGTGCGGGCCGGCTCGCCTCGCGCAGCTTGGCCTTGAAACCCACGCCGTAGTCTTGGATCTCGACCACGAGGCCGTTGGCGAGGCGCCGCGCGCGGACCTGAATGCCCTTCTCGGGATGGTGACCGTGTTCGATGGCGTTGTTGATAGCCTCGCCCGCCGCCGACTCGATGCCGATCAGTGCGCGTTCGCCGAGCCCGCAGAGCCGGGCGAAATCGCGTATGCCCCGCCGTGCAATCGGGGCAAATCCCGAGTGGCAGGGGTACCACCGGGAATATTCCCACTCGTTGGGATCGGGGCAGCCCACAATCGGTGTCTACCCGGAATTCCGTTCGCCTAACGCACACAGACCCTTGACGAGTTTGCGCGCCGCCAGCGCGGCCGCGTCGCCCGGGATGCTGAGTTCGATATGGTCGGCCGTGAGGCGTTGCAAGCGCGCTTCCTGCGCGCCGAGCGCGGCGACGTCCTGATCGAAGATCGCGCTCGTGCCGGTCTGCCACCCTTCGCTCACCGCCGGATCGTCGAGCGCGTAGTCGCGCGCGACGGCCCAATTGTAGCGCGTGCGCGTCGCCGTTTCGGGCGTTACGCAGTGAATCACGACGAAGTTCAGCGTCGGGTAGCCGGGCTCGGTCGACGCCGCGGTGGCGCGCGTCAGCACCATGCCCGGCGGATGGAATTCGGCAATCTGCGTGCGGTCGATGCGCGCGCTCACGCCGAACTTCGCAAACAGCGCCGGCGGCGGGATGTTCTTCATCAAGCGCGTCGCGCGCACGCACGCGGGCAGGACCTCGGTGACGATCGGCGTCTCCGCGACCGAACTGTTGCCGATCGTCTCGGGGTGCAGAAACGCTTCGTGCGAGAGGTCCATCAGGTTCTCGATCAGCAGCTGCGCGCGCGCTTCGACGATCTTCGTGCCGTGCACGCTGGTCCACCCGGGCGTGCCGAGCCACGCTTCCGCGATCTTCGCCGGATCGGCGGCACCGGGATCACCCGCGTACAGCCAGATCAAACCGCCGCGTTCGTGCAGCGGAAACGCGCGCACGCGCATGGCGGCCGGCGCGCGGCCTTCGCCCGGCACGTGCGCGCAAGCGCCGTCGCAATCGAACGTAATGCCGTGGTAGCCGCACTCGATCCGGTCGCCCCGCAGGCGCCCCAGCGCGAGCGGATACTGCCGATGGGGACAGGTGCCCTCGAGCGCGACGGCTACGCCGTCTTCGCGGCGGTAGAACACGATCGGGATGCCGCAGATCCAGCGCTCGCTGAGTTCGCGACCGATCTCCTCGCTCCACGCGGCCGCATACCAGGCGTTCCGGACGAAGGGAATCGCTTCCATCGATGCTACGGCTGCGGTGCCAGCTGTTGCAGGGCCCACAGCACGGCGACCTGGGTCTTCGCGTCGCGCAGTTCGTCGCGTTCGATCATCTCGCGCACGCGTTGCAGTGGAAAGGTCGCGACCTCGATCTCTTCTTCCGCGTCCGGTTCGGGTTCGCCGATGTCGTACGCATCGGTGTGAAAGAAGTGCAGCAGCTCGTTGCAAAATCCGGGCGCCGAATACGCCGCCCACAGCCGCCGCACCGTGCGCGCGCGGTATCCGGTTTCCTCGCGCAGCTCGCGAACCGCCGCTTGTTCGGGCGTCTCGCCCGGATCGATCCCGCCGGCGCAGACTTCCCAGGTGTCTTGTCCGATCGCGTGACGGTGCTGGCGCACCAGCACGATCTCGTCCGGCGCCGGCTGCGCGATGACGACGACCGCGCCGCTGTGCTCGACGATCTCGAGCTTGTGCGTGCCGCGATCGGTCTCGACGGTGTCGACGCGCAGGTTGATGACGCGCCCGTTGTAGACGCGTTGAGAAGCAACGACGCGCATCGGTTAGGGCACGACGGTGTTGGCGAGTTCTTCGAGCACCGTCGGGCGGTGCGGGTTCCAACCCAGCTCGCGGTGCGCTTTGTCGCTCGTGACCTGCAAATCGAGCGCCAGCGCTTCCGCGAACGCGCCCATCGCCGCTTTCGCGTTCTCGAAGGTGAGGTGTTCGATGCCACCGTTACCGCCGGCGGCGCGCGATGCGGCGCGCGCGATCTCCACATACGGTACCGGCGCGCCGTTGATCGCGTTGTAGACCCCGTTCGCGGCCGGTTGCTCGACCGCTGCCGCATACAGTTCGGCCAGCGCGTCGACGCGCACCGTCGACCACCGATTGGCGCCGTTGCCGACGATCTTCAACGGTCCGGGATTCGCTTGCGCCACCAGCATCCCGACGATGCCGCCGCCGTCACCGTAGACGACGGTCGGACGAATGACCACGCCGCGAATGCCGCGCGAGCGCGCCGCGAGCACGCGCTCTTCGTGCGCCGGGCGCCACGCCACGAGCGCAATCGGCGCCACCGGCGCATCCTCGTCAACCACCGCGTCGCCACGGTCGCCATACACCCACGCACCGCTGGTGTAAACGATGGTGTGATCGTTCGGCGCGACGCGCAGCAGCACGTCGAGCAGCTTCGCTTCGCGCGCCACGCCGTCGGGCGGCGTGGGTGCCGCGAGGTGAATCGTCGCGTCGTGTTCGCGCGTCGCCAGTTCGATGACGTCGAGCGCGTCGAGCGAACCGTGCACCGCCTGGGCACCGAGCGAGCGAACCGTCGCGGCAGCTTTGTCGCTGCGCGCCAACGCCGCCACGTGATGACCGCGCCGGCGCAGCTCGGCGACCACCGCACGGCCGATGTAGCCGCTGCCGCCGGTAACGAAGATCCGCATCAATTTCCTCCGGGCGCGCGCTGTGGCGCCACGAGCGTAATGAGGTCGAAGACGAGCGCGATTTCAGCTGCCGCGATGGCCGAGCCGAAGACCCAGCGAGCGGGCAGCACGACGGCCCACAACGCGAGGATCGCCGCGCAGAGGTAGGCGCCGGATTTGGTCACGTTGACCCGCGCCTGGGGTTCTTGCGGATCGTAGGACGCGCGCACGCCACGCACCGCTAAATAGACGAGACCGGCCATGATGAGCCAGCCCCACGGCTTGTGCTGCCCGAGCATCACGAGTACGTTGTGCCCGCCGGCGGCAACCAGGAGCGCGATCACTGCCAGCGCCGCGATCTCCACGACTCGTGCCCGTTTCATCCGGCCGGGACGCTTCGGCAAGGCGGTGACGACTCCGCCGTGAAGGTCGCGCGATGCCGACCGCGCTCAGCCCGCACAATCCGCGTATCGAGCGCGTCCGCGACCTCCGGAAGCCCCAGGCACGGCGCGAGCGCGGCCGGTTCGTGCTGGAAGGCCCGACCCTGCTCGGCGAGGCGCACGGCAGCGGCTTGGCCGTCGAGGAGCTCTACGGCACCGAGACGGCGCTGGCGGCGAACGCCGCACTGACCGCGGCGCTGGAGGCCGGCGGCACGGCGGTCTTCACCCTGCCCGAACGCACCCTGGCGCGCCTGTCCGACCTCGAGACGCCGCCGGGCCTGGTGGCGGTCGCCAAGACCCCGGCCATGGATCTGGAGACGATCCTGGCCCGTCCGGGGGCCGTTCTGCTGCTGGCCGGGATCGCCGATCCGGGCAACGCGGGGACCCTGCTGCGGTCGGCCGAGGCGTTCGGGGCCGCCGGCGTCCTCTTCGGACGGGGCAGCGTCGATGCGTTCGCGCCCAAGGTGGTCCGCGGGGCCATGGGCTCGCTGTTCCGCCTGCCGGTGGCCACCGTGGCTGCCGAGGAGCTGCTGGAGGCCGCTGCGGCGGCCGGGCGGCCCATCGTGGCCGCGACCCTCGACGGCGAGCCCCTGGCCGGCGCCACGCTGCCGGAGAACGCGGTGCTGGCGGTGGGCAACGAGCGTCATGGGGTGGGCCGGTTTCTGCCGCGCTGGGACCGCGCCGTGCGCATCGAGCAAGCAAGCGCAATCGAGAGCCTCAACGCGGCGGTCGCGGGCAGCATCCTGCTTTATGCCATGGCGGTGCGAAAGGGCCAAAAATAGGTGGTTGTCAAGACTTGGCGGCGGTTATCCACAGGGGTTATACTCCGCTCAAGATTTCGCGAACACCACTCATCCGAGAGAGGAATCGTCGACCGATGCGCACTTCGGAGCTATTCTGGAAACTGTTCGCCACGACCGGATCGATCAATGCCTATCTGGTGTATCGCCGCCTGAACCCGACCGCACCGAGCGCGGGGTAGCAGCACAAGCGGCCTTACGCGGGCCCGAGATATCGTACGTGAACGCCTGGTCAAAGGACCGGGCGTTTTGCTTTGTCCAACAACGGCGTTCGGAATGACGGACCTCGCAACGAACCTTTCGGCGCTCGAAGACCGGCTCGCCACCGAGCTGGCCGGCGTCGGCGACGCAGCCGCGCTCGAGGAGCTCCGCGTCCGCTTCCTCGGCCGCAACGGCGATGTAACGGCCATTCGGCGCGGGATCGGCACGCTGCCGCCGGACGAGCGCCCGACGGCCGGCAAAGTGATCAACGCCGCGGTCGAGCGCATGGAATCGGCGCTCGCCGTCGCCGTTCACCGGCTCGGCAACGCGCAACTCGAAGCGCAGCTGTCGGAAACGATCGACGTCACGCTGCCCGGACCGGCGGCGCGCATCGGTTCGATCCACCCGATCCGGCGCGTCATGCGCGACGTCGGTCGCTATTTCACGCGGCTCGGTTTTGCGGTGCTGCAAGGCCCCGAGATCGAAACCGACGCGAACAACTTCGATGCGCTGAACATTCCGCCCGATCATCCGGCGCGCGAAGGGCTCGACTCATTCTACTTGCGGCCCGATCTCGTGCTGCGCACCCACACCTCGCCGATGCAGGTGCGCGCGATGCGCGAATCCGGACCGCCGATCGCGATCGTCGTGCCGGGCAAAGCGTACCGTCGCGACGCGGTCGACGCGCGCCATCTCTACCAGTTCCATCAAGTCGAAGGGCTCATGGTCGGGCCGGACATCCACTTCGGTCACCTCAAGGGCGTGCTCACCGGCTTGATGCGCGAACTTTTCGGGCCGGATCAAGCCGTGCGTTTCCGGCCGTCGTTCTTTCCGTTCACCGAACCGAGTGCCGAGATCGACACCACGTGTCCGGGCTGCCGCGGCAGCGGACGAAAAGGCGAGGGCTCGTGTCGCACGTGTGGCGGTTCGGGTTGGATCGAGGTCGGCGGTTCCGGCATGGTGCATCCGAATGTTTTGCGCGAGGTTGGGTACGATCCCGAGCGCGTTGCCGGGTGGGCGTTCGGCTGCGGGCTCGAACGGTTCGCGATGGTGCGCTACGAGATGAACGACATCCGCGACTTCGTCGAAAACACCCCCGCGTTTTTAGAACAGACGGCGTAAGCGCGTGAAAGTACCGATTTCCTGGCTGCGCGATTACGTGCGGTTGCCGCACGACGCCGACGCGATCGTGACACGGCTGGCAACGTTGGGGTTTCCCGTCGACGCGGTCGAGTCGCGGCCGGCGATCACGGGCGTCGTCGTGGGGCGCATCGCGAAGATCGAGAAACATCCCAACGCCGACCGGCTCTTCGTGTGCACCGTCGACGTCGGTACGGACAAGACGCTGACGATCGCCACGGCGGCGACGAACGTGGCCGCGGGCCAGGTCATTCCGGTGGCCACGATCGGCGCGAAGCTGCCGCAGCTGACGATCGAGCCGCGCAAGATGCGCGGCATCGCGTCGGAGGGCATGCTGTGCTCGCCCGACGAGCTGGCGCTCGAACCGGAATGGTTCGAAGACGGGATCATGCAGCTGGACCGCGACATGGCGCTGGGCACGAACGTGGTCGACCTGCTCGGCCTCGCCGATCCGGTGCTCGACGTCGACGTCACGCCCAACCGCGTCGACGCGCTCTCGATGCTGGGCTTGGCGCGCGAGCTGGCGGCGGCGTTCGAGGTTCCGCTGCGCGGACCGGCCCTGACGGTCGCGACCAGCGGCGAAACCGACGACGTGCGCGTCACCCTCGAGAGCGTCGACGCGCGCCGCTACGTCACGCAGCGCGTCGGCGGCCTGACCGTGCGCACCGCGCCGGTGTGGATGCGCGTGCGCTTGGCGCTGGCCGGTCAACGGCCAATCAACAATCTCGTCGACATCTCGAACTTCGTCATGCTCGAGACGGGTCAGCCGCTGCACTTCTTCGACTACGAGAAGATCGCCGGCGCGCACATCATCGTACGCGATGCGAAGCCCGGCGAGCACCTGACGACGCTGGACGGCGTCGACCGCGCGCTCGATCAAACCGCGCTGGTCATCGCCGACGAAGCGCAAGCGACGGGTCTGGCCGGCTTGATGGGCGGCCGCATCAGCGAGGTGAGCGCAACGACGCGCGAGATCGTGATCGAAAGCGCGAACTGGACGGGCCCGCGCATCCGCCGCATGAGCGTCAAGCTCGGCCTGCGCAGTGAAGCCTCGACGCGCAACGAGAAGAATCTGCCGCCGGCGCTGAGCGACATCGGCGCCGCGCGCGCGGCCGTGCTGCTGGCTGCCGAAGGCGGCACCGTGCGCGCGCCCAAACCGTTCGGGCAGCCGCTCACCGCCCCCGCGACGGTCGCGCTGCCCAAGAACGACGTGCTGCGGCTCTTGGGATTTGCGCTCGAAGACGGGGCCGTCGTGCGCGCGCTGACGTCGCTCGGCTTCGGCGTCGAAGATCGCGGTCTCACCTTCGCGGTCACCGCGCCGCCATGGCGCAGCGACATCGCGATTCCGGCCGATATCGTCGAGGAGATCGCGCGCGTCGTCGGCTACGACCGGCTCGAAGGCGCGATGCCGTCGGTCGGCGTGCAGCCGCTCTCGAGCGCCGTCTTCGATCGCGATAACGAGATCGCTACGACGCTGGCCGGTCTCGGCTATCGCGAATGCATGACGCTCGCCCTGCAGCCGGCTGCGATCGCCGAACGCGACCGCGCGCTGGGCTTCGAGATTCCCGCCGTCGCCGAGATCATCAATCCCCTCTCGGACGACCAGCGCTACATGCGCTACGCGATGATCCACGCGCACCTGGCGATGGTCGCGCGCGATCGCTTGCGCCCGTATCGCACGTTCGAGATCGGGCACATCTTCGCCGACGCGCAGCCCCACCCGACCGAACGCAACGTCGCGCTGCTCGTCGCCGCGACCGCGCGCATCGACGAACCGGCCTGGCGCAGCACGCCCTATGCGGCGTTGCTGGCCGACGTCTTGGCGGC
>DASYOE010000213.1:0-4664 GCA_036008105.1 Candidatus Lustribacter sp. | reverse complement strand
GGCGCCGCCGGGGGTAGCCGGACCGTGACGGCTCTGCTAGAATAGGGCGTCACAGGACACGTTCGCGCACGGCTTTCGGACGAAAAGGGTCGCCCTTGTGGCGGCCTTCTTGCTGAATCGCCGGGAACGCGTGAACGGTTGGTCCTGGCTCCGCAGTGCGGAGTTTCGTGGCGCGGATCTGCCGCCCCACGTGTGTAGGGCCGTTTACGGCCGTCATCCACCTACATGAAAGCGAGCCCATGCCCCCACCGAAAAGTAAATCCACGAGCGCGGCCAAAAAAGAGCGCCGCCCCAAGCGCAAGGTCTGCACGTTCTGTGCCGACCGCCTCGAGCCGATCGACTACAAAGATCAGACGCGCCTGCGCAAGTACATTTCCGAACGCGGCAAGATTCTGCCGCGCCGTATCAGCGGCAACTGCGCCAGCCACCAGCGCGCCCTGACGGTCGCGGTGAAACGTGCCCGCGTGATCGCGATCCTGCCGTTCGTGGCGCAGTAGGCGCACGATGAAAGTGATTCTCCTCTCCGACGTCAAGCCGCTCGGCAAGCGCGGCGAAGTGGCCACCGTCGCCGACGGTTACGCCAACAACTTCTTGCTGCCGCGCAAACTGGCGACCGTGGCGACGCCCGGTGCGATGAAGCAGCTCGAACAGCAGCTCAACGCCAAGAAGCGCCGTCAAGCCGAAGAGGTCGCGAACGCGCAAGACGTCGCGACGCAACTCGAAGAGCAAACGTTCGAGATCCTGGCCAAAGCCGGCGGCAACGGCCGCCTCTTCGGCACCGTGACGAACGCCAACGTCGCCGATGCGATCGCGGCCGCGCTCAACGTTGCGATCGACCGGCACAAGATCGAGATGAAGGACGGCATCAAGGCCGTCGGCACGTATCCGATCGAGGTCCGGCTCGGCAACAACGTCATCGCGAAGTCGAACATTCGGGTCGTCGCGGCCAAGTAACCCATGGCCGACGACCCCGAGCGCCTCGACGCCGAACGGTTTCGCCGCAAATACGGCGGCGGCGAAGGGGTGCGCCGTCAGGTAGCGGCGCTCTTCGACGTGCTCTCCGGCTCGTTGGGCAAGGAGAAGGTCGTGATGCGCGCCGGCAAGCTCGGCGCGCTCAAGCTGATGCGCTCGGCATCGCTGGGCGAGCGCATTTTGGCGTTGCAACGGCTGGTGCTCGAAGATCCGACGCTCGAGCGCATCCCGCCGGCGTCACAATATAAAAAGGCGATCGCTGAAATCGAAGATGCGCTGGCCGACATCGTCGCGCAGCGCACGGTCGAAGACGAAGTCGAGCGGCGCGTCAACGAGAAGATGGTGCACCGCCACGCCGAGTACGTGCGCGAACTCAAGGTCGAAGCGCTGCGTGAGGCCGCCGGGCCCGAAACGCCGGCGACGCAACGCCGCCTCGACGATCTGCGTGCGCTCGATCAGCGCCGTCTCAACTCGACCGCGCTCGACGCGCTACGCCCGAAGACGCTGGCCGGCATCGTGGGACAGGAAGCGGCCATCGCCGCGCTGCTGGCCAAGCTGGCCTCGCCGTACCCGCAACACGTCATCCTGTACGGCCCGCCGGGCGTCGGCAAGACGACGGTCGCGCGGCTCGCGCTCGAGTTGGCGAAGAAGCGCGCGCACACGCCGTTCGCCGGTAACGCGCCGTTCGTCGAGGCCAGCGGCACGACGCTGCGTTGGGATTATCGCGAAACCACGAACCCGCTGCTCGGCAGCGTGCACGATCCGATCTACCAGGGCAGCCGGCGCGATCTGGCCGAGAGCGGCATTCCGGAACCGAAACTGGGCCTCGTGACGAAGGCGCACGGCGGCGTGCTGTTCATCGACGAGATCGGCGAGATGGCGCCGGCCCTGCAGGCGAAGCTGCTCAAGGTGCTCGAGGACAAGCGCGTGCTCTTCGAGTCGTCCTATTACGACGAACACGATCCCAACGTGCCGGCGTACGTCAAGAAACTGTTTGCGGACGGCGCACCGGCCGATTTCATCCTGATCGGCGCGACGACGCGCGAACCCGATGCGATCGACGCGGCCATCCGTTCGCGCTGCGCCGCGGTGTACTTCGAACCGCTGACGCAAGCGCAGATCGTGCGCATCGTGCAGGAAGCGGCGAAGCGGCTCGGGTCGCGCACGATGAAGACGGTGCCGGCGTTGATCGCCACTTACACCAACGAGGGCCGCAAGGCCGTCCAGATCCTCGCGGATGCGTACGGGCACGCGCTCTACCGGCTCGGCGCCAAAGTGGCCAAGGGCGCGCTGGTGCGCGATGAGGACGTGATCTCGGTCGTTCAGGCCGGCCGCATCGTCCGCAGCGCGCCGGCCCGCGCGCGCAAAAAGAAAGAGATCGGACGCGTGCACGGCCTGGGCGTCATGCAGTACGTCGGGTCGATCATCGAGATCGAAGCGGCCGCGTTCCCGGCCCGCGAGCCGCGCAAGGGGACGGTGCGCTTCAACGACACCGCCGGTTCGATGTCGCGCGACTCCGTCTTCAACGCGGCCTCGGTCGTGCGCGCGATGAGCGGCCTCGATCCGAGCGATTTCGACTTGCACGTCAACGTGATCGGCGGCGGGAACATCGACGGCCCCTCCGCCGGGCTGGCATTCTTTCTGGCGCTCTACTCGGCGCTCACGCAAACGCCGCTGCCGCAAGACATCGCCGTCACGGGCGAGGTGTCGCTGGGGGGCAAGGTCCGCGAGATCGGCGGCGTGGTCGAAAAACTCTACGCCGCCCGCGCGGCGTCGATGCGAGCCATCGTGCTCCCGGCGGAGAACAAGCGCGAGATCGAAGCGACGCCCGACGGCATCAACGTGATCCCGGTCGCCACGATCGCCGACGCAATGCTCGCTTACGGCCTGCGGCCGCCGGCGCTGCCGCAAGCCCGCCGGCGCGGTGTGCGCGGGTGAGCACGGCGCCGTTCGTCTCGCTCGTCGACCGCATTCCGCCGAGCAATCTCGAAGCGGAGATGGCGCTGCTCGGCTCGGTGCTCGTCGACAAGGAGATGATGGCGGCGGTCAGCGAGATCGTTCGCCCGAGCGACTTCTACGCGTCATTGCACGAAACGATCTATCTCGCGCTCTACGCGCTCTACGAGAACGGCAAGCCGCTGGACAAGGTCGCCTTGGCCGAGGAGCTGCGCTCGCGCGGCATGCTCGAGAAGATCGGCGGCCTTTCGTACCTCTCCTCGCTGATGGAAACCGTGCCGACCGCCGCGTCGGCCGAGTACTACGCGAAGATCGTCCGCGAGAAAGCGTCGCTGCGCGGCCTCATCCACGCCGGCACGCGCATCACGCAGCTCGGCTACGAGTCCGAAGACGACGTTCCGGCGGCGCTCGACGAGAGCGAACAGATCGTCTACGAAGTCGGCAACCGCGACAGCCGCGGCGCGTTCTCGCCCGTGTCCTCGCTCTTGCTCGACACGTTCCACGAACTCGAGAAGCGCCACTCGCAGCGCGGCGACCGCACCGGCGTCACCAGCGGCTTCAACGACATCGACGACTACACGGCCGGATTCCAAAAGGGCAACCTGATCATCTTGGCGGCGCGGCCGGCGATGGGGAAGACCTCGCTGGCGCTCAACATGGCGCTCTTCGGCGCCCGCGAGGAAGCCGCGCCGGTCGCGGTCTTCTCGCTCGAAATGACCAAGCAAGAACTGGTCGAACGTCTGATTTCGAGCGACGCCGGCATCGACGCGACGAAGTTGCGGCGCGGTGCGATCGAGGGCAAGGATTGGGAGCGGATCGGCAACTCGATCGGCCGGCTCAACGAGCTTCCGCTCTTCCTCGACGATTCGGGTTCGGTGACGGTGACCGAGATTCGCAGCCGCCTGCGCCGGCTCAAATCGACGCACGGCCTCGCGATCGCGTACATCGACTACCTGCAGCTGGTGCGGCCGTCCGCGCTCGGCCGCAACGTCAATCGTAACGAAGAACTCTCCGAGATCTGCCGCACGCTCAAGGCGACCGCGAAGGACCTCGAGATCCCGATCGTCGCGCTCGCGCAGTTGAACCGCGCGGTCGAAACGCGCCAAGACAAACGCCCGATGCTTTCAGATTTGAGAGATTGTCTGGCCGGGTCGACGCTCGTCACGAATGCCGATACCGGCGAGCGGATCTCTATGAGCGATATCGTCGTGCACGGTAAACGCTTCAACGTCTGGGCGATGGACGAACGGATGTGCCTGGTGCGTCGTCCGATTACCGATGCCTGGGAAGTCGGCCATAAGCGCGTTTTCGATGTAACTACGCAGAGCGGGCGCCGCATCCGCTGCACGGCCGGACATCGCTTCCGAACAGTTGCCGGGTGGTCCGAACTGCGGGATCTCGCCGTCGGCGAGCCCATCGCGGCCCCGCGTTCATTGGGCGCGGCAAGCACAGCGTGCGCCACCATGACCGAAGGCCAAAGTTTGCTGCTGGGGTGGCTGATCGGCGACGGACATCTCGGCGGCAGTCCGGCCCTAACCGTGGCGACTCAAGCCGAGGCGGACCTTGCCGCCGAGCTCGCGCGCGCAGAATTTGGGCTCGAACCGATCATCAAGCCCGAGCGTGCCGGAACCAGCGCGATGCGTGTGGTGCTGACGACCGGCCGTCTGTGCGGAGCCGGAAAGAACCCGCTCACGACCTGGTTGCGCGAACTCGGCATTTGGAAGTCCACCGGCGCG
>DASYOE010000212.1:0-8451 GCA_036008105.1 Candidatus Lustribacter sp. | reverse complement strand
GTGAAGATCGTCAAGCCGAGACTGTACCGGTTCCAGGCTTCGGTGTTGCCGAGATACGGAACGCTGAACGAGAGCTGCGCGTCGCCGACTTGCGTGCCTTTTTCGAACCGGATCGAGGCGCCGTTCCCGGTTCCGTTGACGTTGTTCTGCGAATACGAGATGTTGCCGGTGAGCCCGGTACCGGTCAGACCGCCGGAATAGCCGGCGCCGATCTGGGCCGTGCCCGTGCGCTGTTCCTTGACGGTCCACTTCAAGGTCACGAAGGCCGGCTTCTTCGGATCGGGTCCGGGATTCGACGACACGTCGACCTTGTCGAAGAAACCGAGGTTGTTGAGCCGGTTGTAGTCGTTGCGCACGCCCGAATCGGTCACGAGCATGCCCGGCTTGAGACGCAGTTCGCGCCGAATCACGTCGTCGTGCGTCGTGGTGTTCCCGGTAATTTCGACCGCGCCGACGCGCGCGACCGAGATCGCGTAGCGCACGTCGGCCGTTCCGGCTTTCGTATCGACCGTCGCCGGATCGATGCCCGCTTCGAAATCGCCGATCGTGAGATCGTACACCTTATAGAGATCTTTGAGTTTCTCGACGTCCTTGTCGCGCTGCGCTTCGGAGTACGAACTGCCTTCCTTCGTTACGAGCGCCGCGGTGATGAGTCGCGCGGGCAACACCGGATCGGCGTCCGGCTGCGGCACGATGATGATGTGCCGAACCGTCAAACCTTCTTGAATCGTCAGCGTCAGCACGCCGTTGGTGTCGATGTTGACGTCGGTGACGTGCGAGGGCACCTGACCGCCGTAGCCGATCTTGTCGTAATACGAATTGATCTTCAGCACGTCTTCTTGGTAGGTCTTGAGGTTGAAGACGTTGCCGACCGCAGTGTCCATCAGGGCCGCGATCGTGTCGGACGAAACGGCGCGGTTGCCTTGGAAGCGGATGCTCGTGACGACCGGGTTTTCGACGACGCGGAACGTCACCGCTACCCCGTCGGGTCGCTGCTTGATCACCGGCGGCGCTTGATCCGCAAAGTAACCCAGGTCGTTGATCGCGCGCAGGTCGTCGCTGACGACGGCCGGATCGAAGGGCTCGCCGACCTTCGTGCGCACGACCGACAAGATACGGTCGGTCGGGACGTGGGTATTGCCGGTGACCGAAACGTCGACCACGTTCGGCGCGGTGGCCGGGGCGCCGGCCGGTGCGGGAGCCGCCGCCGGAACCGGCGTCGGTGCGGAAGGTGAGGGGGTCGGCGCCCCTACCGCGGCCGGCATCAGTAAACCGAATAATGCGAGGAGTGCGAGCCCCATTCGCGGCGCGCGACCGAACCAATCGAGCAAACTTCTGTCCCTGCGAGCGAAAACTGGGGCGCGGGCGAGCGCACCTCTTGGGGACCAACGCGCACGGAACGTGCCGGGTTCCCGGGCCCGAAGGTTACATCTCATATCTGGGATGGCCTTGTTATCTCGTGCGGACTTCACTTGTACGACCGCGTGATCGAGAAGCTGAAGCCCTGCCGGTCGGACAGCGGCTGGACGCCGTTTTGCACTTGGACGGTGCTCGTGTTACCGAAGATCGAGTTGGTGTAATACGGCGTTCCGTTCTGCTGGAAATAGGTGAAGCTAATGGTCGTGGCGAGGTCGGGCTTCGATGCGAACCCGACCTGCGTGCGCGTCGGGTAGCTAACGACTTGACCGAGCGTCGCGTACACCGCGTGCACTTTTGAGAGTTGCTGGCGCGCGGTGAACCCGATGCGGCCGCCATAGTCGAGCGTGAGATCGAGATCCGTCAACCCGAGCGCGTTACCGAACGTATTTTCAAGCGGTGAGAGCAGACGTTGGGTGAGCTGCGTATTAGCCAAGGAGAACGCCTCTTGCTGGAGCGGGGTGACCCCGGTGCGATACGGGGTGACGCCGGGCGGGAGGAAGGCATCGGATTCCCCCGGTGCGCCGCGCAGCGTGCCGGGGAGCTGGGGCGGGCCGAAGTTGAGCGACCCCAGCAGCGGAAGGTTCACGAGCAGCGCCACGATCTGCGCTTGCGTGTAGGGCGGCTCAGACGAGTACCCGATCGTGTACGCGTCGGCCGGCCCGGTGACCGAGACGGTGATTTCGGCGCTGCCGATGGCGTTGCGGGCCGGGTCGGGATCGGGGTTGTCGACGTGCGCCGTCGCGTGCAGGTCCAGGTTCGGGACGATACCCTGGTTCGGATCGAAGGTCACGGTCGCGTCCTGAATCCGGAAGAGCCGCTGGTAGGTGGAGAACACGCCGCCGCGCGTGGCGGTGAACTCGCCCTCGGCCCGGGGGGAGCGCAGGGTGCCCGTCAACGCCAGCTGCCCGGTGGCGCCGACGTCGATGATCGGCGATTTGATGCGGACGCTCTTGGCGTCGGCGTGGAGGTCGAATCCGAGGTCGAACTGCGGCCCCGACGCCGGCGGCGGCGGAGCGCTGGCGGCCCGGAAGATCGCGGCGAACGGGATCGTGGCGTTGCTCAGCGTGACGTTGCCGCTCAGGGTCGGGTAACGGGCCCCGCTGACGAGCTGTGCGGTGCCGTCGATGGTGCCGCCACCGTAGTTCGGGACGTTGAGCTGCGCGTTCTTGGCGGTGATGTTGATCGTGTAGCCCTGCGTCGGGGCCGCCACTGGGAGGTTGAGCCGGCCATCGGCGTCGACCGTCCCGTTCCCAACTTGGGCGTGGAAGGCTTGGAGCGCGACCGTCGTCCCCTCGAAGACCAGCTGCCCGGCGGCGCCTTTGATCGGCGAGGTCTCAACGTTCGAGACGTAGGACCCGTTGGAGAAGCTGACCGAGCCCAGCACCCGCGGCGCGCTGACGGTGCCCTCGAGCGCCAGGTGGCCGTTGACGGTGCCGGTGAGCTTGGTCCCGGTCCCGGGCAACAGCGGGGCCAGGGCAGCCACGTCGACGCCGTTCGCGTCGGCGGTGATCGAGAGCGGGGCCAGCGGCGGGCCGATGCCGGCCGGGTTCAGCAGGATCGGCAGGACGCCGGCGACGACCGCGGTGCCGTGGTTGAGCACGAATTCGGCGCTGTCGAGGCGGATCGAATCGAAGTCGCTCTCGAGGCTGCCGATGACCCGCTGCACCAGCAGCTGGCCGTAGCGCGGCCGCGTGAGGTCGAAACCCGCCTGGAGCTTCGGTTTGGCGAATGAGCCCGAGAGCAGGACGTCGGACTCGAGCCCGCCGGCGATGTCGATCGTCCGCTTCGGCACGACCTTCTTCGCTGCGACGGCCAGGTCGGGAACCGACGCGTGAATATGCAGCGCGAGATCGGCCGGCCCCAGCCCGACCAGTCCGGTGGCCGTAAAGCGGGCAAAGCCGAAATCGGCCGACGCCTCCTGGATCGAGACGCGCCCGCCGACGACGTTGGTGGTCACGTCGGCGGTGGTCAGCGGGAACGGCCCGACCGACCCGCCGTCCAGCGCCGCGTGGCCGGCGATCGCCAGGTGCGGGAAAACGCCGGAGATGCGGCCGCTGCCGGTAACGCGGCCGAGCACCGGGTATTCCAGGCCCGCCGCCGGCAGGTAGGTGCCGAGGTCGACCCCGCTCGCATCGACCGTCGCCGCCACGTTCGCGCGCAAGAGGGCGTCGAGCGGGCCGCCGTGCGCCGGCGCGATGGTGCCGTTCGCACGCAGCGTTCCGCTCGGGCCGCTGATCGAGAGATCCGCGCCGATCGTGCCGCCCGTCGTCGACCAGTTGCCGTTCACCGTGCCCAGCGGGAAACGCCGGATGCGCGTCCCGATCATCGCCACGCGGCCCGAACTCCACGTCGCGCGCCCGTCGTTGGTGAACGCGAAGCTCAGGGCGCCGGTACCGGCCAGCATGCCGCTCTGATCGAAGTAGTCGTCGAAGTCGGCCAGGTCGACGGCCGGGCTGTCGGCCGCGACGGACAGCGCGTGTCCGGCCACCGACGCGTGGAACGCGGCGTGCGTGCTGCCGACCGTCACGGCGCCGTCGTCGACGCGGATCGCGCCGGCCGGCGTCACGTTCAAGCGCCCCGAGCCGTCGCGAAACGCCAGCCCGTTGTAGGAACCCTCGGGCGCGGTAAAGCTCCCCGCCACCGCCAGCGACTTCGTGTCGCCGGCCAGCCGCACGTTGGCCGCGAAACTGCCGTCGGCGTAGCGGATCGGTAAATGCAAATCGTCGACCAAACTGCCGACGTCGCCGAGCGCCACGCCGGCGTTGAGGTCGAAACGGAAATCCGGCGCGCCGATGCCGTCGATGCGTCCGCCCAGTTGTCCGTAGGTCGTGCCCAGCGCCGCTTCGCCGTCGCGAATCGTCAGCGAGCGGCGGTCGTACGCGATGTTCACCCAGCCGCCGATCGGCAATCCGTCGGCGCGTCCGCGATCGAGATCGATGCTGCCGTGGAATGACGGCCCGCCGAAATTTCCGAGGCCGAAGAGCGAGACGCGGCCCGCTTCGATCGGCAATCCGGCGCCGGCGAACGCGACCGCCGGAACGCCGGCCATGGAAATCGCGGTCTCGCCGTCGCGCGCTTCGGCCACGGCGTGCGCGCCGTCGAGCGTGGCGTTGCCGGTGATGATCCGCAACGACGTGCCGGCGATCGACATCGTTCCCGACGCCGCACCCATCGCGATGCCGTGAATACTCGCGCCGTGCAACGCCGCGCCGGGCGTTTGCACGGTGATGCCGCGATCGTCGACCAGCGCCGACACCGGCGCGTGCACGCCACCGCGGCCGCCGATGTCGCCGGTGAACGGTTGCAAATCGGCGAGCGATCCGTCGTAGGTGCCGCGCAGCGCGAACACGCCGGCGGCCAGCGCGCCCTCGCCGCTGAAGCGTCCGCGCGGCCCGTCCATGCGAATGCCATGCAGCCGCATATCGTCGAACGTGCCGCTGATGTCGGCGCCGAGATTGCCGAGTGCGACGCGTTGGAACTGCGCGTCACGCATCGCGACGTGACCGGCGATCGCAAACGCGCTCGGCGCGCCGCCGGCGACGAGCGCCGCATCGACGAGGCCGCCGATGGGTGGGAACTGGACGACGTTTACGCCCTGCAGAATCGCGTTGTGTTCGGGGACGGCAAAGCGATAGTGCGACACGACGGCCCAGCCGGCGCTGGCCGAGATCGGGCGGTCGAGCCGGAACGCGCCGGCGAGCAGCGAGCCGTCGTCGCGCGTGAACAGAAACGGTCCGAATTCACCGACGCCGTGTTCGTCGACGTTGAGAAACCCTTCGCCCTGACCGTGCGGTCCGTCGGAGTCGATCGTGCCGTGCGCGCGAAAACCGTTCTTGCCGTCGCCGCCGATGAGTGCGTCGCCGCGAATCACCTCGCCCGCGGCGATCTCTTGCGCGTACGGAAGCGACGAGGCCGGGCCCTCGACGTGCGCCGAGCCTTCGAGCTCGCCGATCGGCTGATTGACGGCAACTTGGCCGTTCAGGGTGCCATGCAGCGCGCCGAAGTCGGCGTGAAAGCCGGTGAACGAAACCGCGCCGTTCGCGTAGTCGACGGTGCCGCCGGCGCGGTCGATCGGAATCGGGCCGTAGTAGAGGTGCGGCGAGGAGATGACGGTGCGAATCAGCGGATCGCGCGCGGTTGCGGTGACCAGCGTTTCGAGATGCAACGGCCCGCGCAGCGGCTGATCGCGCAAGAACGAGAACAGCGTGCGCAGCTGCGCGAGCTGCGGATCGGCCGCAACGCCCAAGCGAAAGTGCACGTCGGCGAAGTCGTAGATGCCGCCGCGCATGCGCAGCGGCACGCCGGCCACCGTGCCGCGCAAGTCGGGCGAGGTGGCGCCATCGTCGAAGAAGTCGACGGGCCCGTGCAAATCGCGTACCGGCTTGTCCAGCGGTTGGAGCGAGATCTGCCCGCCGTCGAGCACGCCGCCGCCGCCGAGCCGGTAATCGAACGGCGTCCCGGCCGTGATGTTCAGCGCGTACGCCCGCGCGTCGATGTTGCGCAGCACGCCGTCGTCGAAGCGCGCGATCGGAGCATGGATAAGAAAGTTGACGAGTCCGCGCAGCGGGAGCGCCGCGGCGCGAAAGCGGTGCAACGCGAAGCCGCGCGGGTAGTCGATCACCGAGCGGTCGCTTAGCGGCCAGCGTTCGATCGGTGCGGTTTGCGAACGCCGGCCGATCAGCACGCCGTCGAACCGGCCGACGGTGCGCGCATTCGATTGCACCGACGCATCGATCGACACGTCGACGACGGTTTGTTCGGCGAGATCCCGCTCCAGCGGCGCGGCGTCGACGATCTTGAGCGTGCCGTTGCGGACGCGCGCGCTGAACAACAGCGGCTCGGCCGCGGCTTGGGTCGCCGCCGGCGGTGACGACGACGAGCCGCCGCGGTTGAAGTTGTACGACCCGTCCGCATGGCGCACGAGCGTCAAGGTCGGGTTGTCGATCGCGATGCCGGCGAAACCGTAGCGGTGCACACCACCCGGGAAGATGTCGCGAATTTTGTAGTCGACGTCGATGCGCGAGGCGTCGAGCACCGGGTCGCCGTTCTTCGTGACGTGCAGGTCGTTGAACGTCGCGTGCGACCAGCCGAGCGACATGTCGCCGAACCGCACGCTGTACCCGAGCGCCACGCTCAGCCCGCGCGACACGACGAACTTGGCCACCGCATGGTGCGCGACGGCGAGCGTAAGGAGGACCAGCACCGCGACCGCGATCGCGCTGCCCAAACGGGTGCGTAGCAACTTCAGACGCTCACTCAACGGACGGCGTTTGGTCTTCTACCCACCCCGCTCCCCTTACGAGCGTTACGACCGGATTAGAGGTCGAGGTTACGAACGGTCCGCGCGTGTTCCTGAATGAAAAGCTTGCGCGGCTCGACTTTGTCACCCATGAGGGTCGTGAACATGCGCTCGGCTTCCTCGCTTGCTTCGTCGAGCGTCACCTGTTTGAGGCGGCGGCTCGACGCGTCCATCGTGGTATCCGCGAGCTGCTCCGCATCCATCTCACCCAGTCCCTTGAACTGCTGGATGGTGAAATCTTTGGGATCGTCGCCGTTGAAGATGAGCTTGAGCTCGTCCTCGGTGAACGCCCACCATTGCTTCTTGCCCTTTTTGACGCCGTAGAGCGGCGGCTGCGCGATGTACACGTACCCGCGCTCGACCAGTTCTTTCATCTGCCGATAGAAGAACGTTAGTAACAGCGTGCGGATGTGCGAGCCGTCGACGTCGGCGTCGGTCATGATGATGATCTTGTGGTAGCGCAGCTTGTCGGCGTTGAACTCCTCGCCGAAGCCGGTGCCGAAGGCGGTGATCATCGTGCGGATCTCTTCGTTGCCGAGCATCTTGTCGAGGCGCGACTTCTCGACGTTGAGGATCTTGCCGCGCAGCGGCAAGATCGCTTGCGTGTTCGGGTCGCGGCCGCCCTTGGCCGTGCCGCCGGCCGAATCGCCTTCGACCAGGAAGATCTCGCAGATCACCGGGTCCTGTGATTTGCAGTCGACGAGTTTCCCCGGCAGCCCGCTGCTATCGAGCGAGTTCTTGCGCCGGGTAAGATCGCGCGCTTTTTTCGCCGCCTCGCGCGCCCGCGCCGCCGACATGCACTTCTCGACGATGACGCGCGCGATCTTCGGGTTCTCTTCGAGGAAGAAGTCGAGCCGTTCGGTGACCAGCGCGTAGACGATCGGGCGTAGCTTGGCATTGCCGAGTTTGGTTTTGGTTTGGCCCTCGAACTGCGGGTCTTGCAGCTGCACCGACACGATGGCGGTGAGGCCTTCCATGCAGTCGTCGGTCGACAAGTTGGGATCGGCGTCTTTGAGCATCCCGCGCTTGCGCGCGTACTCATTCACCTTGTTGGCGACCGCGGTGCGGAAGCCGGTCAAGTGCATCCCGCCTTCGATCGTGTTGATGTTGTTGGCGTACGAGTAGACGACTTCGTTGTAGCCGTCGGTCCACTGCAGCGCGCATTCGACCTTGTTGCCGTCGCGTTCGCCGTTGGTGGAGATGACCGGCGTCAGCGCTTCTTTGTTCTCGTTCAGCCACTCGACGAACGAGACGATGCCGCCCTCGTAGAAATACGTGCGGTCCTTCGGTTTTTCATCGTCTGCGGTGCGCTCGTCGCGCAGCGTGATGCGCAGGCCGCGATTGAGGAACGCCAGCTCGCGCAAGCGCTTCTCGAGGATGCTGAACGAGAAGTCCAGCGTCTCGAAGATCTCGGGATCGGGCTTGAACCACTGGTAGGTTCCGGTGCCCTCGGCTTTGCCGATCTTCTTGAGCGGACTCGACGTGATACCGCGCTCGAACTTGATCTCGTACAGATTGCCGTCGCGCTTGACGCGCGTCGTCATGTTGATCGAGAGTGCGTTGACGACCGAGACGCCGACGCCGTGCAGGCCGCCGGAAACCTTGTAGCCGCCTTTGCCGAACTTGCCGCCGGCGTGCAGGATCGTCATCGCGACCTCGACCGCGGGCAGCCCTTCCTCGGCGTGGATATCGACCGGGATCCCGCGCCCATTGTCCTGGACCGATACCGAGCC
>DASYOE010000211.1:0-1794 GCA_036008105.1 Candidatus Lustribacter sp. | reverse complement strand
AGGTCGATGCCTTCACCGAACGCCGTCGTGGCGACGACGACTCGGATCGTTCCCGCCCGAAAGAACTGCTCGACTTGGAGCCGTTCCGCCGAACCGACGCCGGCATGATAGAACGCGACCGTGTCCCCGAGCGCCACGCGCAGCTTCTCGGCGACCTTCATCGTTTCGGTGCGCGAGTTGCAGTACACGAGCGCTTTGCCCTCGGGATCGACATTGCGGCGGATGTAGTCGACCTTGTTGGTCACGCCGCGCGCTTCGACGACGGTCAGGTTCTCGCGAATCGTAGGGTCGATGACCCACGCCTCGATCGCCAGTTCGCGCCGGATGCCCGCGAACACGTCGTCGCCGGCCGTCGCGGTGAGGGCCAAGACTTGCGGCGCGCCGAGCTTGCGCACCAGTTCGCCGATGCGCCCATACGCCGGCCGATGCGTGCTTTCGATCAGATGGTGCGCTTCGTCGACGACGAGCATCGCCGGCCGGCTGCGGTCGTGCGTAAAGCGGTCGGCATGGAAGTGCATGAACTCGGGCGTCGTGCACACGATGTCCCAGTCGCCGTTTTCCAGCGCGTCCATCAACGCGGCGCGCTCGGCGGCGTCGATCGCCCCGTTGGCGCGGAAGATACGGAGCCCGAGCGGTTCGAGCCGTCGAATCAGCGCTTCATACTGATCGTTGGCCAGCGCGCGCAACGGATACAGGACGATCGTTTTCGCTCCTCGCTCGAGGGCGGCGGTCGCGGCCGGTAACTGGAAGCACAACGATTTGCCACGCCCCGTGCCGAGCACGGCGAGGGTGTTGCGCCCGGCCCGCACGCGTTCGAGCACCGCGCGTTGGGCTTCGCGTAGCGGCCGGTCACCCAGCAGCGCGCGCTGCACGTCGGCGGCCTGCGCTCGCGCGCCGTCGGCCGGCGGGCGCAACCGTGGCGGCAACCGCTCGCGCGTCACCCAGATGTTCACGCCGACGCTGCGCGTTCCGCCGCCGGTGATGTGGCGGACTTCCGCGCGGTAGCGTTCGCCCGCATCGATGTTCGGTGCGATGCGCGCCGCAATTTGCTTGCGCACGAAGCCCAGCTGCAAGCGCCCGAAATGTACCGCGACCGCGTTCGGATCGAAGGCGTTCTCGGGCTGGCGCACGAGTTCGAGCTCGTGGCCCGGCTCGAGACCGCCGATCAAATCTTGCCGCCCCTCGAAGGTGACGCCGACGATCTTGGTGTTGAAGCCGAACGACTCGCCGATCGAGCCGAACGGATCGCGCTCGCGATACTCGGCTTGCTTCGCGTACAGCTCGGCGAGAAACGCCGCCGCCGGTGCGGGCACCGCGGCGGCCGGCGGCGCGCCGAAGGTCGCGACCAGGCGTTCGAACGCCGCCTCCGATGCGGTCGGCGGCGGCGGGTTAGTTCGAGTGCGGGGTTTCACGCGCCGGATTGGCCGGCTCGTCGGCCGCGTCGAGATTCAGGTGAATCTCTTCGTGTCCGAGTTCGTAGTCGCGATCGTGGTGGCCGAGCGCCTGCGCGTCGAGCGGATCGATGTCCGCTTCGAGCGCCTCGCGCTCGAGATCGACCTCGTCGTACTCTTCGTCGGCGAAACTGTGGTCGTGGTCGTGTTCGACCTGGCCGAAGATCGCGCTGTCATTCGACGTTTCGATACGGCGCCGTTTGTATTTCGGCGGCTGGTTCGGCGTGCGGCGCGACGACTGGCGTTCGCGCTCGCGGCGCGCTTTGCGCGCGGCCAAGATCTCGGCGCGATCGGCTTCGGTGCGCGCCTGCGCGCGGGCCTCGGCCACCGTGCGCGGCTGATT
>DASYOE010000210.1:0-5634 GCA_036008105.1 Candidatus Lustribacter sp. | reverse complement strand
CGAACGCGTGATCGCTGACGACGCGGCGGTGCTGCAGGCCGCGCTGATCGAATTGTGCGACCGCGGCGTCGGTGCGATCCTCACCAGCGGAGGCACGGGCCTCGGGCCGCGCGACCGCACGCCGCAGGCGACCAGCGCCGTGCTCGATTACGAGGTACCCGGGATCGCCGAAGCGATGCGCGCCACGTCATTGCTGGTGGTGAAGACCGCGATGCTCTCACGGGCCGTGGCGGGTGTGCGGGACCGCACGTTGATCGTGAACTTGCCCGGCAGCCCAAAGGCGGTGCGCGAAACGCTGGCCGTCATTTTGCCGGTATTGCCGCACGCGCTCGATCTGCTGCAGGGGGACGTCGCCGACGGCTAAGAAGTGATTTACCCGTGAACTTCGAGAGTGCACAGTCCTATCTGCTCGGTCTGATCAACGAGACCGCCTCGCGCCGCGCGCCGAACCGGCTCGACCGGATCCGGGCGTTCGTTGCGGCCCTCGGTCAGCCGCAATTGCGCTATCCGACGCTGCACGTCGCCGGAACGAGCGGCAAAGGTTCGACCGCAACGATGCTGGCGGCGGCGCTCGAAGCGAGCGGGAAGCGGGTGGGACTCCACACCAAGCCGCACTTGGCGTCGCCGGCCGAACGGATGCGCATCAACGGCACGCCGGTATCGGAGGACACGTTCGCCGAACTGCTGGAGGAGATGCTTCCGGCGATCGATCGCGTCGCCGACGAACACGGACGGCCGTCGTACTACGAAACGCTGCTGGCGCTCTCGTTCGTCGCGTTCGCGCGCGCCGGAGTCGACGTCGCGGTGATCGAAGCCGGGATCGGCGGTCGCCTCGACGGCACGAACGTGCTGCAGCCGCGCGTTGCGATCATCACCAACGTGTCCCTCGATCACACCGAAATTCTCGGCGACACGACGGCCAAGATCGCGCGCGACAAGGCCGGCATCGCGAAGCCGGGCGTGCCGCTCGTCTCGAACGTCCGCGATGCCGATGCGCGCCGCGAGATCGAAGCCGAATGCGCGCTGGTTGGTGCGCCGTTCGTCTCGGTTGCCGACTCGGTGACGGTCGAACCGCGCAGCGGCGAGCGCTACGGTCAGTCGTTCGACGTGGTGACGCCGGAGGATCGCTACCAGCTCGCGCTGCCGATTCTCGGCACGTTCCAGCAAGAGAACGCGGCGACGGCAATTCGCGCGCTCGAAATGCTCGGTGACGACCTGCGCCCGTCGCGCGCGCAGATCGAAGAGGGATTCGCGCGGCTGGTGATCCCCGGCCGGATGGAGTTCTTCCCCTCGCATCCGGGCGTCGTGTTCGACGTCGCGCACAATGCGGACAAAACGGGCCATCTGGTCGAGGCGCTGCGGGCGGCGTTTCCCGATCGGCGCTTCTCGTTCGTCATCGCGATCGCCCAGACTAAGGACGTCGCCGCGATCCTGCGGCCGTTCATCGGTTTGCCCGCGACGTTCTCGTTCACCGGCTTCTTCGGCATTCCGGGCCGCACCGCGATCCGTCCGCAGCGCTTGGCGAGCATCGCCGAAGACCTCGGCATCTGGGGCCGGGCGATCGGCGATCCGGTCGATGCGTTTTCGATCGCGCGGCGCAACGCGGACGCCGCCGAGATCGTGGTCGTAACGGGCTCGACGTTCGTCGTCGCGACGCTGCGCGAGTGGTGGATTGCCAACGTCGTGAGCTCGAGTGTCTGAATCCGCTACCCGCGGCGCCCTGCGCGTCCGCGGGCAACGCCTCGCGTGGGGCCAACGCACCTACATCATGGGGATCGTCAACGTGTCGCCGGACTCGTTTTCCGGCGACGGCGCGCCCGATCGCGCGGCGGCGATTGCGCGAGCATTCGAACAGCGCGATGCCGCCTGCGACATCATCGACGTGGGCGGCGAGTCGACGCGTCCCGGCTACGCGCCGATCGACGAGGCGACCGAGGCCGCACGCCTGCTGCCGGTCATTGAATCGTTCCGGGCTGCGGACGCGCGCTCGATCCTTTCGATCGACACCTTCAAGCCCGATGTCTATCGCCGCGCGCACGCCGCCGGCGGCGACCTGCTCAATTCGATCTGGGGCGCGAGCGACGCGCTGATCGACGCGTGCGTCGAGACCGGCTCGCCGATCGTCGTGATGCACAACAAGGCCGTGGCGATCTACGAGGGCGACGTCGTCGACGAAGTGCTCGCGGTGCTGTCGTCGTCGGCCGAGCGTTGCGTGCGCGCCGGCATTCCCGCCGAACACGTGATTCTCGATCCCGGCATCGGCTTCGGGAAGACGCCCGAACACAACATCAGCGTCCTCGGGGCGCTGCCGCGACTCGTCGGGCTCGGCTTTCCGACGTTGCTCGGGACGTCGCGCAAGTCCACGATCGGCCGCCTGACCGCGCGCGACGTCGACGGGCGCGCCTTCGGTACGGCCGCGACGGTCGCGCTCGCGGCGGCCGCCGGCATCGATATCGTGCGCGTTCACGACGTGGCCGAACAGCGCGACGTCGTGCACGTGACCGACGCGATCGTGCGCGGTTGGCGCCCACCCGGCTGGGCCGACAGCCTGAGATGATGCCAAATCTCGACATGATCGAGCTGCGAGGGATTCGGGCGTTTGGGCATCATGGGGCGAATCCCGGTGAGAAACTCGTCGCGCAGCCGTTCGACATCGACGTGACGCTCGAACTCGATCTGTCGGCGGCTCGCGCGAGCGATGCCCTGGCGGATACGCTCGACTACGCCGCGCTGCACGCAACCGTCGTGCGGCTGGTGCGCGAACGGTCGCACGATCTGCTCGAACGGCTCGGTGCCGATCTGCTCGATGCGTTGCTGGCCGATCCGCGCGTGCAACGGGCGAGCGTACGGATCGCGAAGCCCGAGTTGCTCGCCGGTGCGACGCCGGCCGTGACCGTGCGCGCAGCGCGCGGGTGAGGGCACTGCTCGGACTCGGAGCAAATCTCGGGGATCCCGTCGCCACCTTGAACGAAGCCAAGGCGCGGCTTGCGAACCTGGGCGTGGTTACCGCGGCGTCGGCGCTCTATCGGACGCCGCCCTGGGGGGTCGCCGACCAGCCGCCGTTCGTCAACGCAGCGCTCGCGCTGGAGACCCAACTCGATCCCGAGGCGTTGCTCGCGGCGCTCAAAACGCTCGAGCGCGAACTCGGCCGCGTCGCGAGCGTGCGCTGGGGCCCACGCGCGATCGACCTGGACATTCTCGACGTCGACGGCGTTCGCCGGGACGATCCGCACCTCACGATCCCGCACGCTCGCTTGTTCGAGCGCGCGTTCGCGCTGGTGCCGCTCGCGGAGATCGAACCATCTTTCGCGGCAGCTCGGGATGCGTTGCCTGCCGCAGACTTGGCGGCGGTTGAACGAATCGGAGCGTTCGACCGCGAAGGGTCGCGCTGATGAGATTGCGCTTCGTCGCGATGTTGCTGGGCGCGCTGTGCGCGATTCCCACGGTGGCGCGTGCCGATTCGTTCGATCCGATTTCCGTTGGCCCGTCGGCGAGCACGCTCGGCTTCGGCGTTACGCTCGAGCGGCCGCTGCTGTTCAACTTGAGCGCGCGCATTGCGACGGGGCTGATGTCGACCTCGAGCCTGCGAACCTACGACAACAACCCGTGGCAATCGACCTTTCACCAGAACAACGTGCTGGTCGCGATGGATTGGCGACCGTATGCCGGGCGTTGGCGCCTCTCCGGCGGCCTGCTCTTCGGCGGCGACTACGTGCAGAAAGTCGCCCAAAGCTTCGGTCCGAACTACACGCTCAACGGCAACGTGTACCCGGTGAATCAAGCCGGCGTCGTTTCGGCGCGCGTGTCGTTCGCGCGCCCGGCGCTCTACGCCGGGTTCGGCGGCGGCACCGGCATCGTCAAGGGGCTCACGCTCGCGTTCGATGCGGGCATCGTCGTACGGAACGGCACGACCTCGACCAGCGCCACCGGGCCGCTCCAAGCCAACCCGCAGTTCCAAGCCGATCTGTCCGCGACGGCGGCCCAATTCCGCACGCGACTCATTCAGCCCGTGATCGGAATCGGCTTAGTCTATCGTCCCTGAATTATTCGTTGACGAATTGCGGGACCGGAATGAGGCCGATCGGCGGCAGGCGCCACGGGTCGATGCCGTGGTCGTGGAAGGTGACGTCGACCGACTGCGACCAGGTCTGCGGCGGGCTGTCCACCATCACCACCGAGCCCTGGACCAAACCTTCCAGCGCGCGCCACAGATGGCGCACGATCAAGCAGCGCGTGAACTCGTTGAGCCGGCCGAATGGATCGGCCGCCATGAGTTCGAGCCGCGTCTCCTGTTCGCGCTTCCACACCGAATAGCTGACGAACAGCTGCCCGTGCTTTTGCGTCGGTCCGTCGAACGCGGCCCGAATCGCATCTTCCAGCTGGGGTTGGCGCCGGGCTTTGCTGCGCGGCGTGGCGCGCAGCTTCTCGGCTTTGCGCAAGCGAACGCTTTCGGCGATGAAGATCGCTGCTAGGATGACTGCTGCAACTGCGACGAGCGCGAGAGCGAACATGGGCGTGCTTGCTGCCTACGTGCGTACCACGCTATATCCCTCGACCATGCGCTACCTTGTGAGCTAGGTCATGTGAGCCACATCATGTGACCCACGTCATCCCACCTGATTTAAGAGGCTTTTTCGGTGGGGTTGATCGTTTCGTAGACTTTGCGCGCGATGAAGAGATCGAGGAGTTCGCTGTCGACCTTCCCGCGCTGCGCAAACTCTTTGACCAGGATGTCGAGCGCGCGGTCGACCGGCATCGCCGCTTTGTAGGGCCGGTCCTTCGCGGTGAGCGCGTCGTACACGTCGGCGATCGTCAGCATGCGTACTTGCGGCGCGATTTCCAGATCCTTGAGCCCCCGCGGATAGCCGGTTCCGTCGAGATGTTCGTGGTGACCGTAGGCGAGGTCGGGCACGTTGCGCCAGGGCGTCTTGCTCCACGGGATCTCGCGGAGGAAGTAAAACGACTGCGTGACGTGCTGCTCCATCTTGTTGCGCTCGTCGTTGGAGAGCGAGCCGCGCGGGATGCGCAGAAATTCGAACTCGGCCGTATCGAGGAGCGGCTTTTCGGTCTCGAGGTCGAGGTAGGTCTTGCCGATGATGGAGTCGAGAATCGCCCCGATCTCGGCGGCGACGACGCGTGGTTCGTTGGCCGATTCGACGGTTTCGAGCAGCGCCTGCAGTTCGCCGGCGCGCGACGCCGTGTCGGCGTCGATGTCGAGGACGCGGCGGTCGTCGAACCCGATCCCCGTCTGGATCAACTCGAACTTGCGGCGCGCGCCGAGGCTCTCGATTTGATTGATCGCGAGCAGGAAGCGCAAGCGGATGGCATCGAGCTTGCCGTCGGGCAGCTTCTTCGCCTTGCCGAAGATGTACTCGGGGACAGCGACTTTGCCGAAATCGTGCAACAGCGCGGCGTAGCGCATTTCGCGCAGCGCGTCTTCGTTGAAGTGGAGGTCGGCGAATTTGCCGGCTTCGACCGTGTTCGCCGCGATCGCCTGGGCCACGGTCAACTCGGCAACGCGCGAGGAATGGCCCTGCGTCGACTTGTCGCGCACTTCGATCGCCTTGACCGACGCGCGGACGAACTGCTCGAAGAGATCTTGAATCGATTCGAGCAACGCTTTGTTTTCGAGTG
>DASYOE010000209.1:0-11072 GCA_036008105.1 Candidatus Lustribacter sp. | reverse complement strand
CTCGACGAGCGAGCACGCTGATTGATGCTCGGTCGGTCTGCCGGCGACCCGAGGGCCACACGAACTGGGGTATGATAGCACACGCCGTCAAGCGGCGTCGATTTGACAAGTGTGCTGGATCATGCTTCGTTCGCCGAGCGTGGAGAACGCATTGTTGACGGACACACCTCTACAGCAGCGCGCGGTCGCCTGCTTCACCGAATGTTACCGGCCGCTCGTCAACGGCGTCGTCGCGAGCATCGACGAACTGCGCGCCGGCCTCGAAGCGGCTGGCGTACGCGTCACGATCGTCGCGCCGCACTTTCCGCACGAATCCGCCGGCGATAACGCGGTCGTGCGCTTACCATCGCTCCCGCTGCCGACCACAACCGGTTACCGTTTCTGCGTACCGTACGTTTCGCGCGCGGTGCGCGCGCGCGTTCGCAGCGCGTCGATCGTGCACGCGCACTCACCGTTCGTCACCGGTATGCTGGCAGCGGATATTGCGCGCCGGTCCGGCATTCCGCTCGTTTACACGTATCACACGCGCATCGATGAATACGCGCACTACGCGCGCTTCGAACCGCGGCTCGCGCGCGTCGCGCTGACCGCGCTGACGCGCGCGTTCGCGAATCGCGCCGCCGCGGTGATCGTGCCGACGCGCGCGATGCAGCAGCGTTTGCGCGACATCGGCGTGCGCGTTCCGATCGCGGTCGTCGCGAGTGCGATCGACGTCGCGCGCTTTGCCGGCGGCCGTCGCACCGCCGCGGCGCGCGCGTTGCTCGGCGCGTGCGACGGCGAACGCATCGCGTTGTGCGTGGCGCGCGTCGCGCGCGAAAAGAACCTCGAACTCGCCGTCGACGCGCTCGCGCGCGTACCCGGCGTGCGGCTCGCGATCGTCGGCGGCGGCCCCGATCGCGCGCAGCTCGAATCGCGCGCCGTGCGACTCGGCGTGCGCGAACGCGTGCACTTTACCGGCGCGCTCGATCCGGCGGCGTTGCCCGATCTGTATGCGTCGAGCGATGCGTTCGTTTTTCCGAGCACGACCGAAACGCAAGGCCTCGTCCTCGCCGAAGCGTCGGCGACCGGGTTGCCGGTGGCGGCGGTCGATACGCCGGTCAACCGCGAGGTGCTGGGCGGCTTCGGGCGGCTAGTGGCGCCGGACGCCGTGGCGCTGGCGGCGGGCCTGGGGTGGGCCCTCGAGCAGCCGCGCGACGTCGCGGCCGCCGCGGACGCCGGCCGGCGCTTCGGCCGGGCGTCTCAGACCGCGGCCGTGATGGAAGTGTACGAAAGCGTTTCACTGTGCCGTACATTTGGCACTCCGGTGCGAGAATATACCCCTGGATAGCGAAAGCTGCCGTTGACTCGAACATATGTTCGATCTACAATGGGTACCAGGAGAACACCGTGAACCGCAACTCAGCCGCCGACGTCCTCGTCGGTTTCGCCCACGACAGCTCCGGCCGGGGACTCGCCTACGCGGCGATCGCCGACGGCAGCGGCCGCGGCGTGGTCCGCGTGCCGTTCAGCGCGACGCCGCTGGCGCGCTACGACGGCCTCGAGTTCGGCTACGCGGCGGTGGCGGCGCTCGGCGCCGAGCTGCGCAAGCGCGGCTTCGCCCGGATCCGGCTGCGGCTGGGTGACGAGCGGGTCGTTCACGACCTGGCCTCCCCGGCGGTCGTTCCGCCGGCCCTCGGCATGCCGTACGTGCGGGCGCGCTGCGCCCTCAACGGCTTCGCGTCGGCGCGCGTCGAACGCGCCGACCCGCGTGAAATCGCCGACCTCGAAGGGCGCGCGCGCGCCGAGCTCCAGCTCCGCACCGCGGCCTAAACGTCTTCACCGAGCCGACCTGCCTTCGGATACGCTCGAACTCGCACGTTTTCTGATCGGCAAGCTGCTCGTGCGCCGGCTCGACGACGGCACGATCCTGACCGGACGGATCGTCGAGACCGAAGCGTATCGGAACGACGATCCCGCCTCGCACGCCTTTCGCGGCGAGACCAAACGCAACCGCGCGATGTTCAAGCGCCACGCGCACGTCTACGTCTACCTCATCTATGGTACGTCGTATTGCCTGAACTTCAGCAGCGAAGCGCGCGGGGTCGGGGGCGGCGTGCTGATTCGAGCCGTCGAGCCGTTGCGCGGGCTCGACCGCCAGCGCAAGAATCGCGGCCGCAGCGGGCTGCGCGACGACGAGCTGGCACGCGGACCGGGAAATCTCTGCCGGGCCTTCGCGATCGGACCGGCGTTCGACGGCCTCGATCTCGACGTGGGCCGGCAGCTGTACGTGGCCGACGACGGCGCCCGGCCCGAGATCGGCACCAGCGTGCGCATCGGGTTGACGCGGGCAGCCGAGCGACCGCACCGCTTCTATGCGCGCGGCAGCCCCGCGGTGAGCGGCCGGCGGTCCTTGTCGCCGTGAAGAGCGGTGTGCTATAGTCCTTGCGTTGCCGGGCATAAAACCCCGTCGACGTCGGCATGTTCCCAACGGCGTTCCGCGTCGTGATGGATCCCGGTAGCCTCACCGGTCGATCCGTACGCTGCGCGGACGTCCCCTTCCGCGAGAGAGCGACTCCGCTGCAATACGATAATCGACCCCCGCAAAATGGCCGGCCCGAAGGTGGCGGCCGTCGTCGCCGTTCGCGGCGACATCGCAACCGCCCGAGCGACGGTGTGCCGTCGCAGGCCGACGTCTTCGCGCAACCGGAATTTCCCCAACCGGTTGGGCCGCCGCAACTCTCCGCCGAGCAACTCGGCGAGATGAGCAAAGCGGAACTCAACGAGCTGGCCAAGACCTTCGACATCCCGACCCCGGTGAAGATCAAGAAGGACGAGTTGGTCGCCGAGATCCTCGAAGCGCAAGCCCAGCGCTCCGGAGTGGAAGCCGCCAACGGGGTGCTCGACATCTTGCCCGAGGGCTACGGCTTCTTGCGGCGCGAGGGCTACCTGCTCGGCGCTGACGACATCTACATCAGCCAGTCGCAGATCCGGCGCTTCGAACTGCGCCGCGGCGACCTCGTCGCGGGCCAAGTGCGCCGGCCCAAGGACAACGAGAAGTACTACGGCATCGTCAAGGTCGAGACGGTGAACGGGTACGATCCCGAGTCCATTCGGACGCGCCGTTCGTTCGAAGACCTCAACGCGATGACGCCGTCCTCACGCTGGAACCTGAGCATCAAGGGCGAGGGCGCCTCGCGCGCGCTCGACCTCGCGGTTCCGCTCGGCAAAGGGCAACGGGCGCTGATCGCGGTGCCGCCGCGCGTCGACCCGACGTCGACGCTGGTCGCGATCGCTCGCGGCATCCTGGCCAACGCGCCCGACGCGCACCTGATCGTGCTCTCGATCGACGGCCGGCCGGAAGACGCGGCAGCGCTGTCGCGCCGCATCGACGGCGAGATCGTCGCAACGACGTTCGACGAGCATTCCGACCACCACATCGCAACCGCCGAACTCGTGATGGAACGCGCGAAGCGGCTCGTCGAACTCGGTTCCGACGTCGTGATCGTTCTCGATTCGCTCACGCGCCTGGCGCGAGCGTTCGGCACCGGCGCGGCTCAAGGCCGGCCGGTCAACGACTTCACCGTCGCGGCCAAACCCAAGCGGTTCTTCGGTGCCGCCCGGGCGTGCGAAGAAGGCGGATCGCTGACGATCGTGGCGACGATCGCGGTCGACGGCGCGTCGACGTTCGACGCGGTCGTGGCTGAAGAAGCGACGGCGATCGCCAATGCCGAGATCGTGCTCTCGCGCGAACTGGCCGCGGCGCGCGTCGACCCGCCGATCGACTTGCGTCTGTCGGGAACGCGCGACGACGAATTGCTGCTCTCCGAGGCGGAGTTGAGCGAAGTGCGCGGGATCCGGACGCTTGAGGCTGCAGCGCTACCTCGCAGCTAGCGGGATCGCGTCGCGCAGGCGCTCGGAAGAACTGATCGTCGCCGGCCTGGTGCGCGTGAACGGACGCGTCGTGCGGGAGCTCGGCACGTCGGTCGAATCCCACGACGTCGTCGAATACGGCGGGCGGATCGTTGCGCCCGCGCTCGAAGCGGCGTATATCGTGATGAACAAACCGCTCGGTGTCGTGACGACGATGCGCGATCCCGAAGGCCGGCGCACCGTTGCCGACGTGTTGGCGCGGCAGGGTTTCCAACGCCGCGTCGTTCCGGTCGGCCGGCTCGATTACGACACCTCGGGCGTGTTGCTGTTGACCGATGACGGCGCGCTCTCGCACGTGCTCACGCATCCGCGCTTCGGCGTTGAGAAAACGTACCGCGCGACGCTGCGCGGGCGCTTGACCGCAGAACAGGTGGCCGATCTGCAGCGCGGCATGAAACTCGACGACGGCCCGGCGCAGCCGGCCCGGCTGCGCGTTGTGGCGACGCGCCGCGGGACGTCGAGCGTCGACGTGACGATCCACGAAGGCCGCAACCGCCAAGTGCGCCGCATGTTCGAGGAGTTGGGCCACCCGGTCGTCGGGTTGACGCGTCTGCGCTTCGGCCCGCTCGCCCTCGGTTCGCTCGCGCCGGGCGAGATTCGCGATGCGACCGCGCGCGAGGTCTCCGCGTTGCGCGTGATCGCCGACGGCGCGAAAGCGCTGAACGCGGAGGAGCCGGCGTGAGCGCGGTGCGCGGCGTGCGCGGCGCGATCACCGTCGAACGCGACGACGCGACGCTGTTGCTCGATGCGACCGAACGGCTGTTGCGTGCGATCGTCGCCGAGAACGACATTCGTTCCGACGACGTCGCGTCGGCGTTGTTCACGCTCACGCCGGATCTCGTATCGCAGTTTCCGGCCGCGGCCGCGCGGCGCATGGGTTGGACGCTGGTGCCGCTGTTGAACTTCACCGAAATCGCGGTCCCCGACGGCTTGCCGCGCGTGATCCGCGTGCTGCTGCACGTCAACACCGACAAACGTCAGGACCAGATCGTGCACGTGTACCTCGACGGCGCGCGCGTGCTGCGCCCGGACCTCGACCGCTCGTGAGGGGAACCGTTCTCGGCATCGCCGGCGTCGGCCTCATCGGCGGTTCGATCGCGCGGCGCGCGCACGCCGCGGGCGCGCGGGTGATCGGCTACGACGCCGATCCGGACGCGCTGCGCGCTGCGCGCTCGGCCGGCGCGCTCGATGAGACCGTGCCCGATCTGACCACGCTCGCGGAGCGTTGTGCGATCGTCGCCATCGCGTTGCCGGTCGATGCCACGATCGAGGCGCTCGCGTCGACGCCGGCATTGAGCGCGCCGGAACTCGTATTCGATGTCGCCTCGGTCAAAGTACCGGTCGTGACCGCCGCGATCGGGTTGCCGCGGTTCGTCGCTTCGCATCCATTGGCCGGCCGCGAGACCGGCGGGTTTGCCGCATCCGACGCGACGTTGTTCGAGGGCCGCACGTGGGCGATCGTGCCGGCGCTCGATCCGGCGGTGCAGACGCGGCTGGAGCAACTGGTCGTCACGCTCGGTGCCCGGCCGCTCGTGCTGACCGCGGCCGACCACGACCGCTTGGTCGCGATCAGCTCGCACCTGCCGCAGGTGCTCTCGGTCGTCCTGGGCGCGCAACTTGCTTCCGCCGGAGACGCCGACGGGCGGGTATACGATTTGTGCGGACCGGGTATGGAGTCGATGCTGCGGCTGGCCCATTCCAACGCAGCGCTCTGGGCGCCGATCGCGCAGGCGAACGCCGTCCCGGTGGCGGAGGCGTTGACCGCCGTGGCGGCCGCTCTGGAAGCGGCGGCTGACGGACTCCGCGCGGGAAACCTCGCTGGGTTGCTCGCGGCGTTCGAGGAGGCGCACCGGGCGGTCGGCGCGTTGGAACGCTCCACCGGTACCGCCCGTTCATTACCGTATGCCGTCCCAAAGAGGTGAGAACTTGAAGCACTTGATCCGTCTGCTCGCGTGCGCCGCGCTCGCCGCCGCGCCGCTAACCGCGAGCGCGCAGACCGCGACCACGTACGTACCGCCCAAACTCGCCGCTCGTGGAGCGACCGCGATGGCGCCGGGCGGCGACGGCAGCGTGACCGTTCAGGTGCTGGTCAAGAAAGACGGCTCCTCGCAAGTCATCAAGGTGATCAAGTCGTCGAATGCCGGCGACAACGCGATCGCGCTCGACATCGCGAAGAATTCGAAGTACACGCCGGCGACGCGCAATGGCGAGAAGGTCGACGCCTACTACGATTACTTGCTGAATTTCGGTCAGCAGGCGGCGGCTGCACCCGGAACGGCCGGCACCGCGTCGGCGTTGGCCGCTATTCGCGCCGGGAATTATCCCGATGCCGAATCGCAACTGAAGGCCTACCTGCAAACGCACCCCGACGACGCCAACGCCAACACGCTGCTCGGGGTTGCCGACGTCTTCAGCGGCGATTATGCCGGTGCGACGGGCGCGTTCGATAAGTCCGGCACGGTTCCGGATCAGTACAAGCTGCTCGCCGTGCAAGCCTACGAAAAGCAAGCGCGCGCGGCCCTTGACGCCAAAGACGTGCCGGGTGCGATCGCGCTGGCGACGCGCGCCATCGCGTTGAATCCGCAGAGCCTGCAGGGCTACTACGTGCGCGGGAACGCGTACATCTTGCAGCCCGACAACACCTCGGCGATCGCCGACTTACAGAAAGCGCATGCGATCGCGGTGGCGGCGAAGGGCGACGACAAAGAACTCGCAACGATCGCGTTCAGCCTCGCGATCGCGCAGCTCGACGCCGGACAGTACGGGGAAGCGGCGACGACCGAGCGGGAGGTCAGCCGGGTGGACGGTTCGTTGGCAACGCAATTCGACAAGAACGCCTACGTTGCGGTAGCCAATGCCGGCATTACGCTCGCGAACCAGGGGAAGATCGCCGAATCGGTCAGCCGGTTCGAGTCCGGCGCCAGTGCTTTTCCGGCCTCCGCGGCCGATTTCTACGCGCAGGCCGCGACGGTAATGGCGACCGACAAGAAGCCCGACTACGACAAGATCACGACCGAGGCCGAGAAGGCGACCGCGCTGGACCCGAAGTCGGGCCGCGCGAACTACATCCTGGGCATCGCGGCCGCAAACAAGAAAGACCCCAAAGGCGCGCTGGATTACATGACCAAGGCCAAGGCCAGTCCCGCCTATGGTTCGGACCCGGCCCTTGCCAAGCAGATCGACGATGCTTTAGGTAAGCTTAATTCAGCGTCCAAAGCGCAGACGCCGGCCGGGGGCACGCAGTACTAATGTGACGAGGAATCGGCACCCGATGGGATAACAAACCCGTCCTCGTCGGCCGGGAGCTAGCCCGTAGGGTTTCCTGTTGCCGCATTCGCAAGCGTCAAACGCCCGTCTAACCACCCTCGCATCGTAGGAGGCCCTGGGAGCAACCGTGGACATCGGTGGATTTTTACAGACAATCATCAGCGGCGGCCCGGCAATGTGGATCCTGCTGGTGCTCTCGGTCGTGGCGATCGCCATCGTCATCGAGCGCCTGCTGTTCTTCGCAAGCCAGCATTCCGATTCCAAAGGCCTGCTGCGCGCGCTGGGTCAGAAGATCGCGGCCAACGATCTGAGCGGTGCGATCAAGGTATGCCAACAGAACAAGGGCATGCTGCCGAAGATCCTCGAGTTCGGCCTCAGGCGGGGCGAGAAGAACCGCGCCGACATCACCGACGCGCTCTCGATCGCGCTGATGGAACACCTCAACTCGCTCGAGCGAAACCTGGGGATCATCGGTACGATCGCCGTCATCTCCCCGTTCGTCGGACTCTTCGGAACGGTGCTCGGTATCATCCGGGCCTTCCAGGACATTGCGCTCAAGGGCAACTCGACCCCGGCCGTCGTGGCGGCCGGTGTATCGGAAGCCTTGATCACGACCGCCGCCGGGTTGTTCGTGGCCGTCGTCTCGGTCATCTTCTTCAACTACTTCAAGACGCGCATCAAGACGTACAACCAAGAGATGATCATCGCGGCCAACCAGCTCGCCGAGATGCTGCACTTCCATAATACCGGCTCGCCGATACCGACCGACCTCTACCAGCCCCAGGGATAACTCGCGATGTCGATGGTTTCGTCCGCCGGCGATGATGAGGTAATGGCGGAGATCAACATCACGCCGTTCACCGACGTGTTGCTGGTCTTGCTCATCATCTTCATGATCCTGGCCGCCCTCGTGACGCCGCCCGGCTTCCAGAAGAACCTGCCGGACAAGTCCGATAATTCGCCGATCCAGCAATTGAAGAAGAACGACAACATTCAAGTGCTGATCAGCGAAAAAGGCGTGATCTACATCGACAACAAGAAGACCGACACGGCGCACATCTACTTCGACATGGCCGATGTGAAGCGCCGGCGCGGAAACAAACACGTCTCGCTCACCGCCGACGTCAAAGCTCCGTATCAAGCCGTCATCACCGTGCTCGACGCCGCGCGTCTGAACGGTCTCGACGATGTCGGGTTCGTGACCTCGTAATGGCCACGACCACCATTACGCAAGAAGAAGAGGTGATGTCGACCATCAACATCACGCCGTTCACCGACGTGTTGCTGGTGCTCCTGATCATCTTCATCATTCTGGCGTCGGTTACCAAAGAACCGAAGTTGCCCGATGCGAAAAACGTGCTGAAGGTTCAGCCGTCGGAAATCGTCGTGCTCGTCGACAAGAACAACAAGGTTCAAGTCGGCTCGCAGATCGTCGATCAGACCGATGCCGGCCGCGTGTTTCACGATCTCGTGCAGCAGACCGGCGGACGGCTGAAGACCGTGATCATCAAAGCCGATCCGAACGCCGATTTCGGCACGATCCTGCGCGTGATGGATTCGGCGAAGAACGAAGGCCTGACCGGCTTCGGACTCGCCAACCACATCGAAGGCCAACCCGAAGGCCAGTCCCAATAGGATGAGCGCGAAGCCCCCGAAAGCGCCGCCGACAATGCGGGAGCGGACGCAAAACTTTTTGCTCTACGGCTTCGCAATCTCCATCGTGCTGCATTTGCTGCTCGGGCCGTTGATCAAGTTCCAGCGGACGCCGGAAGCGCCGGAAAAGATCGAGACCGTCAAGATCGACAAGATGCCGACGCCGCCGCCGACGCCGAAACCGACGCCGACGCCGCCGCCCACGCCGCCGCCCACGCCGCCGCCGACACCGCCGCCGCACCAGACGCCGGAGCCGCCCAAGCCCAAAGAGATCAAGATCAACACGCTCAAGACGAACGCGCATTCGGGCGGACCGTCGGAAGAGTCCAACACGCATACCGAAGGCTCGACGAGCGGCGTGCCCAACGGCTCACCGACCGGCCCACCGAGCGCCCCGCCGCCGCCGACGCCGGCGCCCACTCCACCGCCTCCGACACCGACGCCGCCGCCGGCGTGCGCGGTTCCCAACGCGCCGGCACATTTGGTCAACGCGGCCCAAGCCGAAACGCCGCCCATCGCGCAACAGCAGGGCATCAGCGGTGAGGTGACCGTCGTCGTCTCGCTGGACGAAAACAGCAAACTCATCTCGGCCACGGTATCGAAGTCGCCCAGCGCGATCCTCAACCAAGCCGCGATCAATGCGGCCAAGGCCAGCACGTACAAGACGCGGATCGAGGCTTGCAAGCCGGTCGCCGACTCGTACCGCTTCCTGGTGGAATTCCAGTCGCAATAAGCGCCGCCGCGTGACCTTCGCGGAAGCGATGCTGCTGGCGGTGCTGCAAGGCGTCAGCGAGCTTTTTCCGATTTCCAGCCTCGGGCACACCGTGCTGATCCCGGCGCTCTTGCACTGGTCCATCGACGAAGGCTCGGAATCGTTCCTGGCGTTCGTCGTCGTGCTGCACCTCGGCACGGCGTTGGCGCTGCTGCTCTTCTACCGCGCGGAGTGGGTGCGCATCGTGCGCGCGCTCGTCGCGAGCATCGTTCGCGGCCGCCTCGACGGCGGGCGCGACGAGCGGCTCGGGTGGCTGCTGGTCGTCGGCACGATTCCGGTCGGCATTCTCGGCGTGCTGTTCCAGTCGAGCGTGCGAGCGCTGTTCGCCTCGCCCGTCCCGGTGACGATCTTCTTGATGATCAACTGGCTGGTGATGTTCGCCGGCGAGGCGTTGCGCCGCCGTCAGCACGCACACGGCCAGCGCGCCTCGATGCCGATCGAACGCCTCAGTTGGCTCGCAGGCGCCGGCGTCGGCATCGCGCAGAGCTTCGCGCTGCTACCCGGCATCTCGCGTTCGGGCGCGTCGATCGTGGCCGGGCTCTTGGCCGATCTCGATCACGAAGATGCGGCGAACTACTCGTTCTTGCTGGCGACGCCGGTGATCTTGCTCGCCTCGCTCCTCGAGATCCCCGCGCTGTTCGCACCGGGCGTCACCGTCGGCCCCGTCGAAGCGGTTGCGGGATGCGTGGTGGCGGGGGTCACCGCGTACGCCTCGGTCGCATTTCTGACCCGCTATTTTCAGCACAACGATCTGCGGCCGTTCGGCTGGTACTGCTTGCTCGCCGGCGCCCTGGCGCTGATTCTCTTCAGTACGAAAGTGGTTTGATGAAGTCTCTCGCCATCGCACTCGCCGTCATCTTCGTCCTGTGTGCGATCCTGTCGTTTCTGCACCCGCTCGATGCCAACACGATGACGCGCGCGCTCGGCTTTTCGAACGACAAAGTTCACTCGAAGCATCCGTTCCTGTATCTCGTGCTGGCCGTCCTGTCGTTGATCTGGTTGCGCTTTCTGTCGGCGGCGCCGGCGCGTTGAGCCGCAGCGACGTCCCCTCGCACGTTGCGGCCGACGGGTCGGTCGCGATGGTCGACGTAGGTGCGAAGGACGTCAGCCGGAGGACGGCGCGCGCGTCGGCCCTCGTGCGGTTGCCGCCGCGGGCAGCGGCGGCACTGCGCGAAGCGACGCTGCCCAAAGGCGATGCGTTCGTTACCGCACAGATCGCCGGCATCTTCGCTGCCAAGCGCACCGCCGAACTGATTCCGCTCTGCCACCCGCTCGGTCTCGATACGGTCGACGTGCGCTTTAGTTGGGACGACGACGTCGTGCTGCGGATCGAAGCGCAGGCCTCGACCAGCTCGAAGACCGGCGTCGAGATGGAAGCGATGGTTGCCGCGAGCGTCGCCGCATTGACGATCTACGACATGTGCAAGTCGGTCGACAAGGGCATCGTGATCGAGCGGGTGCGTTTGCTGGA
>DASYOE010000208.1:0-8596 GCA_036008105.1 Candidatus Lustribacter sp. | reverse complement strand
ACGCCCAAGCCGCGGCGATGGCGCTGCTGCACAACTCCAATCTCGATGCCGAAGCGATCGCCCGCGAGGCGCTGAAGATCGCCTCGCAGATCTGCATCTACACCAACGACGACATCACCGTCGAGACAGCATAGACGTCATGCCCGAACTGCAAGATCTCACGCCGCGCCAGATTGTCGCGGAGCTCGACAAGTACATCGTCGGCCAAGCCAAGGCCAAGCGCGCGGTGGCGATCGCGCTGCGCAATCGCTACCGGCGCGAGCAGTTGCCGGAAGAACTCCGCCGTGAAGTCATTCCCAAGAACATCCTGATGATCGGACCGACCGGCGTCGGCAAAACCGAGATCGCGCGCCGCCTCGCGTCGCTGACCGGCGCGCCGTTCGTCAAGGTCGAAGCGACGAAGTACACCGAGGTCGGGTACGTCGGACGCGACGTCGAGTCGATGGTGCGCGACCTGGCCGAAGCGGCGATCCGGATGGTCAAAGACGAACGCTTCGCCGACGTCAAGGAAGCGGCGGAACACGCCGCGATCGAGCGCATCATCGACGTGCTGCATCCGGAGACGCGCGCGCCGCAGGCGCAAGCGAGCAATCCGTTTGCCGCGACGCTGGGCTCGATCTTCGGCAACTCGTTCGGCGCCCAGGCCGGGCAACAGCAGCCGGCGCAACCGGCGATGCCGCCGGCGCCGCCGCACGAATCGGAACGGATCCGGGCCGAAGTGCGCGCCGACATCGAGCGCGGCTTCTACGACGTGCGCCTGATCGAGATCGAGGTTGAAGAAACGCCGCAGCTGCCGATCGGGATCATGGGCGGCGATACCGGCGGCATGGGCGGTGCCGGCGACATGAGCGAGATGCTCTCCGGTCTGCTGCCCAAGAAGAAGGCGCAGAAGCGGGTGACCGTCGCGGATGCGCGGCGCGTCTTCGCGCAAGAAGAACAGGCCAAGCTGATCGACATGGACGCGGTCAAGCGCGAAGCGCTGCGGCGCGCCGGTGAGCGCGGGATCATCTTCATCGATGAGATCGACAAGATCGCGACGCGTGAGGGCCGGGGCGTCGACGTGTCACGCGAGGGCGTGCAGCGCGACATCTTGCCGATCGTCGAGGGCAGCACGGTAACGACGAAGTACGGACCGCTCGCGACCGACCACGTGCTGTTCGTCGCGGCCGGCGCGTTTCACATGAGCAAACCGTCCGACTTGATCCCCGAATTGCAGGGCCGCTTCCCGATCCGGGTCGAGCTGGACAGCCTCACGGCCGCCGACTTCGAGACCATTCTCACCCAGCCCAAGAACGCGCTGATGACCCAGTACACCGCGCTCTTGGCAGCCGACGGCGTGCATTTGGACATTCGCCCCGACGGCATCGCGGCGATCGCCCGGATCGCGACCGAAGTCAACGAGCGCGATGAGAACATCGGCGCCCGGCGTCTCCACACCGTCTTGGAGCGCGTTTTCGAGGAGATTGGGTTTGCGGCGCCGGAAGTCGCGGAAAACGTCGTCATCGACGAAGCCTACGTATCCGACCGGCTGGGCGAGATCGCGTCCAGCGCCGACCTCTCGAACTTCATCTTATAATCTCATCTTCTGGGAGGACCTCATGTCCGAACGCATCTCTCGCGGCGAGATCATCTCGCTGCTCGCCGGTGTTCCCCTCGCCGCCGCGGCCGCGACAACCGCCGCCGCTTCCGCCGCCGATGACTCGGGCGGCACCAAAGCCCAGTACAAGTACCAGGCCAAACCGGGCCCCAAGGGTCAGAAGTGCAGCGGCTGCGCGCTCTTCAAAGCCCCCGCGTCGTGCAACCTCGTCAAGGGCAAGATCAGCCCGAGCGGTTACTGCATCGCTTACGCCCCCAAAGCCCATTAGTTTGACAGCCCCCCGGGCGGCGTGATACAACCGCAATGATGTTCGTGTACGGTTTTGGGTATTTCGGCTTTTTTAGCTGGGCGATTTCGCGCCGGCGAGCCGACTCTTTGCCGTAACGTCCACGACCAGGACGACTGCTGCAAGAGCCCCTCGCCGGCGCGAGGGGTTCTTCTTTTTTGGAGAACGCGATGACGACCGCCCAGCAACAAGCCCGGAGTTCCGAGAACCCGCCCCTGACCATGACCGCCGCCTTCGAAGGGATCGAGGGCGCGTACTCACACGTGGTCCTCGAGGCCTACGCGGGCCGGCGTGGCGTCACGTTCGAGCCGCTGGGCTGCCCGACGTTCCGCGCGGTGGCGCACGCCGTGCTCGGCGGCCGGGCCGACGTCGGGTTGCTGCCGATCGACAACGCGATCGCCGGGACGATCCGCGAGGGCTATGACGTGCTGGCCGAGTACGAGCTCGACCCGCTGGCGGAGATCACCCTGCGGCTCGAGCACCGGCTCGTCGGCTTGCCCGGCGCCACGCTCGAGGGCGTGCGCGAGATCGAATCGCATGCGATCGTCCTCGCCGAGTGCGGCCGCTTCCTCGCGGCGCTCCCCGACGTCAAGCGCGTCCCGGTCGGCGATACGGCCATCGCCGCCCGCAACGTCGCCGCATCCAAGGACCCCAGCCACGCGGCGATCTGCTCGAAAGAAGCCGCCGATCGTTACGGCTTGGTTGAACTAGCCGGTTCGATCGCCGACCATCCCGACAACACGACGCGCTTTCTGCTCTTCCGCGCGCCGGTCGCCAGCGGTCTCGCCGCCGAGTTCGAGCCGGCGGCGGCGGGCACCGATCGCAAGACCTCGATCATCTTCTCGGTCGCCGACAAGCCGGGCGCGCTCGCGCGTTCGCTCGACGCGTTCGGCAAACACGGCCTCAACGTTTCGAAGCTCGATTCGAAAGCGCGCTTGGGCACGAGCGAGTTCGCGTTCTACGCCGACGTCGACGGCGACGTGCGCGAGGAACGCTTCGCGGAGGCGCTGCGCGATCTCAAAGACTACACGTCCTCGCTGCACATCATCGGCTCGTACGACGCCGGCACGGCCCCGCCGCGCATCAGGCGTTCGATCGACGTCGTCGTCGACAACTCGCCGGCCGAAGTTCCGAGCGTGAGCAAGCAGAAGCAGAACTTCCCCAAGGTCACGCGCGAACCGGGGCAGGCGCGCTCGAAAGTGCGCGTCGGCAACGTCGTGCTCGAGGAGGGCACCTTCATCATCGCGGCCGGGCCGTGCAGCGTCGAGTCGCGCGAACAAGTGCTGTCGGTCGCGCACGAGGTCGCCGATCACGGCGGCGTCATGCTGCGCGGCGGCGCCTTCAAGCCGCGCACGTCGCCATACTCGTTCCAGGGCATGGGTTGGGAAGGTCTCGCGCTGCTCGCCGAAGCGGGTCGCGAAACCGGGATGCCGATCGTGAGCGAGGTGATGAGCGTCGATCAAGTCGACCGCATGGGGCAATCGGTCGACATGTTCCAGATCGGGGCGCGCAACATGCAGAACTTCGATCTGCTCAAAGCCGTCGGCAAGACACACATCCCCGTGCTGCTCAAGCGCGGCATGTCGGCCAGCCTCGACGAGCTGCTCAGCGCGGCCGAGTACATCCTCTCCGAGGGGAATCCCGACGTCGTGCTGTGCGAACGCGGCATTCGCACCTTCGAGACGGCGACCCGCAACACGCTCGACCTCTCGGCCGTGGCGGTGCTGCGCGAGAAGACCCATCTGCCGATCATGGTCGATCCCTCGCACGGCGTCGGCGTGCGGCGCTGGATTCGTCCGCTGTGCCGCGCGGCTAAGGCCGTCGGCGCGAACGGAATCCTGATCGAAATCCATCCGAACCCGGCGGTCGCGAAGAGCGACGCCGAGCAAGCCCTGACCTACGCCGATTACGAGGAGATCGTCGCCGACCTCGCTCGCATCCCGTTCATTCAGGACTAGCGCGCAACGTCGATGACGAACACGCAAACCCGGAGCGAAACCGTCGCACCGGCTCGCGCACTCGGTTCGCAAGCACCGAACATTCCGGGCGATAAGTCGATCTCGCACCGGGCGGTGATCTTTGCCGCGCTGGCGGCGG
Source organism: Candidatus Lustribacter sp. (assembly GCA_036008105.1). Taxonomy (GTDB): domain Bacteria; phylum Vulcanimicrobiota; class Vulcanimicrobiia; order Vulcanimicrobiales; family Vulcanimicrobiaceae; genus Lustribacter. The sequence goes on along the minus strand of DASYOE010000208.1, from coordinate 4,616 downwards.
GCGAATCGCAGATCGTCAACGTGGCGCCCGGTGAGGACGTCGCTTCATCGATGCGCTGCGTCGCGCAACTCGGCGCGACCGTCGAACGCAACGGCCTCGACGTGCAGGTTCGCGGCGCGGCTTGGCGTTCGCCCGGCGAGGTGCTCGACTGCGGTAACTCCGGCACGACGATGCGGTTCCTCATCGGCGCGCTCGCGGGCCGCGGCGTCGCAGCGACGCTGACCGGCGACGATTCGCTGCGCCGCCGGCCGATGTTGCGCGTCGCCGAACCATTGCACGAACTCGGCGCGCTCGTCGAGACCGCGGCCGGCGGCACGGCCCCGGTGCACGTGCGCGGCGGCCGGCCGCTGCACGGCGGTCACATTCAGATGCCGGTGGCCAGCGCGCAACTGGCGAGCGCGCTGATGCTCGCCGCCACCGGCGCGAACGGGCGCGTGGTGATCTCGGGTGCCGGCAGCGCGCGCGATCACACCGCGAAGATGCTGCCGCACTACGGCGTGGCGGTGCAGCGCGACGGCGACGACATCATCGTCGAAGGACCGCAGCAGTTCCGGGCGGCGGATTTTCACGTGCCCGGCGATCCGTCGGCGGCCGCGTTCTGGCTTGCCGCCGCGGCGATCGTTCCCGGCGGCCGCATCGTCGTGCGCAACGTTAACCTCAACCCCACGCGGCTCGGCTTCGTCGATGCGCTGCGGCGCATGGGTGCGGGCGTGGCGGTGACCGTGGTGCGGGAAGAGCCCGAACCGATGGGCGACATCGAGGTCAGCGCGCAGCCGCTGCGCGCGATCGCCATCGAAGAGCGCGAGGTTCCGGCGATCCTCGACGAGCTGCCGCTGCTCGGCATCGTGGCCGCCTACGCAACCGGAACGACCGTCGTGCGCGGCGCACGCGAACTGCGGGTGAAGGAAAGCGATCGCATCGCGGTGCTCGTCAACGGCCTGCGCGCGCTCGGCGGTGCGGTCAACGAGGTCGACGACGGCTTCGACGTGACCGGAGGCGCGCCACTGCGCGGGGCAACCGTCGCGAGCGGCGGCGACCACCGGTTGGCGATGGCGTTCGCGATCGCCGCCCTCGGCGCGAGCGCGCCGGTCACGATCGAGGATTCCGGCTGCGTCGCCATCTCGCACCCGTCGTTCTTCGCCGATCTCGAGGCGCTATGTCGGGGCTAGTTCCGGCCGTTTCCGCGGGCCCGTGGACGAAACGCTTCGCCGTGGTCGGTCAGCCGATCGCGCACTCGCGCTCGCCCGAGATCTTCGCCGCGCTCTCGCGCGCGTCGGGCATCCCGCTCTCCTACGAACGCGTCGAGCTGACGCCGGACGACTTCGCGTACGCCTTTGCCGATGCGCGCGAAAATTTCGACGGCTGGAACGTCACCGCTCCGCACAAAGAACGCGCGCTCGCCAAGGCCGACGTCGTGAGCGCCGATGCGCGTCTGGTCGGCGCGGCCAACGTCGTCACGTTTCGCGACGGCGAAGCATTCGCCGCGAACACCGACGTCGGCGGCGTGATCTCGCTGCTGCGCAAGAGCAACATCGATCCCGCCGGCAACGTCGTGACGCTGCTCGGTGCCGGCGGTGCGGCACGGTCGACCGTCGTCGCGCTCGCGCAGATGGGCGCGAAGCGCATCGTCGTCGCAAACCGCACGCTCGAGCGCGCGCGCGCGCTCGTCGAAGACTTGCGCGCGGCTGCCGGCACGACGGAGCTTGCGATCGGCGATCCGCTCGCCTCGCAGCTCGTGATCAACGCGACGAGCAACGGCGCGGCCGTCGCAGACGCTACCGCCGCGTGTCTGCCCGGTGGCTGGTGCGTCGATCTGCAGTACCGGCCGTCGGATACCCCGTTCGTGCTGGCCGCGCGCGCGGCGGGACGCAACGCGGTCAGCGGCGCGCACATGCTCGTCGCGCAAGCGATCGCGACGTTCTATCTCTGGTACGGCGGCGACGTGCGGTTCGGTCGCGACGTCGAAGCCGAACTCACCGCGCTCGTGGAGGCGCCTTAAATCATGGCACGGTTGCGTTACCTCACCGCCGGCGAATCGCACGGCCCGGCACTGACGGGAATCATGGAGGGCATGCCGGCCGGATTGCCGCTCACCGTCGAGCACATCCACACCGACGGCCGGCGCCGCATGATGGGGTACGGCCGCGGCAATCGCATGAAGATCGAAACCGACGAGGTGAAGATCCTCGCCGGCGTGCGGCGCGGTGAAACGCTCGGCAGCCCGATCTCGCTCTACATCGAGAACCGCGATCACCAGAAATGGCTCGAGATCATGACCGCGGAGCCGCGCGAAGGCGAGGCGGCGCGGGCAGTCTACATCCCGCGCCCGGGCCACACCGACCGCGTGGGCGGGATCAAGTACGGCCGGGCCGACATGCGCGACATCCTCGAACGGGCGAGCGCGCGCGAGACCGCGATGCGCGTGGCGCTCGGTGCGATCGCCCGCACGCTGCTCGCGCAGCTCGGTATTTCGGTGGCGAGCCGGGTGGTGCGCATCGGCGAGGTCGTGGATGAGACGCCGCTCGATGCCGACATCGCGTCGCTCAACGAACGCGTCGACCGCTCGCCGGTGCGCGTGCTCGATAGCGGCGCGGCCGACCGCATCATGAAGAACATCGATACGTCGCGCGACGCCGGCGATACGCTGGGCGGCGTGTTCGAGGTGGTGGCCGGCGGCATGCCGATCGGTTTGGGTTCGCACGCGCAGTGGGACCGGCGGCTCGACGGGCGCGTCGGTGAAGCGTTCTTGGCGCTCAACGCGATCAAGGGCGTCGAACTGGGCCTCGGCTTCCGCGGTTCGGCGTTACCCGGCTCGGCCGTGCACGACGTGTACTTTCCGGGTGAGAACGGCGCGCTGACGCGCTACGGCAGCAATCGCGCCGGCGGAATCGAGGGCGGCATCTCGACCGGGCAGCCGATCGTCGTGCGCGTTGCCATGAAGCCGATCTCGACCCTGATGAAGCCCTTGCCGTCGGTCGATCTACGCACCGGCGAAGCGACGAACGCGTATATCGAGCGCAGCGACGTCTGCGCCGTGCCGGCCGCAGCCGTCATCGGCGAGTCGCTGTTGGCGCTCGTGCTCGCGGATGCCGTGCTGGAAACGTTCCCGGCCGACACGCTCGAGATGCTGCGCGACTACGTCGGCGCCTGGCGGGAGCGCATCCGTGCACGCTGATCCGGTGCGCCACATCCTGTTCTGCGGCACGGCCGGTTCCGGCAAGACGACGGTCGGGGCGCTCGTGGCGCGCGCGCTCGGCCGCGACTTCGTCGACGTCGACCGTGCGGTCGAACGGGCGGCGGGCATGAGCGTTGCGACGATCTTCACAAATGAGGGTGAGGCCGCGTTCCGCGTGCGCGAGCGGGCCGCGGTCGTAGCGGCGCTGGCCGGCGCGAAACCGGCGGTCATCTCGCTCGGCGGCGGCGCGCTGGAAAACGACGACACGTTTGCCGACGCGCGCCGGCATACGCTGGTGTGGCTGAAGGCGACCGTTCCGACGCTTGCGACCCGGCTGTCCGGGAACGGCGACCGGCCGCTCTTGACCGGCGATCCGCTGGCCAAACTGCACGCGCTGGCGGCGGAACGCGAGCCGCGCTATCGCCAGGCGCACGTGATCGTCGACGCGTCGCTCGCGCCCAAGGGCGTCGCCGCATCGGTGCTGGAAGCGCTGCGCGCGAGCGAGATGGCCGGAGAACGCGCGTGATCGCGGGCGAACGGCAGCGGATCCGGGTCGAGCTCGGGGACGAGCGCTCCTACGACGTCGTGATCGGCCGCGGCGTGGTCGACGAACTGCTGACGATCGACGCGCGCACCTTCATCGTGCTCTACGATACCGCGGTCGAAGCGCTGGCGCAGAACGTGCTGACGGCGCTCGGTTCGCGCGTGTTGCTCGCGCGCGGTTTGATCGGCGGCGAAGACGTCAAAACGTGGGAGCTGGCCGGCGAGATGTTCGACTGGTTCGCCGACGCGCACGCCGACCGCGACACGGTGGTGATCGCGATCGGCGGCGGCACCGTGACCGATCTGGCCGGTTTCATCGCGGCGACGTATCTGCGCGGACTGCGCTGGTGCGCGGTGCCCACGACGCTTCTGGCGGCGGTCGATGCCGCCGTCGGCGGAAAGACGGCGATCAACCTCGGCGCGGGGAAAAACCTCGTCGGCGCGTTCCACCATCCCTCGCTCGTGGCCATCGATACGGACGCCTTCACGACGCTCGATCCGCGCGACATCGCGGCCGGGGTCGCCGAAGCGCTGAAGACCGGGCTCGTCGCCGACGCCGAGTTGTTCGCGTATCTCGAACGCGAGTTGCCGCGCGCGCTGGCCGGCGATCCGGACGTCCTGGCCGTGACGGTCGCGCACTGCGTGGCCGCGAAGGCGCGCGTCGTTGCCGGCGACGAGCGCGAAACCGACGACAGCGGGGCCGGCGGTCGCGCGATCCTCAATTTCGGGCACACCGTCGGACACGCGCTCGAGAAAACGTGCGGGTACGGCGCGCTGCGCCACGGTGAAGCGATCGCGCTCGGCATGCGCGCCGCGTTGGCGCTTTCGCGCGAGCGCGGCCTCGATCCGGCCTTAGCCGATCGCATCGAGGCGCTCGTTCGCGCGATTCCGGCGCCGC
>DASYOE010000207.1:0-7268 GCA_036008105.1 Candidatus Lustribacter sp. | reverse complement strand
TGGACGAAGGGGAAGAGCTGCGATACGTTCGGACCGATCGGGCCCTGGCTCGTGACGCGCGATGAGGTTGCCGATCCCCAGAAGCTCAGTTTGCAGCTCGACGTGAACGGTGCGACGATGCAATCGAGCTCGACGTCGAAGATGGTGTTCGGGGTGGCCTTCATCGTCAGCTATCTCAGCCGCTTCATGAGCTTGCATCCCGGCGACATCGTGGCGACCGGGACGCCGTCGGGCGTCGGCTTGGGCCGCAAGCCGCCGGTGTATCTCAAAGCAGGCGATCGCATGACCGTTCGCGTCGAAGGCCTCGGCGAGCAAAATCAGCGCGTCGTCGCGGGCTGATTGAAGGTGCGTTAGAAACGCATCTTCGCGCGGTGAGTTTCTCGTTGTTCTTGTAGAGGAGCAACTCTCTCATGAACACACTCGTCAAGAAACTCATCGTCGCGGCCACCGGGCTCGCGCTTGCAGCCGCTCCGTTGGCTGCGAGCGCCCAGAACTGGCACAACGGCGGCGGCGACCGCGGCGGTTATCGCGACAATCGCGGCGGCCACTGGCAAGCTCCACGCTATCGCGACGACCGCGGCCGCTGGGCGTACTCGCGTCCGGTCTATACCGCACCCTACGTGAACGGGTACTTCGGCTTCGCGCCGGGCGGATTCCAGGGCTATTATTATAATGGAGGCTGGTACCACCACCGCCGCTGGAGCGGAGGAATTTGGATCTACTTCTAGTTCTACGACGCATAGCAACGGCCGGCGTGCTTTCAATGCTGCTGGCGACCTCGGCACGGGCGCAAGTTGACTTGCGCCCGTCCGTCGTTGAGGTGGAGTGGAAGACGGACACGGGGTTCGAACGCTGCGCGGCCGTCGTCACCGCTCGGCGCGCGCAGGGGCTCGAAGCGTGGACGGCCCGGCATTGCACGGAGCACCCGTTTTCGGTCGTGCGGTTTTTCGGCGGCTACCTGATCTACGGTTCGAACGTGCGCGTGCTCGAGCGCAGCGAGACGGACGACGTCGCAAAATTGTTCCTGCCGGTGCCGAACTACATCACGCTCGGCACGCCGCCGATCGCGCCGGCTCGCACCCCGCCGCCGATGGGCACCACGGTCACGATCATCGGGCATCCGGTTTCGGCGTTGAACGGCCCCCTCCAAGGGCGCTGGACGATTACCTACGGACGGATGGGCGAAACCGAACCCGATCCGGGAACCGGCGCGATGCAGTACGAGATCTACTGCGCGCGCTGCGGACCGGGTGATTCCGGCAGCGGCGTGTTCGACGCGGCCGGCCACTTGATCGGCATCGTGTACGGCGTAACGGAGATCGAGAACGTCGCCGGCGGCCGACTGCCGGACGGGCTCTATGCCGACGTCGTCCCGGCCGGGGCGCTGCGCTAGAGCGTTCCAAGCGGGCTAATGGGGCGGCGCCCATGAACTGCCCGTGAGTGGCCCGCCTCTCGGTGTTCGATGCCCGGTTATTTGCCAGCTTACGGCGGCATCGCAACTACCGGCTCTATTTTTCGGGCCAGCTGGTATCGCAGATCGGCACGTGGCTGCAAAACGCCGCCCAAGCGTGGCTCGTGCTCGACCTCACGCATTCGGCGACGGCCGTCGGCGTGCTCAGCTTCTTTCTGTATCTCCCGTATGCGACGTTCGGGCTGATCGGCGGGGCGCTGGCCGATCGCTGGGACCGGCAGCGCATGATGATCGTGACGCAGAGCGCGATGGCCGTTATGGCCGCCGCGCTCGCGGTCGTCGCGTACCTGCACGTCGACAGCATCGTCGTCATCGACGCGATCGCGCTCGTGCGCGGCACCATCATGGCGTTCAACAATCCCACACGCCAAGCGATGATGGTCCAACTCGTCGGTCGGTCCGAGTTACCCAATGCCATCGCCTTGAATTCGAGCCTCAACAACGCGACGCGCGTGATCGGTCCGGCGGTCGCCGGGGTGTTGATCGCTTCGGTCGGCGTCGGCACGTGCTTCGCCCTCAATGCGATCAGCTTCGTGCCGGTCATCATCGCGCTCGCGGTGATGCGCCCATCGGAGTTTTTCACCCAGCCGAACCGCAGGCGCACGCCGCTGTTGATCTCGATTCGCGACGGGTTGGTCTACGCGCGCCGCAACAAGACGGTGGCGGTCGTCCTCTCGATGCTGTTCGTGATCTCGACGGTCAGCATCAACTTCAACGTCGTGTTACCCGTGCTCGCGCGCATCACGCTGCACGGCGGCGCTCAAACGTACGGGCTGATCACCTCGATGTTCGGCCTGGGCGCGTTTATCGGAGCCGTGACCGCGGCATCGCGCGCTCACGTCTCGCGGCGGTTGCTGCTGTGGGCGGCCGCCGGATTCGGCGCGGCGCAACTCCTCGTTGCGATTCAAGGCACGCTCTTCGGGGTGTGCCTCGCGCTGCTCGCCACCGGCGTCTGCTATACGCTCTACACGTCGAGCTCCAACACGATCGTGCAACTCGCGGTTCCGCCGCACATGCAAGGCCGCATCGCCGGCCTCTATAACTACGTCTTTCTCTCATCGGGCCCGTTGGGCTCGCTATTGGCGGGCTGGCTCGCCGACCGCGGCACCTTGTGGGCGTTTTTCGCCGGCGGCGCCGCGGCGCTGGTGATGGCGCTGGTCGGATTCACGCTGCGCCCGTGGCCGATGCCGACCGGAGCCATTCCGCGCCGTCACTATCGCCGTCATGCCCGCAATCAGATTTTGCGCGTGCGACCGCGCGGATAACGGTCCGATTAGTTCCGGCGTAACGCGGGAATACGCTCCGCAATGCGGTTCCGAGCGCGTACCCTGCGGCTCACCGCGCTGGCGGGCATCGCCGCCCTAGCGCTCCTCGGCCTTGCGCCCGATCCGGATCCGGAGCAGCCCGCAAGCCCGGCCATCCTCGGCGTGACGATCGCGCCCGACCATTTACGCGCGGGACAAGCGTTCGAAATCACGATCCGCACGACGCCCGACGTGCTCGCGTTGCAGGCGCTGGTGATGAAGTACAAGCTCCCGGTGCCGCGAACGGGCGACGGTGTCTTCTCGGCGTCCGCGCGCGTGCCGTGGTGGGCGCGCCTGTACCACGGCACGTTCCACGTCACGTTCGTCGGCGAAGCCGCGACCGGCGACCAGGCGCAAATGGAGGCCGACGTCCGCATCTAACGGTAGAGGGGTGCGATGCCCGGCTCGATCTCCGAATCGCTCGAATTTTCGCCTACCGGCGCGATGCTCGCAGAAGCGATAGCCGAACTGGACGAGTTGGGTAGCGGCGCCGGCGGTGCAGTCGAACGTGAGGTGCGCGAAGCAGCGCTGCGGGCGTTCCTGCGCGCGCCCGAACGCACGGTGTTTCCCGCCGGCCTCGAATGGTCGAGCGGCCGCGCGCGCGTTCCGGTGTTGCCGCGAGCAACGGCGGGGCGCCCCCCGGAGGGGCTCGACGTGCCGGCGTTGGCGGTTGAAAACGCCGGCGGCCTCGTGCATCTCGGCAGCACCTATCTCGATCCGCTCGAGGCGGCCGGCGACCCGCGGGTAACGCTGGTTGCGCTCGCGGATGCTCGGCGCAGCGCGCGCGAGCGGGTCGACGACGTGCATTTACACGTTGTCGCGCCGGCCACGGATCGCTTCACCGCGCTCGCAACCGCGTTTCAGAATTGCGGCGCGTACGTCGACGTCCCGGATGGCGTGAGCCTCGACGCGCCCTTACAGTTGATCTGGATGTCCCGGCCCGGCCCGCCGAGCGCGGTCTTTCCGCATACGGTGATTCGTCTCGGCGCGGGAGCGCGGGCGACGATCGTCGAGCGCCACATCGGCAGCGCCGAAACCTTCGTCGCCGGAATCGTCGAGGCGGACCTCGGTCCCGGAGCGCGTTTGGACTACGTCGCGATCCAGCAAACCGACGACGGCGCGCACATTTTCGTGCAGCGGCGCGCGCGTTGCGCGCCGGACGCGGTTGTGGCCTGGCACGTTGCGGACCTCGGCGGAGCGCGCGTTCGCAGCGTGTGCGGCGCGCAACTGACCGGCGCGCGAGCTGCGGCCGAAGCGAACGCGTTGTTCTTCGCGCGCGGGTTCGCGCAGGTCGAGACCGTCGTCGACGTCGATCACGATGCACCGCGCACTCAATCGCGCCTCACCGTGCGTCGCGCCGCGACCGACCGCGCGCGGGGAAGCTTCGCCGGCGCGCTCCGGTTCGCGCCGCAAGCGACACGCTGCGTTGCGACCATGCGCGACGACGGTTTGATCCTCTCACCCAACGCCTACCTCGACGCCGCGCCGGTGCTTGCCGTACCGTCCCACCACGTGTGGGCGTCGCACGCGTCCAACGTCGGCTCGCTCGACGAAGAAGAGCTCTTCTACGTGCAGTCGCGCGGCATCACGCGCGCCGTTGCCGAACGTATGATGGCGCTTGCGTTCTTCGAGCCGGCCATCGCGCGTTTTCCAACCGATGCCGTGCGCGATGAAGTCCGCACGGCGCTCGACGCCCACCTCGACGACGTCCCGGACACCTTCGCATGAGCGGGCAGCAGTTCGAAGCGGAGATCCGCGACCAGCCGGCCGTCTTGTCGCGCTTGGCCGCATCGTCGGCCGCGCGAACGCTCGATGAGGCGATCCGCCCCGGCGAGCCGCTGTTCGTGGGCAGCGGCAGCAGTTTGTTCGTCGCCCAACTCGCCGCGTACGCGTGGCGGCGCCACGGCCGCCGGGCCACGTCGCTCGCCGCCTCCGAGGCGTCGCTACAAAGCGCGGCGTACTGCGGCGGCACCGTCGTTGCCCTCAGCCAAAGCGGTCGCACGGCCGACGTCCTCACCGCGCTCGATGCGCTCGCGCCCGCGCGCACGATCGCGTTGACGAACGATCTCAGCTCGCCCCTGGCGCAACGCGCCGACGTCGTCATCGATCTCCTGGCCGGCCCCGAGCGAGCGGTACCGGCGAGCAAGAGCGTGACGGCAATGTCGGCGCTCCTGTTGTGGGCCGCCGCGCGCGCGACCGACGGCGACGCCGCATCGGCCGCCGAGCTCGAACGCAGCGCCGCGACGCTGCACACCTGGTTCGACGCCGGCGCACTCCCGGAGATGACGCGGATCGCGGCGTCGCTCGAACCAGCCCACAGCATCATCGTCATCGGCGCCGGCTACGGCGTGCCGGTCGCGTCGGAAATCGCGTTGAAGATCAAAGAAGCGTCGTACCGTCACGCCGAGGGCTTCGGCGCCGGCGAGTTCCGCCACGGCAGCACCGCAATTCTCGACCCGACGCGCGGCCTCGTCGGCCTCGTCGACGAATCGTCGCGCGAAACCGTCGGTGCGGTACTCGACGTCGGCCGCGAACGGAGAGCGGTCGTCGCCGTCCTGCCGGCCGGCGGCCGGTTCGCGCCGCTCTACTGGATCGCCGGCGGACAACTGCTGGCACTGGCACTCGCGCGCCACGCGGGCATCGACAGCGATGCGCCGCGCGGCTTGCAGAAATTCTTGGGGTAAACGCATGGCGAACGTAGCGGTGATCTACTACAGCTCGACCGGCAACGCGTACCGCGTCGCGCAGTCGATCGAAGCGGGCGCGCAGTCCGCCGGCGCCGAGGTGCGCTTGCGCAAGGTGCGCGAACTCGCGCCGGACGAGGCCATCGCGTCGAACAAAGGCTGGCAACAGCATCATGCGGCCACGCAGCACGTTGCCGAAGCGACGCTGGCCGATCTCGAGTGGGCCGACGGCTTCGCGTTCGGCACGCCCACACGTTTCGGCGCGATGTCGGCCCAGCTCAAACAGTTTCTCGACACCACCGGACCGCTCTGGATGAAGGGCCAACTCGCCGATAAAGCTGCGACCGCGTTTTGCGGCAGCTCGTATCCGCACGGCGGCCAAGAGACGACCCTGATGACGATCTACAACATGATGTATCACTGGGGCGCGATCATCGTGCCGCCGGGCTACACCGACCCGTCGACCGCAAAGGCCGGCGGCAATCCGTACGGCACGAGCTATACCGATCCGCGCGGCGGCGAATTGCCGGCCGAAGTCCTCGCTGCCGCACACCACCAAGGCGCACGGCTGGCGCGCTTCGCCGCAATCTTAGCCGCGCATCGCACGAAGTAGGGCGGCGCGCTCGGCAGCGGGCTCGCCGTCGCGAAGGCTTTGATGCGGGTTATTGCGCGCGAGCTCCGTGCGTTCGCGCAGTACGTGCGCGAGGTAGGCGAGCGCGGCCGGCAATGATGGGGCGCCGTCGTCGAATTGCCAGGTTGGGTCGATCGACGTGCGGAGGTAGTACCAGCCCTCGCGTTCGAGGTGCGCGATGTCGGCGGCGGTGTCGGCCTGCAAGCGGTCGCGAGCGAAACCGGCGATGAGCGCGCACTCGTTCTCGCCTTCGTTCAGCAGGTCGAGGGCGAAGACCAGATCGCGCTTACCTTGATATGCGAGCGGCAAATCGCTGAAGATCAGCGCGACCGGATTGGGGAGCGCTGCGTCGAGCGCGGCGTCGAAGGCCCCTTCCAGTTCGCTCGTGCCGCGCTCGATCGCGTCGCGAAGCGTCATCCCATCGTGATGGAGAGCATGCCGAGGCCGGTGATGCCCGATCCGGCGCCTTCCACCAAGATCGCGGGGCGCTCGTCGCTGCGTTGCAATCCGAGCACGGAGAGGAATGGCAAGTAGTGGTCGGGCGTTGGGATCGCGAGTTGCGCGTCGCGGCCGAGTTTTTCGTAGGCGACGAGCGCGGCGTGATCGTCGCGGTCGAGGCGGCGGAGGAGGTCGCCGTAGAAGCGCTGCTCCCAATCGGCCGGGGCGTCGGGCCACGGATTGCGGCCGATCTCCTGATTGTGGATCACGTTGCCGCTGCCGGCGATCAGCACGCCCTCCGCGCGCAACGGTGCGAGGCGCGCGCCGAGGTCGTAGTGGAACGACGGGGGCTGCGTCCGGTCGAGGCTCAGTGCGACGACCGGGACGTCGGCCTCGGGATAGGCGTTGGCCAGCACGTTCCAAACGCCGTGGTCGTAGCCCCAATGCTCGTCGAGCGCGACCGGTAACGGCGCGAGCAGGTCGCGGACGCGATGCGCCAGCGGGATGTCGCCGGGTGCCGGGTACTGGAACGATGATACGGAGCCTTTGAAGCTGACGAAATCGTGGTTGGTGCGCGGGCGGGCCGAGGCGGTCACGCGGGTCCCGGCCGTATACCAGTGGGCCGAGATGATGAGGACCGCGCGCGGGCGGACCCGGGCGCCGAAGCCCCGCCAGGCGTCGGTGAAGTGGTTTCCGCCGAGGGCGTTCTGCGGGCTGCCGTGGCCGAAAAAGACGACCGG
>DASYOE010000206.1:0-4109 GCA_036008105.1 Candidatus Lustribacter sp. | reverse complement strand
CAGGTCACGTCAAGAAGCCGGGCAACTACGAAGTTCCGCTGGGCACGACGATCCGGCAACTGATCGATGACTGCGCGGGCGGATTGCGCGACGGCCGCACGCTGCTCGGCGTGCAGCCCGGCGGCGGTTCGTCGGCGTGTCTGTTCGAGGAGCACCTCGATCTCAGTTACGACTTCGACACGATCGCCAAAGCCGGCTCGATGCTCGGCTCCGGCGCGATGGTCGTCTTTGACGACACGACCGATTTCGTCAAGGCCGCGCACTCGCTGATCCGCTTCTACGCGCACGAATCGTGCGGCCAGTGCACGCCGTGCCGCGAAGGCGGCAGCTGGCTGCAGAAGACGCTCGAGCGCCTGCTGGACGGTCGCGGCGTCGAATCGGACATCGACATCCTCAAGTCGGCCTGCCACGAAATCACCGGACTGAACTTGTGCGCGCTGGGCGACTCGATCGAGCCGTTTTTGGGCTCGGTGCTCGACCGGTATACCGAGCAGTTCCAAGCCTACGTGCGCCGCGCCGAACCCGTTCCGGAAAGAGTAGCGTCTTGAGCACGACCTTGCCGCAGACCGATCAGGTCACGGTGACGATCGACGGCGTCGACGTCGTCGTGCCGAAGGGCACGCTGATCGTCGAAGCGGCGAAGCAGATCGACGATCTCATCCCGGTGTACTGCTATCACCCCAAACTCGGACCGGCCGGCTTGTGCCGCATTTGTCTGGTCGAGATCGAGGGCATGCCGAAGCTGCAGATCGCGTGCAACACGCCGGTCGCAGACAAGATGGTCGTGCGCACGCTGAGCGACAAAGCGCTGGAAGGCCGCCGCGCGGTGCTCGAGCTCTTGCTGCTCAACCACCCGCTGGACTGCCCGATCTGCGATAAGGGCGGCGAGTGCGATCTCCAAGATTACGCGATGGCGTACGGTCAGGGCGCCTCGCGCATGGCCGATGCGAAATCGTCGAAACCGAAGGCCGTCGATCTCGGGCCGACGATCGTGCTCGACGAGGAGCGCTGCGTCCTGTGCCTGCGCTGCGTGCGTTTCGACGACCTGATCACCGGCGAGCGGGCGTTGCGCACCGACGACCGCGGCGCGCACGCGATCATCGCGACCGCGACCGGCGAACCCTACCACTCGGATTTCAGCGGCAACGTGACCGAGTTGTGCCCGGTCGGCGCGCTGACCTCGAAGACCTACCGCTTCAAGTCGCGGCCGTGGGATAACCACCGCACGACTACGACCTGCATGCAGTGCAGCGTCGGCTGCCAGATGCACGTCGACGCGCGCGTGAGCGCGGTCCAACGCACGATGAGCGTGCCGGAGGACGACGCGATCTCGGACGGCTGGCTGTGCGACCGCGGCCGCTACAACATCGGCTACGTCACCGACGAACGGCGCCTCACGCAGCCGCTCTTGAAGCGCAACGGCGAGTGGATTCAAATCGGCTGGGACGATGCGATCGCGCTGTGGGCCGGCGCGCTGCGCGAGGGCATCGCGAAGAACGGTGCGGCTTCGGCCGGAGCGATCGGCGGCGGGCGCTTGTTGAACGAGGAAGCGTTTCTGCTGCAGCACGTCTACCGTTCGCTGGGCGTCGAAAATCTCGACTGGCGCAGCGGCCGCCAAGACCGCGCCTATCCGGGTGCTACCGGTGGAACGCACGTCGATCTCGAAAACGCAGAGTGCATCATCACGTTCGGGCGCTCGGCCGCGCAGCTCGCACCGGTGCTCGATCTGCGCATTCGCAAGGCCGTCGCGCACAAGGGCGCGACGCTGATCGTCGTCGGCGATCAGACGCCGGGGCACACGCTGCGCAGCGTGCGTGCGGCGACGTTTGCCGACGCGGTGAAGGCGATCCCGAAAACCACGACGCGCTTCGCGATCGTGTGGGACGGCTCGCCGTCGTCCGAAGGTGATGCCGTCCATGCCTGGGCCGACGCGCTCCCGGCCGGGAGTACGGTGCACACGTTCATTCCCGGCGAGCAAGCCAACGCGCGCGGTGCGGAAGCGATCGGGATGTTCCCGCGCGGCGATGCCGCCGGAACCGGGGCGATGTTCGAAGCCGCGCGGGCGGGAAAACTGTCCAGCCTCGCGCTGCTGGGCGTGAACCCGGTGCTGCACTGGCCCGATCGTCAAGCGGCGCTCGAAGCGCTGAAGGCCGTCCCGTTTCTCGTCGTCAGCGATCTCTTCATGACCGAGACGGCCGAATTGGCAACGCTGGTGCTGCCGGCGTGCAGCGCGTTCGAGAAGACCGGCACCACCACGAACCTGGCCGCCGACGTGCTACCGGTCGAGGCCGGCGTGCCCGCGCCGGGCGAAGCGTGGGCCGACGGCGACATGCTGGTGGCGCTCGCCGAAGCGCTCGGCATCGCGCTTCCGTCGCACGATGAGATCGAGGCGCGCATCCGCGTGCTCGTGTCCGAAGCCCCGCCGATCGGCCCGCTGCCGGCCGTCGATTCGATCGGCCGCGCGATGGTCGAACGCGATGCGTTGCGCGTGATCGTCGAGTCGACGATGTTCACCGGCGGCGGCACGCTGGCGCACGACGCGCAACTCGGCGAACTGCGCACCCCGCCGCGGGCGACGATTCATCCGCAGACGGCCGCGCAGATGACGAACCCGCTGGCGCGCGGCGACGTCATCAACATTACGGCCCCCGGCGGCCTGCGGCTCGACGGGCTCACGGTCGCGTTTGACGAGAACGTGCCGGCCGGCGCGGTCGTGCTGGTCGACGGCATCCCCGCGGCGCCGCTCAACGCGCTGCGCGGTGCGCCCGGCGTCACGGTGGTCAAACGATGAACGCGGTGCCGTTGTGGCTGATCGTGCTGATCAAATCGGCGATCTTGCTGCTGATCGTCATCACGACGTTCGCCTACTCGATGTTGGCCGAGCGCAAGGTCATGGCGTGGATGCAACTGCGCCCCGGGCCGAACCGCGTCGGACCGTGGGGCATGCTGCAACCGGCGGCCGACGCGCTCAAGATGATGTTCAAAGAAGACCTGACGCCGAATACGGCCGACCGGTTCATCTATATCCTGGCGCCGTTCATCTCGCTGATTTGCGCGATGGGCACGTTCGCGATCATCCCGTTCACCGGGGATGCGAGCGGCGCGTACAGCGTCGGCAACGTCAACGCCGGGATCCTGTTCATCTTTTCGCTGACCTCGATCGGCGTCTACGGCATCTCGCTCGCGGGCTGGGCCTCGGGGTCGAAGTTTCCGCTGCTCGGCTCGGTGCGCTCGACGGCGCAGATGATCTCCTACGAGCTCTCGATGTCGATGTCGGTGATCGGCGTGCTGATTCTGGCCGGTTCGACGTCGCTGGCGGCGATCGTGTCGGCGCAGGCGCGGGTGTGGTTCATCATCCCGCAGATCATCGGGTTCGTCATCTATCTGATCACGGCGGTCGCGGAAACGAACCGTGCCCCGTTCGACTTGGTCGAGGCCGAAACCGAACTGGTCGGCGGCTTCCACACCGAGTATTCGGGTCTGCGCTTCGGCCTGTTCTTCATCGCCGAATATCTCAACATGATCACGGTGTCGTGTTTGGCGACGCTGCTGTTCCTCGGCGGCTGGAATCCGCTCTTCGGACCGGCCGGCAATCCGTGGCTGGGTCTGGTGTGGTTTCTCGTTAAGGCAGGGCTGTTTCTGTTCTTTTATATCTGGTTGCGCTCGACGTTGCCGCGCTTGCGCTACGATCGCCTCATGGATTTCGGGTGGAAGGTGTTGTTGCCGGTGGCTACGCTCAACCTCGTCATCACGGCCGTCATCATCGCGGTGCGGGGATGAACGTCGTGGACAAGCGCAAGAACCTCTTCAACGTCATGGCCTTGGTACGCGGGTTCGCGACGACGTTTCACTTCATGTTCGTGAAGAAGCCGACGATCGAGTATCCGTCGATCAAGAAGCAGCACGCGCCGCGCTTCCACGGCTTGCACGAACTGCGCCGCTATGCGGACGGCAAAGAGCGCTGCATCGGATGCGAGCTGTGCGCGATCGCGTGCCCGGCCAACGCGATCACCGTGATCGGCGCGGAGAACGCGCCGGCCGACCGCCATTCGCCCGGCGAACGCTTCGCCGCGCGCTACGAAATCGACGAATTGCGCTGCATCTTTTGC
>DASYOE010000205.1:0-8998 GCA_036008105.1 Candidatus Lustribacter sp. | reverse complement strand
CGTCGACTTGCCTTCGAGGCCCGGCTGCATCTTGCCGACCACTCGCTTCGCGATCCCGTCGAAGATCTGGGCCACGCCGGCGTCGCCGCCGGTGAGGCGGACTTCGCGCAGTACGGCGCCGAGCATGCGGTCGTAGGCTTGGGGAAAGTAGCGGTCGGCCTGGGGCGTAAGCGAGTACTCGTGGGTGGGCTTGGTCTTGCCGCGCCGGACACTCTTGCCGGCAACCAGCCCGTCGCGCTCGAGGATGACCAGCTGCTGGCGGATCGCGTTGGGCGAGAGCGCGAACTCGGCCGCAAGGTCAAACGCCGAGGCCGCGCCACGGCTCCGCAGCGCGCCGACGATCTTCCCCCGGGTGGAGTCGAAAAACCGGTCGTGCATCGCCTTCAAGGTACCATAGGACGCGAAGATAGTCCAGAGTTTCCTTGACTTTCTTCCGGCCAAACCGTACCATCGAGGGCGTGAGTAAACGCGGGCTCGTCATTTCCGGCCTCCATGCGGCGGTCGACGGCAAAGAAATCCTCAAAGGGATCGACCTGACGGTCGAACCCGGCAAAGTCCACGCCCTCATGGGCCCCAACGGCAGCGGCAAGTCGACGCTTGCTTTTGCGATGAGCGGCCATCCGAATTACGAGGTCCAAAGCGGCACCGTCGTCCTCGACGGCACGAGCTTGCTCGAGCTTTCGGCGGACAAGCGCGCGCGCGCGGGCCTCTTTCTCTCCTTTCAGTATCCGGCGGCGATTCCGGGCGTGTCGGTCGCGAACTTCATCCGCACGGCCCGCATGGCGATCAAACCGGACGACCTGCCGCCGGCCAAATTTCGCGCGCTGATTTACGAGAAGCTCGACGTCCTCGACATGGACCCGGCGTTTCTCTCGCGCTACGTCAACGACGGCTTCTCGGGCGGGGAAAAGAAACGCCTCGAGATGCTGCAGCTGGCCATCCTCGGGCCGAAGTACGCCGTGCTCGATGAAACCGATTCGGGCCTCGACGTCGACGCGCTGCAGTCGGTCGGCCGGTCGATCGGCGCGATGCGCACCACCGACGACGGCAAGGACACCGGTTTCCTCATCATCACCCACTATCCGCGCATCCTGCGTTACGTGCCGGCCGACGTCGTTCACATCATGATGGACGGACGCATCGTGAAAACCGGCGGCCCGGACCTCGCGGAGCGCGTCGAAGCCGAAGGCTACGACGGCATTCGCGAAGAGGTCGTCGGTGGCGTCGCCTAGCGCAACCGTCCCCGGCAGCGTCATCGAGATTCCGCCCGGCGCGACCGAGGAACGGGTCCTCGACTACGACGTGGCCGGCGAGATCCCGCACACCGTGGTCAACGTCGGCGCCGGTGCGCGCGTCTCGATTCTCGAGCGTTTGCACGGCGCGACCACCAACGACGTCACCGCGGTCACCGAAATCAACGCCGCCGAAAACGCCCACGTTTCGTATACCGTGCTCGAGACGGTCGCGCACGGCACCACCGTGACGAGCCGGCGCACGTCGAACGCGGCGGCGGGAGCACACGTGGCGTGGAACGTCGCGCTCTTGGGTCACGGAACGGTGACCGATGAGATCGTCGCGGAGCAGAACGGCGGCGGTACGGAGTGCGAGGTCGCGGGCCTCTTCTTCCCGGTCGCGCGCGAAGTCGTGCAACTGACGACCGAGGTGCGCCACAACGTTCCGCACACCACCTCGCAAACGGTCGTGCGCAGCATCGCGGCCGGCCGCGGGCGCGGCCGCTATTTCGGCAACATCCGCATCGCGCCGCACGCCCACGGTTCGGAAGCGTCGCTCCGCGACGATACGTTGCTGATCGGCAAAGATGCGAAGATCGACGCGATTCCCGCCCTCGAAATCGCCGCGAACGACGTCAAAGCGTTTCACGGCGCGACCGTCGGCGCGGTCGACGAGGAACACATCTTCTACTTGATGAGCCGCGGCATCGAACGCGACGCCGCCGAGAAGCTGATCGCGCTCGGATTCTTCGAGCCGGTCGTCGCGCGCTTCCCGGACGAAGCCCTGCGCGCCGAAGTGCGAGCGCTGCTCGAAGAAAAGTTGGCCGGAGCCCGGCGATGATCGTCTCGCCCGACGCGCGTGCCGCGGCAATCGCCGCGGACTTTCCGATCCTCGCGAAACCGACCTCGCGCGGGAAGCGGCTCGTCTACCTCGACTCGGCGGCTAGTTCGCAGAAGCCGCAAGCCGTGATCGACACGCTGGTCGACTACTACTCGTCATACAACGCGAACATTCACCGCGGCGTCTACGAGATCGCCGCGCGCGCGACCGATGCGTTCGAAGAAGCCCGCGCGAAGGTCGCGCGCTTCGTCAACGCCGCGCACTCGGCCGAAATCATCTGGACGCGCAACACGACCGAAGCGATCAATTTGGTCA
Source organism: Candidatus Lustribacter sp. (assembly GCA_036008105.1). Taxonomy (GTDB): domain Bacteria; phylum Vulcanimicrobiota; class Vulcanimicrobiia; order Vulcanimicrobiales; family Vulcanimicrobiaceae; genus Lustribacter. Next base: position 6,610 of record DASYOE010000205.1, on the reverse strand, counting down.
GCTATTCGTGGGGGCTGCGGAACCTGGGGCCCGGCGACGCGATCCTTACGACGCAAGTCGAACACCACTCGAACCTCGTGCCCTGGCAGCTCCTAGCGGCCAAGACCGGCGCCGAGCTGCGGTACATCAAAGCGCGCGACGACGGCACGCTCGTGCTCGACGATCTCGACGCGCTGCTCAAAGGGACCAAGCTCGTCGCGCTGTCGCACGTCAGCAACGTGCTCGGCTCGATCGCACCGCTCCAGACGATCATCCCACGCGCTCACGCCGCCGGCGCGCTCGTGCTGGTCGACGCCGCGCAGTCGGTGCCGCACATGCCGGTCGACGTCCGCGCGCTCGACGTCGACTTCATGGCGGTAAGCGGCCACAAGATGTGCGCCCCGACCGGAATCGGTTTTCTCTACGGCAAGCGCGCGCTGCTCGAGGCGATGCCGCCGGTCCTCACCGGCGGCGACATGATCCGCACGGTCGCCTACGACACGACGACGTTCGCCGAGCTGCCGTGGAAGTTCGAAGCCGGCACCAGCAACATCGCCGACGCGATCGCCTTCGGCACCGCCTGCGACTACCTCACGAACGTCGGCATGGCGTGGATTCGCGAGCACGAGATCGCCATCACCGCGTACGCCCTCGAACGCTTGGCGCCGTTCGCGCCGCGCGGTCTGCAGTGCTACGGTCCGGCCCGCGCGGAAGACCGCGGCGGCGTGATCTCGTTCAACTTCGCCGACATCCACGCCCACGATCTCGCCTCGATCCTCGATCTCGAGGGCGTGTGCATCCGCGCCGGCCACCACTGCGCGATGCCGCTGATGGACAAGATGAACTGGCCGGCCACCGCCCGCGCGTCGTTCTACCTGTACACGACCGAAGCCGACATCGACGTCCTCGTCGCATCCTTAGAGAAGGCCGCCGAGGTCTTTAAGATCAGCTAGCTATGGACGATTTCTACAAAGAGTACATTCTCGACCACTATCGCAATCCGCGCAACTTTGGGCATCTCGACAATCCGACGGCGAAGGCCGAAGACTTGAATCCGCTGTGCGGGGACAAGATCGCGATGGAGTTGCTGGTCGGGCCCGACGGCAAGATCGCCGACGTGCGGTTTACCGGCAAAGGCTGCGCGATCTCGCAAGCGTCGGCGTCGATGCTCACCGAATCGATCAAGGGCAAGACGCTCGAAGAAGTCGCGCACCTCTCGCACGACGTGGTGCTCGAAAACGTGGGGATCGGAATCAGCCCGACCCGCATGAAATGCGCGATGCTCGGCCTCAAGGTTGCCAAGAGCGCCGCGCTGGGCGAAATCGCTACCTGGCCCGACGAAGCGGCAACCTGAACGCAGACGTTCTGCGCGTGGCCGCGGCGATCGTCGTCGATGCCTGCGCCTTCTCGCTCTGGAACCTGGCGGCGCGCTCGCCGGCGCGTTTAGCGCGCGACATCGCCGCCGGGACGCGCCTCGGCATGGGCGTCGCGCTGCGCGGCGTCGCGCGCTTCGTCGCCGGGATGCTCTTGCTGTTGGCCGGCGCGATATTGTTGCTGCCGCTGGCGATCGGGTCGCACACGTTTACCGTGCTCGAAACGTGGACCGTCCTGACCGCACTGCTCGTCGACCAGGTCCTCGGCAACTACAAGCGCTGACCCTCGACGCACACGTTGTCCGTGTCCAAGGAGCGCAGCACGATGTTCTTCGGTCCCTGCGGCGTGGTGACGGTCACGTAGAGCAGCCGCGACTGGTTACCGGCGAGCTGGTTGTCGATCACGACGTCGGTCACGTCGATGTAGTTGCCGCCGACGCCGAGCGCCGCGGCGGTGAAGGGCATGTAGAGCGGCTGCGATTTCCAGTGCGCGATGATGCCGCTGTTCTGCGTGACGTCCAGGCGCAGGGTCCCCTCGCCCGGGTAGGCCGTGGTGGTTTCGATGCGGTCGGCAACGCTGCCCAGGATGCCGGCGACCACCGTGCCTTGCGGCGCGGTCCCGCCGCAAAACGATTCGATGCGGTCCGGCGGCTGGAGTTGCGGAGCGGAGGCGCAACCGGCTAGGACGCCGGCCACGAGAACCCACAGGCGCGTCATCGACTGCCACCTACCGCGGGGCCGCCCGAGCAGCCTCTAAGGGCCGGAGAATCCTTCCATCCGGTGCGACTCCTGTCGCAGGGTTGTTCTTTTCCCAGGGGAATCGCAGGTTCACTTCCACCGTCACACGGTTCCAGAGGAGCGTGCCAATGACGCATGTATCGAATTCCACTCGCGGCCGGTTTATCGGCGGCGCCGCCGTTGCGTCGGCCGCTGCCTTCGGCTTTCCCGGCATCATCACGGCGCAGAGCAAGCAGATCGTAATCGGTGTCAACGTGCCGCTGTCCGGACCCTATGCCGATCAAGGCAAGGATCAACAACGCGCCTACGATCTGGCCATCGATCAGATCAACAAGTCCGGCGGCATCATGGGGATGCAGCTGAAGGCGTCGGTCGGCGACGATCAGACCACCGCCGGCGTAGCGACCGACAACGCGCAGCGCATGATCGACCGCGACGGCGCGGTCATGATCACCGGCGGTTCGTCGACCGGCACGGCCGTCGCCGTATCGGCGCTCTGCCAACGCAAAGCGACGCTGTTCATGGCGACGCTGACGCACGGCGATGAGACGACCAACCAGAACTGCCACAAGCATACGTTCCGCCGCTACAACGACGCGTATATGAGCGCGCAATCGCTCGCGCGCACGCTGATCTCGAAGTACGGCACCGGCACGTGGTTCCACATCACGGCCGACTACTCGTGGGGCTGGTCGGTGCACGACAACCTGGCCGCCGTCGTGAACCCCAGAGGCGCGAAAGAGATCGCGTACGTGAAACTCAAGCTCGGCACCACCGATTTCTCGTCGGCGCTCTCGCAAGCGCAAGCCGCGAAGCCCGACGTGCTGGTGCTCACCGAGTTCGGCGCCGACATGGTGAACTGCCTCAACCAAGCCGCCACCTTCGGCTTGACGAAGACGTGCAAGATCCTCGTGCCGCTGGTCGACGAGTACATGGCCAAAGGCACCAAGGACAACTTCGCGGGCGTCGTCTCGACCGCGCCGTTCTACTGGCAGTACCATCAGCAGCACTACACCTATGCGAAGCGATTCGTTGAGGCGTTCTACGACCGCTACAAGGCCTATCCGTCGAACGGCGCGGAGACCGCGTACGTCAACATGATGGTCTACAAGAAAGCGGTTGAGGCGGCGGGGTCGACCGACTCCGCCAAGCTGATTCCGATCTTGGAAACCATGCAGTGGAACATGACCAAGGGACCGGAGCACTTCCGCAAAGAGGACCATCAAGGCGTCAACTCGTGCCTGGTGGTCGAAGGTCTGCCGGCGGCCGACCGCACCAGCGACGGATTCGGGTTTGCCAAGGTGCTCGAGGAGCACAACGGCCCCGGCATCATGGCGCCGCTGGAAAGCCTCTCCTGCAAAATGGAAACCGCGTAGATTCTTCGCTCACGTAACGGTCACGGGCCGGCGCACTCAGCGGCGCCGGCCCGTTCCGTTCTCCTCTTACACGGTGTCACGTGGTCGCTCTGACTCAAGCCCTGCTGAACGGGCTCGTCCTCGGTCTCATCTACGTCGCCATCGCCGTCGGGTTGACCATCGTTTTCGGAACGCTGCGCCTGGTGAATTTCGCGCACGGCGCGTTCTACGCGATCGGTGCGTACATCGGCCTCGTCGTCGCGCAGCAGTGGGGCCTCGGGCCGGCCCTCGTGGCGGCACCGCTCGCGGTCGCGCTCTTCGCCGTCATCTTAGACCGCGTGCTGCTGCGCGCGTTTTACAGCAAGGATGCAACGTCGCAGATTCTCGTAACGTTCGGCATCGCACTGATCGTCGAAGAGACGCTGCGGCTGATCTTCGGATCGACGACGCTCCAGTATCCGCCGTTGCCGGCGCTGGCCACGTCGTTCGCGATGGGTCCGATCGTCTACCCGGCGTACCGCTTGCTGTTCGCGCTGGGCGTCGTCGTCATGCTCGTGCTCGTCTGGCTGTTTCTGGAAAAAACCGACTACGGCCTGATCGTGCGCGCCGGGGTGCGCGACCGCACGATGGTGCAGCTGCTCGGCGGCAATATCAAAGCTGCCTCGACCATCGTGTTCGCGCTCGGCGCGGCCATCGCGGGCCTCGTGGGCGCCGCCGCGTCGCCGATCTACAGCATCGCACCCGGAACCGGGTTCGCGTTTCTCGTGCCGTCGTTCGTCGTCGTCGTGGTCGGCGGTCTCGGTAGTTTTTGGGGCGCCGTGCTCGGCGGGCTGCTCATCGGCGAACTGCAGAGCGTGACCACTCTCGTGTTCCCGCCGGCGGCGAACGTCGTGATCTACCTGTGTATGGCCGTCGTCCTGCTGCTGCGGCCGCAAGGGTTGCTCGGCGAAAGCGAAGTGATCCGGCAATGAGTCCCGGCCTTCGCTTCGCGCTCCTCACCGCGCTCGGCCTCGCGCTCTTTCCGTTCGCCTTTCACGCGATCGACGGCTATGCGGGCCTCGCGACGCAGATCCTGATCATGAGCATCGCCTCGATCGGCTTCAACCTGCTGCTCGGCTATACCGGATTGCTCTCCTACGGACACGCGATGTTTTACGGCGGCGGCGGCTACGTCGCGGCGTTGCTGCTGATCCGGGTCATGCCGCAACATCCGAACCTGTGGCTCGCCGTGCTCGGCGCGACGCTGGCGGCGACGGTGCTCGCGCTGCTGGTCGGCGCGCTGGCGGTGCGGCTGTACGGGATCTACTTCGCGCTGTTGACGCTCGCGTTCGCGCAGATGATCTTCTTCGTCGTGGAGCAGTCGCAAGACTGGACCAACGGCGACGACGGGCTCCAGAACTTCCCGGCCGCGATGCTGCCGATCGGTCCATACTCGATCGATCTCGGAACGCCGCTTCCGGCGCTGCCGCTCGGCCCGTTCGGAAATCTCAGCGACATCAAGCTCTGGTACATCTTCGCCGCGCTGGTGTTCTTCGGCGTCATGATCGGCGTGCGCGCGCTCACGCGGTCGCAGTTCGGCGAAGTGCTGACGGCGATTCGCGAAAACGAAGAGCGCAGCACGCTGATCGGTTTCAACGCCCCGGCCTACCGCTTGGCCGCGTTCGCGATTTCCGGCGCGCTCACCGGGCTCGCCGGCGCGTTGCGCGCGCTCTACGACGGCAGCGTCCCGATCGACTCGGTCGGCATCGAACGCAGCGGATCGTTCGTGATCTTCACGATCGTCGGCGGCGTGCAAACGCTCTTCGGCCCGGTGGTCGGTACCGGCTTGATCATGTACCTCGAAGCCGTGCTTTCGGGCAAGCTCGATTACTGGCGCTTGATCGAGGGCGTGATCTTCGTCGCCGTCATCATCTTCTTGCCCGCCGGCATCGTCGGTACGATCAACAATCGCGTCAAGGAACGCCGGGCGTTGCTCGCCGCGTCGGTACGCGCAAAATGACCGCGATACTCGAGACCAAGTTGCTGGGGAAATCGTTCGGGCATTTTGCCGCCAACGCGGACATCGACTTCAGCGTTGAGCAAGGAGAGCTTCGCGCGGTGATCGGTCCGAATGGGGCGGGCAAGACGACGTTCTTCAACCTGCTTTCCGGCACGACCGAGGCGACGAGCGGCACGGTCTTCTTCAAGGGGACCGACATCACGCCGCTGGACGGGACCAAACGCGTGCACCTCGGCATCGCCAAAGCGTTTCAGACCGCGAACATCTATCCCGAACAAACGGTGCTGCAGAATTGCCGGCTCGCGGCACTGGCCCATACGCAAGGTGCGTTTGCGCTCGAACTGCTGCGCCGCTCCGGGCGGTTGTCCGGCGTCGATGCGCTGGCCGAACGCGCACTCGAACAGGTCGAGCTCGCCGGTCTCGCCGGCGTTCGCTCCGGCGACTTGGCTCACGGCGACAAGAAACGCCTCGACATCGCGATCGCGCTGGCCACCGCACCCGAAATCTTGCTGCTCGACGAACCGGTCGCCGGGATGTCGCGTGACGAAGCGCGCAAGACCGAGGCCCTCGTGCGGAAGCTCGCGAGTTCGATGACCGTCCTGATCATCGAGCACGATATGGATCTGATCATGGGGATCTCCGACTCGATCACGGTGCTCGAATCGGGACGCGTGCTCGCCAACGGCACGCCGGCCGAGATCCGCGCCAACCAGCGCGTGCAAGACGCCTATCTCGGCGGTCACAGCGAAGCGGAGATCGACGCATGACCGCCGTCGCAACCGCGCCGCTGCTCGCGCTCGATGGGCTCGAGAGTTACTACGGCGAGAACCACATTCTCAAGTCGGTGTCGCTCACGGTCGGCGCGGGCGAAACCGTCGCGCTCTTGGGACGTAACGGCGTCGGCAAAACCACCACGCTGAAGTCGATCGTCGGCTGGGTGCAGCCGCGCGGCGGCAGCGTGAAGCTCGCCGGTGAGGAGTTGGCTGGCCGCGACATGATGTCGATCGCGCGTAAGGGGATCGCGCTGGTTCCCGAAGAGCGCCGCATCTTCACCAACCTCACCGTCGCCGAGAACTTGCGCATCGCGCAGATCACCGCCCGTAAGCCGGGTTGGACGCTCGACCGCGTATACGAACGCTTTCCGCGCTTGCGGGAGCGGCTCGCCA
>DASYOE010000204.1:0-8076 GCA_036008105.1 Candidatus Lustribacter sp. | reverse complement strand
GAGGTCTGCGCGTGGACGACGTCGGCCAGCCAGTCGAGGTACGCGCGCAGATGCGGCGCGGGCCAGGTCTGGTTGTCGATGTAGGCGCCCTGATCGTCGTCGAGCGCGACCGCGAGCACGAGGTCGGCGTACGGCACGAATTCCTTCAGCGCGCGGCGGAGCCAGCGTGCGGCATACTGCCGATGGGTCGCGTTACGCATCCACTCGGCGGCCGCCGCGTCGCTGTGCGCGTTCTGCAACGTCGCGGTGGCGGGATAGCGGCCTTCGAGCACGTCGTGCAGCGGCATGCCGTACGCGGGCCGCTGCAAGAGCCAATCCGGATAACCGCCGTTGCGCCACTCGTTGCGGATCACCGGGCCCGGCCGCACGATGAGGTGAAAGCCCAGCTCGCGCGCCAGCGCCAGCACGCCGCGCAGGTTGCGGCGCGGATTGGTGTGGCCGTCGAAGTCGAAGTTGCCGTCCGACGTTTCGTGCCAGTTCCACGGCACGTAGAGGTCGAGGGTATTCGCTCCCAACCGGCGCATCGCGAGCATCGAGTCGCGCCAGCGCTCGGGCGGAATGCGTTCGTAGAAGAACGCGCCGCCGAAGAAGAAGAACGGTTTGCCGTCGACCTGCAGCTGCGGCGTTCCGTCGCGTTGCACGATGCGCGCGTGCGTGAAGGTCGCCGCACTCGCGATGGGCGGGCGCATGCCGAGCGCGAGCACCAGACACGCGGCCAGCGCGAACGGCCAGGTTTTCGTTACGTGAGCGCGGCCGAGAAAAATGATCGCACCGGCGGCCAGCGTCGCCAGGCCGAACGCGATCGCGACGAGCCCGGAACTCCAGAACAGAAAGAGCCACGCTACCATGGCGACGAGCACGGGCAGCGGATAGAGCGGCAAGCGGTACGGCGCCGGAGCTGCCCGCCGGCGCAACACCATCACCGCAACGTTTCCGCCGACGCCTTGCACGAGCACGAGTCCCGCGGTCAGCGCGTTGATCACCTGGTCCAACGGAAACAGCGTGGCCGGCAGTGCCAACAGGCCGAGCGCGAGCAGCGAGATGTGCGGGAACCGTTTGGTCGGGTGCAGGCGCGCAAACGGCGCTAAGAAATCGCCGTCGCAGGCCGCGGCGTACGGGATGCGCGACGCGCCGAGCAGACCGCCGTACACCGATGCGAAACAGGTGATGAGGATCGTTACCGTGATCACCGCGGCCGCGGTCGTGCCCGCGGTCCGCTCCACCGCCTGCGAGGCGACGAACGTCGAGTGCACGACATCGGCGAGCGGCAGCGCCGAGAAGACGCCGAGGTTGAGCGCGACGTAGGCGAATCCGGTAATGAGGATCGAGATCACGACCGCGGACGGAATCGTGCGCACCGGCGCGATGACCTCGTCGCCGATTTGCGGGACGCTCTGATAGCCGGCATAGTCGTACAGCGTGAACACCATCGCGGAGCCCAGCGCGACGACGCTGAGACCGCGTAACGAGAACGCCGGCGCGAACAAATTTCCCACCGCTTGCGTCGGGTGCGCGAAGCCGCACGCCGCGATCGCGATCAAGGTCAGCACCGCGATGCTCCCCAGCACGATCGCGGTCCGCGCGATGTGCGGGATCTTTTGATAGAGCGCCAGCAGCGTGACGACGCCGACGCCCAGCGCGACGGCGTGCGCGGCGATGGGTTGGGCGAGCGCCGGCACGAGGTACGATGCGTACTGGGCGAAGCCGATGTAGCCGCTGGCCAGCGACAGCGGCAGCGCGAACAAATATTGCCAGACGAAGATGAAGGCGGCGAGCCGTCCCGGGCCGTGCGCGCCGAAGGCCTCGCGCAGGTACGCGTAGGTTCCGCCGCTGCGCGGGAACCGCGATGCGAGTTCCGCAAAGCACAGGCCGTCGCACAGCGCGACCAGCGCGCCGGCGATCCAGGGCCATACCGAGATCGAACCGTGCATGGCGGCGACGACCAGCGGGATCGTGATGAGCGGGCCCGCGCCGACGATCGTCGCCACGTTGATGGCGACCGCGCTGCGCAGCCCGACGCCGCGGATCAAGCCGTCAATCCGAACACGTCGCGATAGAATTCCAGCTCGCGTTCGAGCACGCGCGCGATCGTCGCCGCTTTGCGGAATCCGTGTCCCTCGCCCTCGAACGCTTCGTAGATGACCGGAATGCCGCGGGCCGCGAGCGCGTCGCGCATCGCGGCGGCTTGGCTCGGCGGAACGACGCGGTCGTCCAACCCTTGGAACAGCAGCACCGGCGCGTCGATCGTCGCGATGTGATTCACCGGCGACCGTTCGCGGTACCGCTCGCGGGTCGCGGGCAACGGCCCGACCAGCCCGTCGGTGTAGCGCGCTTCGAACTTGTGCGTGTCGGCGGCCAGCATCTCGAGTTCCATCACGCCGTATAAGCTGGTCGCGGCGCGAAAGACGTTCGACGTGGCTACCGCGAGCAACGCGGTCATGCCGCTCGCGCTGCCGCCGCGAATGGCGATGCGCTCCGGGTCGCAGCGACCTTCGGCGGCCAACTGCCGCGCCGCGCTGATGCAATCGAGAACGTCGATGACGCCCCACTCGCCGGCCAAACGGCCGCGGTAAGCGCGGCCGAAGCCCGACGAGCCGCGATAGTTGACGTGCGCCACGGCGAAGCCGCGCGACGTCCACCATTGCACGCCGAAGTTCAACGCGTTGGTGTGCATCGAGGTCGGACCGCCGTGACTCATGACGATCAGCGGCGGCAGGTCGCCGGCGGGCCCGGCGTAGCTCGCGTTGCGCGGCGGATAGAAGAAGAGATGGGTCACTTCGCCGTCGGGGGTGGGCACCGTCAGCGGCTCGCCGATGCTGACGTCGTCGGCCTCGAGCGCAAGCGCGCTCGCCGTACGCACGATCGCGTGGGCCGCATCGCCGAGTCGCGGGGCGTGCGCGATCGCCGCGGGCGCATCGGCCGGCGCGCTGATGAACACCGCGCCGGCGCCGAACGGCAGCGGCGCCGTGTCGACCGGACCGAAGGGCAACTCGCGGACTTGGCCGCCGGCGATGAGCCCCGCGTGAAAACTGCCGTCCTGCGCGTACGCGCACAGGACGCGTTGCGCGTCGATCGGCGCGAGCGAGCGGCGCCCGAACACCCACTCCGGCTCGGCGAATTCCGCCGCGAGCGGCGCCAGCGCTTCGGCGCGCTCGCCGCGGAGGGCGTACGCATTCCACCAGTCCGTGCGGTCGGAAACGAAGAGCAGCGTCCCGTCCGGGGCCCACTGCGCGCCGGCGATCGATTCCCCGCCCTGCGCTCCCGCGACGCAACGCGGGTGTTCCAGGGCGCCGTCGGCCGCAACGCCGGCCACGAACAGACGCGTCGCGTCCCACGGCATGTCGGGCTGATCCCAGGCAATCCAGGCGAGCTGCGTTCCGTCCGGTGCAAGTTGCGGCGCCAGCACGAAGTCGGTGCCGCTCGCCACGATGCGGCCCGCATTTGCGGCCGGATCGGTGGTCGCGAGCGGAAGAACGACCAACGCGTTCTCGGGCGCGGTGGCGGCGCGGTCGCGATGGTCCTCGCGCACCGCGAAGACGCGGCCGTGCGCCAGATCGAGGGCGAAGCCGGCGTAGCGGCAATCGGGGACGGTCACCAGCGGCCGCGGCGCGGAGCCGCGCTCGAGGACCCACACGCTGCCGTCGTGGCGTTCTGAGTACACGATGCAGCCGTCACGCACCGCGTACGCCCCGCCGCCGTATTCGTGCACCCGGGTCCCGGCGTCGGCCGCCGGCGGCAGCACGTCCGCGGCGGCCCGTCCCGGTGACCAGCGGACGAGCGCCCGGCGGCCCCGCTCGGCCGGCCGCAATTCGAGCCAGTAGACGTCGTCGCCGTCGACCGCGAGCTCGGAAAAGGCGACCGTCGCTCCCGAGACGAGCTCCGGCGTCACGGGCGAGGGCCAGGTACCGAAGCGCGCGACGGTCTTGGGCTGCATTCGGTCGTCCGTTGTGCGTGGAACCGCATTGACCCCGCTGCACGTTGAGCCGGTTGTATGCCGCCGATTCGCCGTTTGCTCGCCTGCGCCGCCGCCCTGATGCTGCTGGTCACGCCGCTGGCCGGACTGCCGCAAGAAACCTCCGGCGGGGTCAAGATGTCGCACGCGACGCTGCCCAACGGGCTGCAGATCTACGTGCTGCAGAACCGCTTGTCGCCGGTTGTGTCGATGTACACGAACTATCTTGCCGGCGCGAACGACGAGCCGGTCACCGGCACCGCGCACGCGCAAGAACACATGATGTTCCGCGGCAGCAAGACGATCGACGCGTCGCAGTTCTCCGACACGACCGCCATTACGGGCGGCTCGTACAACGCCGACACCCAGAACGAAATCACCCAATACTTCTTCGAGATGCCGGCGCAGTATCTCGACATCGCGCTGAACCTGGAGCGCTCGCGCGCGACCGGAATTCTCGACGACCAAAAGCTCTGGAACGAAGAACGCGGCGCGATCACGCAAGAGGTCGTGCGCGACAACTCGAGCGCATCGTACCGGCTCTACGCCAAGATGGTGCACCACATCTTCGCCGGTTCGCCCTATGCCGACGAAGGGCTGGGGACCGTCGAGACGTTCAAGCAGATCCAGGCCCCGGACCTCAAGCGTTTCTACGCGCGCTGGTACCATCCGAACAACGTCGTCATGGTCATCGCCGGCGACGTCGATCCCGATGCGACGATCGCCAAAGTGCGCGCGCTGTTCGGCTCGATTCCGTCGGCCCCGCTCCCGGCGCGCAAAAGCGTGCACCTGGAACCGCTGACCCCGCTCACGCTGCGCGATAACAGTTCCGATCCGATCGTGCTGGCGATGATCGGTTACCGCGTGCCCGGCTACGACGACGCCGACTACTACGCCTCGGAGATCCTCAACGACGTCCTCAACAGCCCGCGCGGCGCGCTCTACACGCTGCAAACCTCGGGCAAGTCGCTTGGAACGTTCGCCCAATCGGCGACGCATCCGGCGGCCGGGATGTCGATCGTCGGTTCGGCGGTGCCGATCAATACGAGCGGTGACACCGCGGTCGCCGACGTGAAGGCCGTGATCGACGGCTACAAGACGACCGGGCTGCCGCCGGAGCTCGTCGCGGTTGCCAAAGCGCGCGAACTCGCGCAGGCCGAATCGGAAAGCAACTCCATCAACGGCTTGGCGTCGCTGTGGAGTCAAGAACTTGCGGTCGAACATCGCACGCCGGGCGACGAGCTGGCCGGGCTCGAGAAGGTCACCGTCGACGACGTCAATCGCGTGCTGCGCAAGTATTACGACAACGCCACCGCAACGGTGGCGATCGCGACGCCGAAGCCGGCGTCGGGTTCGGCCTTCGGCGGACGCGAAGGCGAGGACAACAGCGTTCCGCCGACGGCGCACACCGTGCTGCCGGCGTTCGCCCGCAACGTGCTCGCGCAATTGCACGTGCCGGAATCCACCGTTCACCCGAACGTGCAGACGCTGTCGAACGGCCTCACGCTGATCACCGTGCCGAGCCAGATCTCGCCGACGGTCGTGCTGCGGGGCCAGATCCGCAGTAACGCCGACGTGCAGGCGCCGGCGGGCAAAGACGGCGTCGAGCAAATCCTCGACGGGCTGTTCGAGTACGGCACCACGACCTACGACCGTATCGCCTATCAAACCGAACTCGACAAGATCGCCGCCGACGTCAATGCCGGAACCTCATTCGGTCTCGGCGTCCTCTCGAAGGACTTCGATCGCGGCGTGACGCTGCTCGCCGACGACGAACTCCATCCGGCGTTGCCGGCCGATGCGTTCGCGATCGTGAAACAGCAAGCGGTCGGACAGCTCACCGGAGCGGTGCAAGGTCCGGAATATAAAGCGCAGCGCGCGCTCGCCGATGCATTGTATCCGCCCGGCGATCCGGCGCGCCGCACCGCGACCCCCCAAACGGCCGCCGGCGTGACGCTCGACGACGTGAAGGCGTTTTACGCGTCGACGTTCCGGCCCGACATGACGACGATCGTCGTGGTCGGTGACGTAACGCCGGCCCACGCGCTCGCCGCAATCCAGGGCGCCTTCGGCGGCTGGACGGCGACCGGGCCGGCGCCGAACGTCTATCCGCCGGCGATTCCGCGCAACGGGCCCTCGCAGGCGGTGATCCCGGCGACGGGCCGCATTCAAGCCGACGTCACGATGGAGCAGATTCTGCCGCTCACCTACAACGATGCGGACTACCCGGTGTTGCAGCTCGCCAACGCCGCGCTCAGCGGTGGCTTCGGCTCGGTGCTGTACCACGACGTGCGCGAGATCCACGGCTACGCGTACACGGTCGACACGTCGGTCGGGGGCGGTCACAACCGCTCGACGTTCCGCGTGACCTACGGTGCGTATCCGAAAAACGTCGACCGTGCAAAGACGATCATCGTCAACGATCTGACCGCGCTGCAAAAGAAGCCGCTCTCCGCCGACCGGTTGATTCGCGCGAAGGCGCTGCTGCTCGGCGAACTGCCGGTGCGCAGCGAGTCGTACGACGGCGTCGCCAATACGCTGCTGACGTACTCGGTGACCGGGCGGCCGCTAGATACCGACCGTCGCTACGCCCGCGCGGAGTTCGCCGCGTCGGCTGCCGCGGTGCAGGGGTCGATGGCCAAATGGATCCGGCCCAACGCGTTTGCGCGCGTGCTGCAGGTGCCGGCGGGCGGTTAAGGCAGCAGGCGCGCTTCGATCGCGGTGCGCAAGCCGGCATCCGGTGCGTGATACCGGCGCACGAACTCATCGAGGATGTTGCCGGTCAATCCCCACACGTGCAGCGCGCCGTAGTCGAACACCGGCGTCTTGATGCGCAAGCCTTCGCGTAACTCGGCACCCGGGTGAACCGCTCCGGGCGCCACGAGCGCGCCCAGCGGAACGCGGTGCGCGGCCGACGCCTCGTTCTGATCGACGACCAGCGGCGTCCCGGGCGCGATGATGCCCACGAACGGCGTGACGTTGAAGATGTTGCGGGCTTGCGGAATCATCGCCAGCTGTCCGACGATGGCAACGGCGGCCGGCGGGATCCCGATCTCTTCCTCGAGTTCGCGCAGTGCGGCCCGCGTGAGGTCGCCGTCATCCTCATCGTCGACCGCGCCGCCCGGAAAGGCGATCTGGCCGGCGTGGCGGCGCAAATGGGTCGCCCGCTCGATGAAGACGACCTCATACGGCGGATTCGCGAAGATGGGTATCACGACCGCAGCGGGGCGCCGCGGCGCCTCTGCGCTCTCAGACATTATTAAGGGAGAGTGCGTCCTGCGGGAAGGCGGTTCCTCATTTCGAATGCCGCAGACAATCGCCACACCGAGGAGGCTCATGAAACTCACGCGTTCCCTGTTGCTGCTGATTCCGGCCCTGATCGTCGCCGCAGCGCTCACCACCAACTCGCTCTCAGCTCAGGGCGGCGGCGTCTACACCGCCGACCAAGCCACCGCCGGGAAGGCGATCTTCGATGCTCAGTGCTCGCTCTGTCACGGGTCGAACCTCGAAGGGTCGTCCGGACCGCAGCTGGCCGGGCCGGATTTCATCGGTAAGTGGAGCGGCCAAACGGCCGACGATCTGCGTGACTTCATCGCCACCCAGATGCCGCTGACGGCGCCCGGGAGCCTCAAGCCGCCTCAGGTGCTCGCGGTGCTCTCGTACATCTTACAGAAGAACAAATACCCGGCCGGCGACAGCGAGCTGACGGCCGCGTCGGCGAAGAAAGTGAAGATCGCTAAGCAGGGCTGAATATAACGGAATTTATTTTCGTGCGCGACGGCTACGGCGGGTAGCCACCCCCGCGCCCGCGAATTTTCCGGCATGGTGAAATTAACGGTTAACGGTCACGTCCACGATCTCGACGTTCCGGACGAGATGCCGCTTTTGTGGGCCATTCGCGACGTCGTCGGCCTGACGGGTACGAAGTTCGGGTGCGGCATTGCCGCGTGCGGCGCGTGTACCGTTCATCTCGACGGCGCAGCGGTGCGCTCGTGCGTGCTGCCGGTGAAAAACGCCGTCGGCAAAAAGATCACGACGATCGAGGGGCTCGCACCCCTGGACAAGCCGCATCCGATTCAAGTCGCGTGGGTGGCCGAGAACGTGCCGCAGTGCGGTTACTGCCA
>DASYOE010000203.1:0-8938 GCA_036008105.1 Candidatus Lustribacter sp. | reverse complement strand
CTGCCCGCCGGTCGTGTTCGGGGCGGCAAGCCCGGGAGTTCCGGTGTTCCACGCACCCAAGCTGTACGAGTCATCGACCGCTTCGAGGCCCGCCCAGTTGTAGTAGCGCAAGCCCACGAACGTGTTGGACGACAGGTTGTTGTCGTACTCGAACTTGAGATAGCGCGTCTGGTTGGAGAAGTTCTGTTGCGGACCGGGGACCGGGGAATTGGTCGCCGGCACGCCAGGCGCCAAGCCGATCAAGCTCGCGTACTGCGCCGGGTTGTAACCGGTAATGGGCATGAACAACGCACCCTGCGTCAGCGTGTCGTACGGATAGTACGCCAGCGCACCCGGGTTCGTTGCCTGATTGTAGGCGCCGCCGGCGCCTTGCACTCCCTGCCAGCCTTGTTGCGAAATGTTCAAGTACACGACTTGAAGCTGCTGGTTGAGGTTGTTGCCGAACTTGAAGATGAAGTTGTTGACGATTTGGTCGTTCTTGACGTAGTTCGTCGAGAAGTAGTTGCCGTACGCGGCTTGATTGGTGAAGTTGTAGCCGTTATACGGTGAGTACCACTGGCCCGTGTACGAGAGCGCATCCGAGAACCGGTTATCCGGCGATGCCCAACGGTAATCGAAGCCGTACTGATGGAAGAGTGCGGGACCGCCGACCTCGAGGTCGATCGTGCCGGATCCGGGGCTCGTACCGCGCAGCGGCACGACGTTGATCACGCCCGCGCCGACACCGGCTTGCGTCGCGTCGGCGGCGCCTTCAACGACCTGGATGTTGCCGATGCCGTTCAAGAGTCCGAACGACCCGTTGCCGTTTAAGAACGGCTCGCGGAACGGAACGCCGTCGAACTGGTAGCCGACTTCGAAGGCGGCACCACCGCGAATCGTGACCTGCGAAGAAAACGGCGTGCTGTTGTTCGTCAGCGTAACGCCGGGAACGGACAGCAGGGCCGCGTTCTCGTTGGTCGAGTACGCCTTACCGGTCGACTGAATGATCTGCTCGGCGTTGATCGTGTAGCTGTCGGTGGTCTGCCCCGGTTGGAATGCGTTCGAGGGGCTGCGTGCGCTGACGCGCCCGACGACCGCCAACTGACGCTTCTGCAACGTCAGGGTACCGGCCGACACCGTTTGGTCACCGGTCACCGTCACGCCGGGAACGACGAGCGTTTCCTCGCCCGGTGCGGTGATCGACAAGCTGTACGTGTCGACGTTCATACCGACGATCGAGAAATGCCCGGCGCCGTCCGTCGTCGCGGTGTATTTCTGCGCCGGTGACGAGACCGTGATCGCGGCTCCCGAAATGGGGTTACCGCTTGCGCCGTCGACGACGGTACCGGTCAGCGAACCGACGATACCACCGGCTGCAAACGCGGCGGGGGTTGAAAGCGCGAGAACCGCCACGGCCAGCACGGCCGCGACAAATGATCTCAGAGCGATCATAAGTGGCACCTTCTTATATTTATGAGAAAAGCAAGAACTGGAGTAAACCCAAGAACTTGCCGTCCTTAGGAAGCCTCGGTTTGCTACTCTTACATACCGCAAAGCGAGGGAGATGCGGCGACTTTTATCCTCAGGGGGCCTTAAGGCCTTCCTAAGCTTGGCCTAAGAAAAGAGCAGAAATTTTCTTCCTTACAGGGTGGCCCAAACATCCAATTTTGATTTAATCTTGGCGATCACCGTGTCGGTAAACTCGGTCGTCGAGGCGTGCCCGCCGAGGTCGCTCGTGGCGGTACCCTCCCGTACCGACTCGAGGACGCCTTCGTAAATGGCGCGCGAGGCGTTGGCCGCCCGCCGGTCGTCGACGTGCGAGAGCAGCGCCCCGCACGCCAGGATCATCGCCATCGGGTTCGCGACGTTCTTCCCGAACAGGCGCGGCGCCGTGCCGTGCGGGGCCTCCGCCATCACGACGTCGGGGCGCAGCGCCGCGTCGAACGACATCAGGACCGATTCGGCCCCGGCGATCGACCCGAACAGCTGCATGACGAGGTCCGAGAGGCAGTCGCCGTCGCGGTTGAGGGACGGGATCACCAACGGGTCGCCCGAGCTCGAGATGAGCAGGGCGTAGGTCGCGTCGATGAGCTGGGGCTCGTACTCGACGTCCGGGTACCGGCCGGCCGCCGCATCCATCTCTTCCTTCAACATGCCCTCGTACACCGGGCTGACCGTGTACTTGGGACCGCCGAAGACCTTGGCGCCCGCCTTACGAGCGTGGACGAAGGCGTACTCCGCCACCACCCGGCACACGCTGCGCTCGATGCGCTCGGTCCGGAACGCGACCTCCGTATCGCCGCTTCCCTCACGCCACTCTTTGGCGCCGTACGCGTCGCCGACGGCCATGCGGACGACCGAGATCGGCGCGTGGATGCCGGCGACCGGGCGCACGCCCGGAATCCGGCGGCCGGTTCGCACGATGACCTGGCCGTCGATCGCCTGGCGGACGATCGCGTTCGGCGAGCCGACGTCGCCCTTGCCTTCGGGCGTGATCGTGGCCGCCTTGAGTCCGAGCTTGGCGCGCTTCATCGCCGTCGCCGCCTCGTAGACGATCGCGTTCTTGGTTGCACGGCGCCGGGCGAGCGAGAGGTCGAAGTGCTCGAGCTCGACCTCTATCCCGATCACGTCGGGGGCGATCACGCGTAGCGCCTCGAGGAGCAGTTCTTGTCCGGTTTCGTCGCCGCCGAGCACGACGATGGTTGGCGTTGGCACGGCGATCACGGTTCATTGTCTCCGGCGGGGACTCCGCTGCGCGGTCGCCAACCTCTAGAGACAATGGCTCGCGTTCGCCGGAAGCCGAGCGTGACGACGCGTTGGAACTACGAGATCGCCGGGATCATTGCGCTCGGCATTGCGCTTCTGCTCGCCGTCTCGCTCATCGTCCCGCCCCCGCATACGGGTTTGCTCGGTATGTACACGGCCGCGGCGCTCCGCGCGATTTTCGGCCACGCCGCCGGCTGGTTTCCGCTGCTGGTCGCGCTGCTGGCAACGATCGTCTTCCTCGAGATCAACGTGCCGCGCATGATCGCGACGCTCGGCGGCGCGGCGTGCGCGTACTTCCTCATCGTCGAGGCCGCGTTCGGTACCAACGGCGGTTGGCTGGGACGCGTCCTCGACGCGGGCCTGCGCGGGCTGTTCGGCGACGTTGGCGCGGTGATCGTGCTGATCGTCGCGGCGCTCGGCATCACCGTGTGGATCACCAACGTCTCGCTCAAGAAAGTGATCGGCTGGTGCATCGCGCGCATCGCGGCCCTGCGCCCGCCGCTGCCCACGCTGCCGGGTCCGGGTTCGTTGCGCGAAGCCTTCCATCTGCCCGCGCTGTTGCCGCGGATGTCGCTGGCCGGCGCCGCGGTTGCGACGGCACCCGCGCCCGCACCGGCGCGCGTGATCTACGACGCGGCCGAACCGGTGGAAACGATCGAAGCGGAAGACGCGATCGAAGACGCCGAGGAACTCGAACTCGACGATGACGAGCTGGAGTACGTCGACGATGACGAGATCGACGCGCTCGATGACGACGATGAAGATGACGACGAAGACCAAGACGACGACGACGAATTCGACGATGACGATGAAGACGACGAGCTCGCCGAAGACGAGGACGAGGACGCCGCGGACGAGGCAGCCGTTCCCGCGGCAGTCGTGCTCGCGGTGCCCGCGCTGACCGGAACGTACGAGGCGGCGCAGCGCACGTACCGGCTGCCCGACCTCGCGCTGTTCGACCCGCCGCAAGCGCAGAAGCTCGACGACTCGAGCCGCTCGTCGGTGCTGGAAGATACGCTCGCCTCGTTCGGCGTCGGCGCGAAGGTCATGCACATCGAGCGCGGCCCGTCGATCACGCGCTACGAACTCAAACCGGAACGCGGCGTGAAGATCGCGCGCATCAGCGCGCTCGCCGACGATTTGGCCTTGGCGCTGGCGGCAACATCGGTGCGCATCGAGGCACCGATCCCGGGCAAGTCGGCGGTCGGCATCGAGATTCCCAATGCCACCGTTTCGATCGTGGCAATCAGCGAGATCATGGCCGCGATGCCGGCGCGCGGCACGATCCCGCCGCTCAACATGGCGCTCGGCAAAGACATCACCGGCCGGCCGATCTACGGCGATCTCGGCAAGATGCCGCATCTGCTCGTCGCGGGCGCGACCGGCAGCGGCAAGTCGGTGTGCCTGAACTGCATCATCGCTTCGCTTTTGGTCAGCGCCACGCCCGACCAGGTGCAGATGGTGATGATCGACCCCAAGCGCGTCGAGCTGAGCGTCTACAACGGCATCCCGCACCTCAAGAATCCGGTCATCACCGACCCCCGCATGGCCGCCGGCGCGCTGTTCGAGATGACCAAAGAGATGGATCAGCGCTACGAACGCTTCGCCAAGGCGGGCGTGCGCAAGATCGAGGAGTGGAACCAAAAGTATCCCGACGATAAGCTGCCCTACATCGTGATCGTCATCGACGAGCTGGCCGACCTGATGCTGGTCGCGCCGGGCAAAGTCGAAACGCTGATTTGCCGGCTGGCCCAACTCGCGCGCGCGACCGGCATCCATCTGATCGTCGCAACGCAGCGGCCGTCGGTCGACGTGATCACCGGCATCATCAAGGCCAACATCCCGTCGCGCATCGCGTTCGCGGTCTCCTCGCAAGTCGACTCGCGCACGATCCTCGACATGGGCGGCGCCGAACGTCTGCTCGGGCGCGGCGACATGCTCTATCTTCCGATCGACGCCCCGAAGCCGGTTCGCGCGCAGGGCGCGCTGATCACCGGGGCCGAGGTCAACCGGCTGGTCGCGTTCTGGTCGGCGCAAGCGCGACCCGATAACCTCGTCGAGATGGAGGTCGAGCCCATCGACGACGACGACGGCAAGGACCGCAAGAACGTCGACCCGCTCTGCTACGACGCGGCGCAGTTCATCATCGACACCAAGTACGCGTCGACGGCAGCGCTGCAGTCGCAGTTCGCGATCGGGCACCCGCGCGCGGTGCGGCTGATGAAACAGCTCGAAGACTTCAAGGTCGTCGGTCCGCACGAGGGAACGAAACCGCGCCGCATCCTGGTGGGCATGGCCGAACTCGAGCAGATCGCCGGCCGCCTCGGCAAGGGCCAGCAACCAGACCTCTTCAGTTGACCGTTCGCCTGGGCGCCGCGATCGTCGCGCTCCTGGCGGCGCTCGGCTGCGGCTTCTTGGGCACCAGCGTTTCCAACGCGCCGCCGGACGGCATCGATCTCGCCGGAAGCGCGGTGGCCGGCGAGTGGCCGCGCGTCGCGGCCGTGCTCACGGCGTCGTGCTTCTGGTACGTGCTCGTGTCGCTCGCGATCGTCGCGATCGTGTTCGCCGCGGTGCGGCCGGCGTGGCGCGCCCGCGTGGCGTTCTCCGTGCTGACCACGCTGGTCGCGTGGCAGGCGAGCGACGCGGTCAAGAACCTCTTCGAGCGCTCGCGCCCATCGTATTGGATCGTCTATCACGAGACGTCGTGGTCGTACCCGAGCGGCCACGCGATGTTTGCCGTCGTCGTCTTCGGTTTGTGGAGCTATTACATCTATACCAGCACGCTGGCGCCCCCGCTGCGCGGCCTCCTCGCCGGCGCCGCCATCGGCTGGGGCCTCGGCGTCATCTGGTCGCGCCTCGCGCTAGGCGCGCACTACGTCACCGACCTGATCGGCGGCGTCCTATTCGGCATAACGATGCTGGCCATAGCGACAGCAATCGCGCCTCAGGTCTTACGAGCGCCCAGTTCCACGACGTAATACACGTCTTCGGGGACGCCGGCGTGCGATGAGGTGATCGGTGGCAGCGGCGTTGCGCGGCCGAATTGTGCGTCGAGGTCGTGCACCGCTTGCGAAACGGGGTCGAGAGGGGCGGCGAACGTGATAAGCAGCGCGTGCTGCGGGGGCGGCCCGCCGCCGGCGTGCCAGCGCGACCATTGCGCCTGTTGCGGCAGCGGGACGGCGATCTGCGAATCGACGCCGTACCACAGCAGTTCGGCCGACGTTTCGTAACGGTCGGTCAGGATGTCCGCGCCGTGGTCCCCGGCGGCAAGCGTTTGCGCGCGCAGCGCCAGCGGTGCAAACTCGTATACGTTTGACGCCAGCAGCGGGCGCAACGCGGGCCAGGCTGCGAACGCGGACGCCTGCGCGGCTTCGGGCAGCGTGAGAAAAAGCGTGGCGGCGGTCGCATACGCGGTCCCCGCGGCCAGCACGCCGATAGCCACGCGCGGCCACACCGGCGCGACGCGGTCGAGGACGATCCCGGCTCCGAGCGCGAGCGAAGCGGCCGGACCGATGATCCAATACGACTCGGTCGTCGTCACGAACGAGAACGCCAGCAGCACGGCCGGCAGCGGCAACGCCGTCCACGCCACCAGCGTCACGCGCGGCGCGCGACGCAACGCGACCGGCCACGTCAGCCCCGCCAACACGATCGCATACGCGACAAAACGAATCGTTGATGGATCGATCGCGCGCGCCCCAAAGTGCTCCCGCGTGTGAAACGAGAACACGACGTGCTCCCAGCCATGCTGCGCGTTCCACGCAACGAACGGCGCATATACCACCGCGACGATCGCCGCGGTGGCTGCGAGCAGCGGCCACAGCCGTACGCGCCGCGCGGGCGCCAGCGACCACGCACCGATCCCGGCCACCAGCGCCCAGCCGAAATCGCGCGCGAGCACGGCCGCCGCGAGCGCTACTCCGAGACCGGCTGCCGCGCGCAGCGAGGGCCGGCGGTCGAGCGCCGCCGCGCCCCAGAGTGCACACGCCCACGCCGCCATGAATGCGCCGTCGGGCAGCGCTTCGCCGAGGGCGAGTTTCGTTTGCGGGATCAGCGCGAACAGCAGCGCGGCAATCGCACCCGCACGGGCGCTGTTCGCAAGCAGCGCGGCGGCGCGTCCAAGCGCGAGCGCCGCGAGCGCTTCGCACAGCACGAACGGAAGCCGCACGAAACCCGGATTGTGCCCGAACCGCGTGCCGAGCCAAATCAACCACGCGACCAGCGGCGGATGATCGGTGTAGCCGAACGCGGGATGCAGGCTCCACGTCCAGTAGTACGCCTCGTCGGGCGTCAGCGGAACGTTGAACGCCGCATACGCGCGCAACACCGTCAGCACGGCGACGACGGCCGCGGCGGCGATCACTCCGGGTATTTGGTCACCAACGGCGGCCGGCGCCGATGAAACGTCGTTACCGTCTGATAGCGCTTGCCGATCGCGGTAAGCCGCGCCTCATTGAACGCCGTGCCTTGCAGCGTCAGGCTCGTCGGCAACCCGTTCTCACCGAAACCGTTGGGCAATGCCAACGCCGGCACCCCGGCAAGATTCCCCGGCGAGATCAGGTCCAGCGCACTGCTGTATTGCGTATACGTCTTATCGAACGGTTTGCCGATCGGATACGTCACCGTACCGATCGTCGGCCCGGCGACCGCATCATACCCACTAAACGCATCGTGCAATGCGCGCACCATCAGCGCGCGTTGCCGCTGCGCGTCGATATAATCGACCGCAGGCGTCGCGTAGGCCACATAACCGCCGACGCGGTCGTCCTTCTGCCGCAATTCGCGCGACTTCCCCGATTCGATCAGGTCCCGAAAAGCAGCCGCACCCTCTGCATTGACGATGGTCCCCACAGCAGCGGCGTACGGCAAGTCGGGCAACGCCACATCGGGCACGAGATCGCAAAACGTCGCTAGCTGCGTCAGCGACGCGCGAAAGTTGCGCGCAACCGCCGGCATGCACCCCTTCGTGGCATTCTTGAGAACGCCAATGCGCGGCCGCCGCCGCGGCGGCGCCGCAAAGGCGCGATCGACCGCATCCGGATCCCCGGGATCCGACCCAGCAATCGCGCGCAGCACGATCTCGCCGTCGCGCGCGCTGCGCACGATCGGCCCGATCTTGTCGAGCGTCCAACACAACGCCATCGCGCCATGCCGGCTAACGCGCCCAAACGTCGGACGCAGTCCCGTCACCCCACAAGCCATTGAGGGAAACACGATCGAGCCCGCCGTTTCCGTACCGATCGCAAACCCCACCAAACCCGCCGCCGCCGCAATCCCCGACCCGCTCGACGACCCACCGGCCCAAAACGCCGGATTCCACGGCGTACGCGCGGGCCCGGTAAACGACGCATCGGCATCATTGTACCCGAAGCCGCCCGCCAGCTCGATCATCGCGAGCTTCGCAAGCAACACCGCACCCGCGTCCGTGAGCTTCGCCACCACGGTAGCGTCGAAGTCGAAGCGCTGACGGCGAAACGGCTGCGCGCCCCACGTCGTTGGAGCATCGGGCGTCGCCAGCAGATCCTTCACGCCGTACGGTATCCCGTGCAACGGCCCGCGCACGCGTCCGGCCGCCCGCTCGCGATCGGCGCGTCGCGCTTCCCGTAACGCGCGCTCGTGCAAAATCGTAACAACGGCATTATAAACCGGCCCGTACTTCTCGAGCCTGTCGAGATAGAGCTGCGTCAACTCAACCGACGACAGCTCCTTCGCCGTCAGCATCTGCTGCAGCGAGACGACGTCGGCGAACGCAACGTCGTCGTCGTTCACGCGTCCATCACCTTAAAGTGCACCGCCGGCGCAGCGCCGTTCGGCAGCCGCTTCTTCTTCGGATTGAGGACGAGCGCCGCGTCATTGTTCGCATCGATCGCCTTGGCAATCGTCTGCACATCATCATCGGTCAGCGCCGAATCAAACCGCCTCATCGAGACCGCCGTAGCGAGCGCAACCGCGCTAGGAGGCTTAGCCGACCCCGAAGGCGCCGGCGAAGGCGAGGATTGCGCGACAGCCGGCTCCCCCGAAGCGACAGCGAGTCCAATCCCACCCGACGCCACACCCGCCAAAAAAGAACGCCGACTCTTCATCACCGTTCCTACGTCCACGCTGCCTCGATGTCATCCCGAGCGGCCCGCCGACGTTGTTGCGCGGGGTACTCTAAGGGCTTGCGAAGGAGCACAGGATGTGCGGACCGAGC
>DASYOE010000202.1:0-5145 GCA_036008105.1 Candidatus Lustribacter sp. | reverse complement strand
GCTGCAGTCGGATGCCGATCTCATCGTGCTCGGCAGCCATGGCCGGCAGGGGCTCGAGCGATTTTTTATCGGCAGCGTTGCCGAGCATGTCGTACGCAATTCGCCGCTCCCCGTG
The DNA here is from genome assembly GCA_036008105.1 of Candidatus Lustribacter sp. Lineage (GTDB taxonomy): Bacteria > Vulcanimicrobiota > Vulcanimicrobiia > Vulcanimicrobiales > Vulcanimicrobiaceae > Lustribacter. The sequence continues at coordinate 5,030 of DASYOE010000202.1, read as the reverse complement.
TTAGTGGTGCGCACCAACGAAAGCGTTCCCGACGCCGAAACGGTAATGACGAACTCCGCAGCGGCGCCGGCCTCCCGGTAACGACCGCGGCTCAGGTATTTCCGTCGCGGGCGAGACATTCATGTATTTCGCTCATGATTCGAACCTAGCGCCGAAATGAGAAGCGTTGGCGAAAGTTACGCGAAGGAATGTTGATGGATCGGACGCTGCACGATATGCGTAACGACCTCGCGGTCGCGATCGGGACAATCCATGCCCTCATCGATGGAAAACTGGATCCGACTCCCGGACGCCTGGCGGACATCTTGGCGTCTTTGGAGTCCCTCGATGCCGCATTGATAACGTCCCGTGGGACGCTTTCTGAGACGACGGCGCCCAAGGAAGATCTCCTGAACGCCGTGATCGAGGGCTCGCCGTACGCCAAAGTCCTGGTAAACGCCGACGGCCGGATCGTGCTGGTCAACGCGCAGACCGAGGCGCTCTTCGGCTACTCCCGTGCCGAGCTGCTCGGCATGTCGATCGACCAGCTCGTGCCGGAACGCTTCCGGCGCGGCCACCCGGAGTTGCGCGACAATTTCGCCGCCGCACCGTCGGCCCGCGCAATGGGCGCCGGGCGCGATCTTTACGGCCGGCGCAAAGATGCCGGCGAAGTTCCGATCGAGATCGGCCTCAACCCCATCACCACCAGCGGCGAGACGTTCACGCTCGCGGCTATCACCGACATTAGCGAACGCAAGCGCAGCGAAGAACTGCGGCTCGAGCATCTCGGCGTGCAGCAGCACGCAGCCGAACTCGAGGAACTCAATCGCGAATTGGCCGACGTGTCGCGGTTCAAGACCGAATTCGTGTCGACGATGAGCCACGAATTGCGGACGCCGCTGGGCGCGATCATCGGTGGCGCCGAATTGTTGAGCCGGGGGAAGCTCGACGAGCGCGCCCAGATCACCGTGCAAACGATCGTCGAAGCGTCGGAGGCGCTCCTCGCGCTGATCAACAGCGTGCTCGATTTCTCGAAGATCGAAGCGGGCAAGATGGAGCTGGTCGTCGAGCCGTTCGAGATCGAGCCCGTGCTCGAAGGTGCCGCCGACGTGCTGGCGCACCTGGCGCGCGAAAAGAATCTCACCTTAAACGCGTACATCGACCCATCGATTCCGCCCGTCATCGGCGACCGCGACCGCGTTCGGCAAATATTGTTGAACCTGTTGGGCAACGCGGTGAAATTTACCGAGAGCGGCCGGGTGGTGGTGCGCGCCGTCTCGGTCGAGCTTTCGCCTGAAGACGTGCTGGTGCGTTTCGACGTGCAGGACACCGGAATCGGTATTCCGGCCGATGTCTTGCCGAAGCTGTTCGAGCCGTTCGCGCAAGCCGACCGTTCGGCGTCCCGCAAATTCGCCGGAACCGGACTCGGGCTCTCGATCTCCAAACGGCTGGTCGAAATGATGGGCGGCGAGATCGGCGTCGACAGCATCGCCGGCGCAGGTTCGTCGTTCTGGTTTATCGTGCGCTTTGCGCGCGCGGCCGATGCCGCTGCCTTGCAGCGTCGCCTACCCGGCGGAACGGCATCCTTGATCGTTTCCGGCGACGATACGTTCGCCCAGATCGTCGAGAGCTATCTCGAATCGTGGTCGATGAAGAGCCGCCGCGCGAGGAGCGGCGACGATGTCGTTGCCGGGCTGCGCGGCGACGGCAACGTGAGTTGGGTTGCGATCGTCGACCTCGACAACACCGGTGCCGTCGACGTGAGTTCCACGGTAGAGATCCTGCGATCGATCGCGCCCTCACGCGTCATTGCCATCGGCCACGACGGTGCGCTGTCGAAGCCCGTGCGACAATCGCAGCTCTTCGATGCGATCGTCAAGGCAGTCGATCTGCCACCGCCGCACGCGCCGGGCGCGCCCCCGCCGGCACCCGCCACCGCGGCCACAGCGACCAGCGGCACCATCTTGGTCGCCGAAGACAACGAACGGCTCCGACGGCTCCTGCAAATGCAATTCGACGATCTCGGAGTGCCGGTGACCTTCGTCTCCGATGGACGCGAGGCACTCGAAGCCGTACGCCGGCAGAATTACGCGATGGTGTTCATGGACTGTCAGATGCCGAATCTCGACGGATTGGACGCAACGAAGCTCATCCGGCACGAAGAGCAACTCACCGGCCGCCATCTGCCGATTACGGCAATGACCGCCAACGCATTCGCTGAAGATCGGGCTGCATGCTTGGCGGCCGGGATGGATGACTACCTGTCCAAGCCCGTGAAATTAGCCGATCTCCGCGCGAAGATCGAGCGCTGGGCGGCCAAGGACGAGGGTTCGACCCGATCGTAGCCGCCCTGGCGTTTTGCCGGAACGATGAGCACGGGAACCTCGCTCTTGCGGACGACGTTCTCCGCCACACTGCCGAGCGCGAAACGCCGCAAACCGCGGCGGCCATGCGTACCCGCGACGATCGTCCCCGCGCCTCGCGCGTTGGCGGTCGCGACGATTGCCTCGGCCGGATCGCCGTCGACGATCACGACCGGTGTATTCTCGGGCAGGCCGGCGCGCGTAAGGGCGCCGTCGACCGTCGAGAGCGCTTCACGCCGGAGTTCCTCGGCAAGGTGCATCGGCGGAAAGCCGAACGAAAGAGCGGCGCTGCTGTCGTGAACGCGCGCCGGTTCGATCGCATGACAAGCGACGACGCGCGATCCAACGGTTTGCACGAGTCGGGCCGTAACGATTGCCGCCGCATCCGCCGGTTCGGAATCGTCGAGCGCTAGCAACACCGTCGCGAACGGCGCCGCAGCAACGCGCGCGGCGTTCCGCACCGTTAGAACGGGAATCGTGCTCGCACGCAAGACGCCTTCCGTGGTGCTGCCGAGAAACGTCCGCGCGACACCCGTCCGCGCATGTGTTCCCATGATGATGACGTCGCTTGAAGTGTCGGCTGCGGCGGCGAGGATCCCGGCGACGTGCCGCTCGTAGATCGTCGTAAGCGCCGGCTTCACTCCCTCGGCGCGGCACTGGGCTGCCGCATCGTCGAGCAACGCTTGGCCCTGTTCGTCGAGGGCGTCCAACAGCGGAGCCGGATCGAGCGCAACCATCGCTGTGGTCGACTGCGCCACCAACGGCATTTCATCGACGATCGTCACGATGCTGACGGCGGCGTGCTGCTTGCCGAATCCGATCGCCAGCCGCAAGGCGGCCCGGGCGGGCTCGGAGCCGTCAAAGGGAACGAGCACCCGTGAGAAAGGCGGAGTTGGCGTCGACATAACGTAAACGATGCCTACAAAACGTGAAAGTTGAACGAACGTCACTCGAAGATCTCTTCACAAACATCGGCTTGGCCGCGTTAGCCGCGACGGCCGTTTTGCTGGCTACGGCCGGCGCAAGCTCGCCGCCGCGCGCCCCGTCCGCCGCGACGATCGCCCGCGGCCGCGCGCTCGTCGTCTATGGGACCTGCAATGATTGCCATACCGCGGGCTGGCGCGACACCGACGGTGCCGTTCCGGTGGCGCGCTGGTTAACCGGCAGCACGGTCGGATTTCGCGGCTGGTGGGGAACGAGTTACGCCACCAACGTCCGGCTCGATTTTCAGGCGATGTCGGAAGACCGCTGGGTCCAGGCAGTGCGCACGCGGGCGGGTCATCCGCCGATGGTGTGGCAAGATTTGCGCCAGCTCCCCGACGCCGATCTGCGCGCGATCTACCAGTTCGTCAAATCGCTCGGCCCGGCAGGCGTCGCGATGCCGGCGGCCGTCGAGCCGTGGCGCGAGCCGAAGCCGCCGTATATCGACATGCGCAGCTTGCCGTCGCCGCCACCGCAATAACGTTCGCCGGCTAGGAGCGCACGGCGCGCGCGACGAGCGCGAGGCGCGGATGCAAGCTACCGAGAAGCCTGCCCCTCGTGGAAGCACGGAAGACGACCATCCTGGTGGTCGACGACGAGACGGCGCTTCTGGACGTCCTGGATGCCTATCTCCGGGACGAGGGCTTCGCCGTACTACGCGCGGCCGACGGCCGCACGGCAGTCGACATCGCGCTAACCGAACGGCCCGACCTGGTGCTGCTGGACCTGAATCTGCCGGTTCTTTCCGGACTCGAGGCCTTTCGCGAAATTCGCGCGCAGCTCGATGTCCCCGTTATTATGCTTACGGCTCGTGGTGCCGAAGTCGACCGGGTCGTCGGGCTCGAGCTCGGGGCCGACGACTACGTCAGCAAGCCGTACAGTCCGCGCGAGGTCGTGGCGCGCGTCAAAACGGTGTTGCGGCGCTTCACATCCGCCCCAGAAACCGGCGGTGCGCCACGGCGCGCCGTGCGTGAGGTCCGGCGCGTTGGAGACCTCACGATCGACCTCACCGGTCATGAGGTCGCGCGTGAGGGAACGCCGATCAAGCTGACCCCAACAGAATACCGCTTGCTGTGCATATTTGCCGATCACCCCGGCCAGGTGTTCACGCGCGATCATTTGATCGAACTGATCTCGAGCGACGGCAGCGAAGTCTTCGACCGGACCCTCGACCGGCACATCGCGAATTTGCGGGCGAAGATCGAGATCGATCCGCAGCGGCCGCGCTACGTGCTGACGGTCTACGGGGCGGGGTACAAGCTAGCCGAACTGCCCTAAGCTAGGAAGATTCCAAGAAGTCTGGGTTCGCGCCGGCCCACGCCAGGTTCATACCGTATTCTTGCTCGTGCGTACACTCAAGGCATGACCATCACCGTTTCGGTCCTGGCCGACTGCCCGTTCTCGGTTGCCGAAGAATATGCAAAGGAGTTTCTGCAAAACGCTGAGGCCGGCGGAGCAGAGTCACTGGTGCGCGTTCCGTGGTTTCATATGCTGCCGATCCCGGCACATCGCGTCCGGTGGACCTTCGGTCTTCATAGCGACATCACCGAGCACGGCCGGCGACACGACGAGATCCGTTTTCGGTGGAACAGCGGAACGCGGCTTCTGCCGAACTTTCGCGGCATCATCAGTTTCCGGATCCAGGCAACGCGAACCATCATCTTCATCGAAGGGAGCTACGATGCACCGTTCGGGGTCTTCGGGCGC
>DASYOE010000201.1:0-2224 GCA_036008105.1 Candidatus Lustribacter sp. | reverse complement strand
TGAGGCGCGCTTCGCGGCCGGACTCGAAACGGCGTTGGCCTACGCCGCGGCCTGCGGCTGCCCGCGCTTGCACGCGATGTCGGGACGGCGCAACGACGCGTTTCCGCTCGCAGCGCACGAAGATGTGCTGGTGGCGAATCTCACGAGCGCGGCGCCGCGCTGCGCGGCGGCCGGCATCACGCTGACGATCGAGCCGCTCAACGCCAAAGAAAATCCGGACTACGTGCTGCAGTCGAGCGCACAAGCGCTCGCGATCCTCGAGCGTGTCGCGCAGCCGAACGTGGCGCTGCAATTCGACTGCTACCACACCTTCCACACCGAAGGCCACGTCGTCGAGCGCGCGCACGAACTGCGCGGCCGCTTCGCGCACGTGCAACTCGCCGGCTGCCCCGACCGCCACGAACCCGACCGTGGCGACCTCGACGTCGCGCGTGTGTTCGCCCAACTCGACGCCGACAACTATGCCGGCTGGATCGGCCTGGAATACAAACCGCGCACAACGACCGAAGCCGGGCTAGGCTGGACCACTCGGTACTTGCGCGGTGCTTAGCGGGTAATCGTGAAACCGGTGCGGCGCGTTGACGTGCGGTCAGAGGCGACGACGACGCGGGCGGTGGCGGTGCGCTGATCGCTCGCTGCGACGATCGTGTAGTGACCGCGATGCAACGCGAGTGGCAGCGCGATTCCGTTTCCGGCTGCGATTCCGTTGACCGTCCAGCGCACGCTGCTGCCGAGCGCGGCGTTCGCGCGCATCAGGATCGTACCGCCAGGGAGATAGCGCGCGCCGTCGTGCGGTGAGTCGATGCCGAAGGCTACGGTGGGCGGCGGTACTTTGTGGAGCGCGGCGCGGTCGTCCCCGTCTAGCCATTCGGACACGATGCTCTCGCACGACGCGTCGGGGAGGGTGCCCGTTGTTGCGCAGATCGTGCGGCGCGCGTAGCCGCGCGGGCGTGCGAACGCGCCCGGCTCGCGCGTTTCGGCCAGGTGCAGCATGATGCGGTTCCAGAGCGGCGCCGCACCGGTGACGCCGGTGATGCGCTGCATCGGGGCGCCGTCGAAGTTGCCGACCCATACGGCCACCGTGTAATCGCGCGTGAAGCCGACCGTCCAGGTGTCGCGGAAATCCGATGAGGTGCCCGTCTTCACCGCGCTCGGAAACGGCAGCCGCAGCAGCGACGACACGCCGAAGGCGCGTGCGCGAGCGTGCGCATCGGCCAGCATGTCGGTCACCAGCGCCCACGTCGCTTCGTCGCCGATGCGCAGCCGGCCGTCGCCTTCGCGCGGATCGGTGTCGCGATACCGCAGGCGCAGTGGGCGCCCGCCGCGCGCAACGGTCGCATATGCGCGCGCGAGTTCTTCCAGCGTCACCTCGCCGCTGCCGAGCGTGAGACCGAGGCCGTAGTAGTCGGCCGGTTTATCGAGATGCGCGAAACCCAGCGCGCGCAAGCGCGACTGAAACGTTGCCACGCCCACCGCGCTCAGCGTGCGCACGGCCGGAACGTTGAGCGAGTCGCCCAGCGCGATGCGCGGCCGGACCGGTCCTTCGAACTGACCCGAGTAGTCGGCCGGTGCGTAGATTTGCGCACCCGGAATCGCGTACGCGGTCGGAACGTCTTCGAGGATCGTGGCCGGTCGAATCGTGCGGCGCTCGAACGCCAGCTCGTAGAGGAATGGTTTCAGCGTCGAGCCGGGTTGGCGCAACGCCATGACGCCGTCGTTGCGCCCGAGGCTCCGCGCGTCGAAGTAATCGGGCGAACCGAGATAGGCGCGCACGTCGCCGGTGGCGTTGTCCACGACGATCGCCGCCGCGTCGTGAACCGAACGGTCGCCCAGCGCGGCCACGACTTCTTGGGCCGCGTTCTCGACGTACCGCTGCAGGTCGCGATCGATGGTCGTGCGCACGCGCTCGACGCCGCTCGGCGTGGAAGCCGCCAACCGGAAGAGCAACTGCGATGCGTCGCCGATGCCGTCACTGCGTGGGACGATCGCCAGTTGCTCGTCGAGCGCCGCGCGCGCTTGGCCGGCGCCGATCGCGCCGCGCGCGGCCAAGTAGGTGAGGATCGCACGTTGCCGGCGTTCGAGCGCCGCGCGATGCGTGTAGGGATCGAGCGCGACCGGATCGTTGGGCAACGCCGCGAGGAAAGCGGCTTGCGCCCAATCCAGGTCGCTGGCCGGAACGCCGAAGTATGTGCGCGCGCCGGCCTCGACGCCGACGAGGTTCCCG
>DASYOE010000200.1:0-4763 GCA_036008105.1 Candidatus Lustribacter sp. | reverse complement strand
CTGCAGCACGATCGCATCCCAATCGCCGTACGTCTGCGCCGCCAGCGACCGCAGCGTGATCTCGAGCGCGCTGATGTTGACGGTCGGAAGCACGATCGCGGTGAGATGCCCGGCGCGTTTGTGGGCTTCGTTGCGGTCGCGAATCCGCGCGATCAGCGTGTCGGCCTCGACCAGCGCGGCGCGGATCTCGCCCTCCGCATCGAGCACGCCGGCCGCGCGCGCCATCTCGAAGCGGCCCCACATGTGGCGCGAAATGCTGCTCTCGAACCCGCGCAGTTGTTCGCCGTACGGCTCGGCGAACTTGTTGAGGAGGTAGAGAAATTCGCGGATGTCGCCGGCGTCGGCGACGTAGTTCTGCGAACTGCTCTGCTGCGAGCTGTGCAGCCGCACGCCGCAATTCGGCTCCGGCTCGTAGGCGAAGCGCACCCCGTTCGCTGCCCAGCGCAGGACGATCTCGTAGTCGGCCGCCTTGATCGCTTCGTCGAGCTCGCCGAAACGGTCGTAGAGGTCGCGCCGCATCAGCATCGTCGGAAAACAGATGTAGCAGCCCTCGGCCAGCAACCCGGCAAACTCGTTGCGCCCACCGTTATACGGCCCGAGCGGCTGGCCGCTCATCTGACGGAAGCCGATGAAGCGCCCGGTCTCATCGGCGAAGTACGTCGACGCGTACAGCACGTCGATGTCCGGGTGATCGCGCAGGAACTGATACGAGTGCGAGATGTGGCCGGGCATCAGGAAGTCGTCGGCCGAGAGGAACAGGACGTACTCGCCGCGCGCTTCGCGCAACCCCTTGTTGTGATTGGGGACCATCCCGATGTTGCTCTCGTTGCGCACGTACCGGAAGCGTGGATTGCCTTCGTAGCGCTCGACGAGTTGCGGCGTGGCATCGGTCGAGCAGTTGTCGACGACGAGCACGTCGAGATGCGGATAGTCTTGCGCCAAGGCGCTATCGATCGCTACGCCCACGGTGTGCGCGTAGTTGTACGTCGTGATGATGACCGTGACGAGCGGCAGGTCAGGCGTCAAGAATGGTCGCTAATCCGTCGAGCACCAGCAGCCGGGCCAGTGCCGCTCCGGCGTCCGGCAGCATCGCTTCCAGGGCCGCGACCGTCATCGGCGCCGACGACAACGCGCGAATGGCCGGTGCGCAGTTCCCCGGCAGCGTGGTCGCTTTGCCGGCCGCGATCAGTTGAATGTCCTCGCCTTCCACCCGCACGACGAACGGTGCGTCGTCGCGCAGCGCGATGCGCGAGCCGGCGTCCAGCGCGGCAAGCCGCTCGAGCGTGCCGAACGTGCCGCCGGCCACGGTGCGCGTCGTCGCGAAGAGTTCGTTGACGACGAGATCGCGCGCGGCGCGCATCACCGGGCCGCTGAACGCTTTCTGCAACCGCTCGGCGAGAAACGTGCCGAAACGTTCGCTGAAGCCCTCGGTGTCCTGCCAGCCGGCGGTCAGCGAACGGCGCAACTCGACGTCGACCGTGGCCGCGACCCGCAGCGCCGCTTCCGCGAGCTCGATGGCGCGCACCGGCAAGAGCGCGAGCGTGAGATGCAGGCTGCGCACCGTTCCGGCAACGCACTCGTGGCGGTAGCCGCGCGGCAGATAGAGCGTGTCGCCGGCTTGCAAGTCGAACGCCCGTACCTCACCCTCGGCGCGGGCCGGCGACGACGGCTGACTTTCGATCGGCAGGGCGACGACCGGCTGCTTCACACGCCACTGTTTCGTGCCTTCGAGCTGCAGCACGAGCGTATCGTGCGTGTCGTGGTGCAAGGCAAAGCCCTGCTCGTTGGGCGGCGTGAGGTACGCGTTGGCCTGCACGTACATCAACGTTTCGCGCTGGATCGAATTGCACAGGGCCTGCAAGCGCGGGCTGAAGAGTGACGCGTCGCTGATGAGCAGCGTATGGCCACGCTCGAAACGCGCGGCGATCGCGCGCGGATCGAGGACGTTGATCGGCGGTTTGCCGGTGTATCCGGCTCGAATGTGCGTGCGTTCGACCTGCAGCTCGGCGGGATCGACGGCCGCGCCGCCCCGCGTCATGGCGAACCGGTTGGCCTCGCGTCCGCCGACGTGAATGGCCGTCTCGACGTCGGCGGCGGTGTAGAAGTCGCCGAAATAGCCGGCATCCCCCCGCGCGAGGTGCAGCGGCTCGCGTTCGAAGTAGCGCTCGAAGAACGCTGCGGTGCCCGCGGGTGCCAACAAGCGAGCGAGCGTCATCGGCTCGCCGGCGGCGATGTCGATCATTAGGGGCACTTTTTCGGCGCGGGCGGCCGCTTTCCGGCCTCGGCGGACCCTCGAACGGGGGCCCGACGAGGGCGAAAACCGCTAGGGATTCTTAACCTGGGGGGCGCCGTGGTGACGGGCACCACGTCGAAATGGAGGCGGCGGGCTTTGCGCCGGGCTGGAGGGAATACCAGGCGGCTGCAGGGTCAGGACGCACCGGTACCACAGGATGATTTCTCGCTAGTATGATGCCGTACTATCAGCACTTCGGGCTCGATCGGGATCCGTTTTTGGATACCGCCGATCCGCATTTCTATCGCTCGACCGGCAACCTCGCGCACGCGAAGAACCGGCTCGTGCAATCGATCGAGCAATCGCGTGGGCTGATGATCGTGGTCGGCGATCCGGGAACGGGCAAGACGAGCCTGGCCGGCGCCATCGAACGCGAACTGCTGAACCGCGACAACGTGCGCTTGGGCAAGATCCTCGACCCGAGCTTTGCCGGCGACATCGAGTTCCTGGTGACGATCGGACGGGCGTTCGGCCTGGCGTTTCCGCCGCGTTCGCCGGCCGCGCTCAAGAACGCGCTGAAGAACTTCTTCTACGATGCGGCCGTGGTCGACGGCGCGACCGTGGCGCTCTTCATCGATGAGGCGCAGAACCTCAGCGACGAAAACCTCGAGACGCTGCGCTTGCTGCTGAACTTCGACGTTCCGGAACGCAAGCTGCTCAACATCGTGCTGTTCGGTCAAACCGAATTCCGCGATCAAGTCAACAAACGCCGCAACTTAGCCGACCGCGTCGCGGGGTGGATCGACCTCGCCGCCCTGGGTCCGGCCGATACGCGCGCGCTGCTCGCACACCGTCTCTCGCGCGCCGGCGGCGGCGGCGATTTGAGCATGATGTTCGCCGCCGACGCGCTCGATCTCATCATCGAGACCTCGCTCGGCACGCCGCGGCGGCTGTTGACGCTGGCGCACGCGACGCTCGAGGAAGCCGCGCTGCGCGGCCATCCGCGCGCGCTCAACGTCGACGCCGAAGTGGCGATCCGCAGCCGCGGGATGAAGCCGAGTACGCCCGCGCCGGTCGAGGAACGCACCGCTCCCGAAGCCGAGAAATCACGCCGCTGGCCGTGGCTTGCGTTTAGGTTTCCGTAGCGTGCAGCGCTAACCGTGGATCAGCGAGCGATCGACGAGTTATTCGAGCGTAACGCGGACATGCGGCTCCTCGAATTCCGGCACAACGAGCCGGGCAAGGGAGCACCGGCCAATAAACGCACCGCCGGATCGTTCGGCGCCGAATCGATCGTAGCGAGCATTCCCGACGCGGCCATCGAGGACGCGCCGCGGTTGCGCGTTACCGTCGCCGCGGCGCCGAAAACGGGCGTCATTCCGGGCGCGGTCATCGGCGTTGCGGTCGACGTCTTCAACGACGGCACGGCCCCCGCACCGGAGTCGAAGCTGCTGATTTCGATTCCGGTCGAAACCGAATATCGCACCGGCACGCTGCGCATCGACGGACGCGAGCCGCAAGCGCCCGAACAGCTTTTCGCGCAAGGCTTGCCGATCGCGCGCCTGCCCGGCGCCACGTCGTCGAAGGTCACGTTCCAACTGGGCGTCCTGCCCGGCGTGAACACGCTCTATTTGCAGCCGCGCTTGCAAACCAACGGCGTTCCGGTCGTCGGCACGGCCGGCATCACGATCAAACGCGGCGCGACCGCGGCGCCCGCGGAAGCCCCGCGACCGTTCTACGAACTCGAGGACGATGAGGTCCACGAGATCGTCGTCACCGAGCCGATTCTGCCGCCGGTCGTGCACGAACGGCTCGAGGCGAAACCCGAACCGCCGCCCGTTGTCGAACCCGTGGTCGTTGAATCCGTGGTCGTCGAAGCCGTCGTCGTCGAAAAAGAACCGGAACCGGCGCCGGAGCCCGAACCCGAGCCCGAACCCCCGAAACCGGCGCCGGTCCCGAAAGCCGCGCTGCCGCTCTTCGCACCACCGCCGGCCGCTGCGCCGAAGCCCTCGCTGGGAACGGCGACGGCCCCGCCCGAGCGCATGGTTCGCTATCGCACGTTGGCCAACAACGACGTCGCGCTGCTCGATCGTCTGTTCACGGCCGACGTTCCCGGGATCATCGCGCACTACGTGTTGATCTCGAGCATCGCATGCAGCGAAGCGGGCGACGGTCAGGATGCCGGCGGATACGACGCGTTCCTGCGCCGCGACATCGAATTGCTGGGCCGCGCACTGGTGCATTCGCGCATGGGCAAGACGCCGCAGTACCGCATCGTGCAGAACGATCTGGACGGCCTCGCGATGCCCTGGCAGCAAGCGACGCCGCCGCAAGCGTTTCCGGCGCCGCGGCGTTTGCGCCGCGATCTGCGCAAGCCCGAATGGCAAGCGATCGCCGGACTCATCCAGCCGTCGGAACGCGACGCGACGCTGCGCACGCGCATCGCGCTGCTGGCGCTGGCCGGCGCAACCCTGGACGGCGTCGACCGCCGCGCGACCGAAGAATCCGAATCGTCGCTGGCCGCCTATCG
>DASYOE010000199.1:0-12717 GCA_036008105.1 Candidatus Lustribacter sp. | reverse complement strand
AACGCGATCAGCCATTCGGACACAGTGACGAACAGGTCCGGCCACATCGTTCCGGCGGCGAGCAACGCGCCGAATTTCGCGAACACCGGGCCCGGCGCCGGGAGCAGCAGCGGGTTGATGTGCCCCGGCAGCGTGAGCACGTACCAGGCCGCCACGACGGCGGCCAGGAGCGCGAGCTGGACGAGCCGTTGACTCCAGGCCCCGAGACGGGTCGACATGCGGCAACGCTTCGGACAACAGCACGCAATGCCCGGCCTGTATCGTCGGCCGGATGATCGAAGCCGCACCCCCGAACGCCACCGCCGTCGACGCGGTGATCCGGCGGTTCGGCCCCGGCGCGATCGCCGTCGCCGAACGCGCCGGCGTTCGCATCACCGTGCTCAACGCGGGCGAACGCTTCGGCGATCGCTCGCCGGTGCTGCGGCGCATCGTGGCCGGCGTCGACGGTTGGCCGATTCCACCCGCGGGTCTCTTCGTCGTTGAAGAGCGCACGATCTACTTGCGCAGCTTGAGCCCGATGACGATCGCGCACGAGTTCGCGCACGCATTGGACTGCGCGCTCGGCGGCGGCGTCTACCTCAGCGGCGTCGACCCGCGCATCCGGCGCGCGTTCGCCGGCGCGACCGCGTTCGTCACCCCGTACGCCGCCAGCGCTTGCGACGAGTACTTCGCCGAGTGCATGCGCGCCCACGTTGAGGTTAACGACCCGCACTCCCTGTGGCCGCGCGCAACGCGCGAGCGGCTCGCCGCGATCGACCCCCGCATGGCCGCCATCGTCGCGTCGCTATTCGAGCACGACCTCGCCGCGTGAGGGCGCTCTTACGATTGGACCGTAAGACCTTCGAAGGCGGTTTTGAACCGGGCGAGCAGATCGTGAATGGTTTCCGCCGCGATCCGGTGTCCGAGTACGGCGTCGAACGCGGCTCCGGCGACGCCGCCGGGCGGTTCGTAGCCGCCTTCAATTTCTAACCGGCAGGAACGGCAAATCCCGCGCCATGCGAAGAGTTTTCCCTTGAACGTCGGGTAGGGACCGGAGATCGGATGCCAATTTACCTTAAGGATCGCGCACCGCGGCGCCGTTTTTACCGGAAGCGCTTTGAGCATGACCTCGCGTTCGATCAAGACGTTGGCGAACCAGGCGCGAAGCATGAAGTGCGAGCCTTCGCGTTCGTTCGTCGGAAAGGACTCGAGATAGCGCCTGGCCAGCTCCGGAACGTTCTCATACGCTACGTCGGCGTCAACAAAAGCCTCGATGTTCGTCATCGCTACCTCCGTCTCGATGTTCGGGGAAACGCGTGAAGATCTCACGAAGATCGTGTGAAATGAGACGCCTTCTTGCAGCGGTTACCGCTGGGGGACTTCTGCTCTTGGCCCCTCCGTCGGGCGCGCAGAATCTTCAGAAGATCACGATTACGTACGCGTCGCACGATGCGAACCAGAGTGCTCCGCTCGTCGCGCAACAGAAGGGCTACTTTGCCGCTGAGGGGCTAGAAGCGGAACTGCAGTACGCGGGCGGCGGCGTGGCGACGCCGGCCCTTATGTCGGGGAACATTCAAGCCAGCGGCTCGGCCGCGGCATCGCTTACGGCGATTCTCAAGGGCGCGCCGCTGCGCATCGTCGGGATCACCGCTGACGCCTCGACCTACAGCCTCTGGGTGTCCAACGATATCAAGACCGCGGCCGATCTGAAGGGGAAGACCATCGGGGTTGCCTCGCGCGGGGATACGCTCGAGGTTGCGGCGCGCATCTATCTGGCCGCGGTCGGCATTCCGCCCGATTCCGTGGGCTATCAACCGCTGGGACAGCCGAGCGGCATCGGTGCCGGGCTCGAGACCGGCGCGTTGTCGGCCGCGATCATCGCGACCACCGACTCGAGCATGATGCTGGACAGGGGCCAACTCAAGAAGGCGCACGTGCTAGCGGATTTGTCGAAGTACAAGATGCCGTACGCCGGCATCGCGATGGCGGAGAAAACGCTCTACGGCGACCCGGTGCTGGCCAAAAAGATGATGCGGGCGATCATCAAGGGTTTTCGCTACATGAAGGCTTTCAAGCCGGAGACAATCGCGATTCTTCAGAAGGCGTACCAGACCGACGATGCGCACGCGGTCGAAACCGGCTACGACTACGCGTCGCGCGCGTTTACCCGCGACTATACGGTCAGCGACGCCGTGATCGTTCCGGATCTCACCGTTCGCGCCGGGCTGCTCGGGATATCGAAAGATCAGCTTCCGCCGCTGATCAAGATCTACGACTTCACGCTGGCGCATCAAATCAACGCCGAGCTCGATGCCGCCCACTGGAAGCCCACCCGCTAACGCGAAGGGAGCATCATGGCGATCCAAACGTTCGATCACTCGGGCTTCATCGTCGAAGACATTCCACGTGCTCACCAATACTACGAAAAGCTGTTCGGCGCGAAGCCGCTCTTTATCGCCAACCTGCGGACGCGGACCTACGAGGGGTGGCCCATCATCTCGTTCGTCGCCATGGGAAAGCATCGCTTCGAGCTGTGCCTCGCGCGGCACGCGCTGCCGGCCGCGGAGCAGTCGCGTCCGGTGCCGCGCATCGGCTTCGCCGTGTCGCCCGATGCGCTCGCCAAACTTCCGCAACGCCTCGCCGAACTGCAGATTACCGCCACACCGGCTCCGGCGTTGCCCGACGGTCTCGGCCTGAGCGAGTGCTTGCGCTTCCGCGACCCCGACGGCAACATCGTCGAGCTTGCAGCCTGGGCCGGGCATCCGGCGGCTGACGGACCCGCAAACGGCGCGGCCGTGCAAGTGACCGACGTGTGCCACGTTGCGCTCGAAGTCGACGACCTCGCGCTGGCGGAAAAATTCTATACCGAAGCGCTCGGTCTGACGTTGCTCAAGCGCGACACGGGCGAACTCGGCAACGGTCGCGCGATCCTCAAGAACGGATCGGGGCAGGTGTTGTTCCTGGAGGCGGTTGAGGCGCTATCGGAGCGCTCGCTGTTTTGCGGCCCCGATCCATCCACCGCGCCGCACGTCGGGAGCGGACGCCCGCACGCCGGCGCGCACATCGCGGTCTCGGTGGCTGACGACGCCGCTTATCACGAGATCGAGGCGAACTTGCGCGCTTGGAAGGTTACGACCGACGGCGACGTGCGCGCTGCCGAACGTCCGGCCGGAGAGCTCAGCGAATACTTCTACGATCCGGCCGGGAACCGGCTGCAGTTGATCGTCGTCAGCTAGTTCGCCCGGGCGTGCGCGTCGAGCGTGGCGGGAGTGAGTTCGGTGAAGTCCGGCAGCGCGAAGCGGTTGCAAGCGGTCGTTTCGTCGCCGCTTTGATATTCGGCATACGAGAGGCTAATACAGTGATCCCAGAGCGGGTGGCCGCAGCGGTCGCACGCTATGCGGTCGATGGGATCGGGATACGTGCGGAAGGGAAGCATGGTGATACAACTGTCGGCTATCCGTTGAGCCGGCGTAGCGATGCCGCTCACAGAATACAGACTCTTCGCTAAGCCTTCACCGTGCCGTTACATAAAGGGGCCTAAGCGGGGGTTTTCTCCCGCACGAAGCGGCCGACTTGCCCATGCCGGGGGTCGCGGGCGCCGCCCCAGTAGTCGAAGGATTCGGGTTTGCGCGGGAAGCGGATCGGCTCGCGCGGGTTGTGTTCCGGGAACTCTTCCATGCCGGTGCTGAACTCGAACGTCAGCGCGTCCGGATCGAGGAAGTACAAAAAGACGCTGCCGGACGGCGGGTGGCGGCCGGGCCCGAACACGATGTCGATCTTCTGCCGTTTGACGCGATTGTACGCCTGCCCGTACTCGTCGAGCGACCGCACCAAAAAGTTCACGTGGTTGAGCCGGTTGTCGTTGCCGTTGGTGATCGCGAAGCTGTGGTGCAGCGGGTTCGGGAAACAGCGCAAGAAGGCCACGGTATCGATGTAATCCGAGGCCCGAAAATTCATCTCGTTCAGAAAGAACGAGGTGATCGGCACGGGATCGACCACGGTGATGACGACGTGTCCCAGCCGATCGATGATCGGGTGGCGGTGCTCGGCCGCCGGATGCGCGTCCGCGCCGGCATACAGCTCGACCGTCAGCGACGTATTCGGCTCGGCGAAGCGAAACGCGGCGCGTTGCTCGAACGCGGTGCGATCGCTCGCGGGAACATCCCAGGTGCGTACGCCCAGCGATCGCAGGTGCTCGTGCGCGGCTTCGAGATACCCCTCGCTCTCCATTTCGAACGACACGCGGAGCAGCCCGGGTTCGGGCGCGTCGTAGAGCGCCACCTCGCAGGCCGATGAGCCGCTGCGCAGGAGCGTCGCGCCGAACGTTGCCGGATCGACGTTCGGGTTCGTCTCGAGGCCGATCGTCTCGTGCTGAAAGCTCGTCGAGCGAGCGCGGTCGGTGACGTTGAGGGCAACGTAGCCAATCTTCTTATAGCGTAGATCGGGCATGCGGACGGTTTTCTGGACGCTGCAGGCGCTCCCTTCCGCCGTCGTCGAACGCCGCAACCGATGGAAAACGTCGTCGACTTTCACACGCACTACATTCCCGAGTCGGTTGCGGACTTCAGCGCCGAGGGTTGCACGAAACTCGTGATCGAGTCGCCGACGGTCGGGCAGATGTACGAGAAGGGCAAACACTATCGCACGATCGACGATCGCTGCTGGTCCGCGCAGCGGCGCGTCGCCGATATGGACGAGCGGCACGTGGCGCTGCAAGTCATCTCGCCGATTCCGGTGACGAACTCGTACGCATCCTCGCGCGATGCCGGGCTCGCGTTCGCGCGTTTGCACAACGACGCGATCGCCGGGTTCGTGCGCAGCCGGCCCGATCGCTTTGCCGGTCTCGGCGCGATCCCGCTGCAAGACATCGATGCGGCCTGCGGCGAGCTAAACTATGTCGTGCGCGACCTGCACCTGATCGGCGTCGAGATCGGTACGGTCGCCGCCGGACGGGAACTCGACGATCCGGATTTGCTGCCGTTCTGGGAGCAGTGCAACGCACTGCGCGCGATCGTCTTCATCCACCCCGAAACGGCGCCCGGATTCGAACGGCATCGCAACATCGTGCAGTTTGCCGCCGCCGCGTCGTATCCGAGCGACACCGGCCTCGTTGCCGCAAAACTGCTGCTGGGCGGTTACCTGACGCGCTTTCCCGATATGAAGATCGTGCTCGCGCACGCGGGCGGCACGCTGCCGTGGATGCTGCCGCGCCTCGACCGGTTCTGGGGGGTCGCCAAACAGTGGCACGCGACGTGCCCCGAGCTGCCTTCGATTACGGCGCGCAACTTCTACGCCGACACGCTGACCTTCGACGCAACGAACCTCGAGCTGGCCGTGAAGCGGTACGGCGCCGACCGCCTCATGGTCGGCAGCGACTACCCGTTCGGCGTGATGGAAGATCCGCCGGGCGCCGTGCTTGCGAACGCGCCGTTCGACGAGCGCACCAAAGACGACATGCGGGCCGGCAACTACCGCCGGCTCACCGCGCGCTAAACACACCCGTCCTGGTGAGCGCGCCGCTCGACGGCATCACGGTGCTCGATCTCTCGCGCGTCGTCGCCGGGCCGTGGGCAACGATGGCACTGGGCGATTTGGGCGCCGACATCTGGAAGATCGAGAATCCGTCCGAAGGCGATGAGACGCGCAGTTGGGTGCCGCCCGCACGCGAAGGCACCGCGACGTACTACCTGGCGGTGAACCGCAACAAAGCGAGTCTCGCGGTCGACTTCCGCAGCGAACGCGGGCAAGCGATCGTGCGCGAACTCGCGCAGCGCGCGGATATTGTGGTCGAGAACTACCTCACCGGCACGCTCGCCCGCTACGGCCTCGACTATCCAACGCTGGCGGCGCTGAATCCGCGGCTGATCTACTGCTCGCTTTCCGGCTACGGCCGCACCGGCAGCCTCGCGACGCGCGCCGGTTACGACTTCGTCATTCAAGCCGAGAGCGGGTTGATGTCGATCAACGGCGAGCCCGGCGGCGCGCCCCAGAAGTTCGGCGTCGCGATCTCCGATCTGCTCGCCGGCGGATATGCGGTGCAGGCGATCTTAGCCGCATTATTTGCGCGCGAACGCAGCGGCCAGGGTCAGCTCATCGACATCGCATTGCTTGACGCATCCGTGGCCGTGCTGAGCAACGTTGCCAGTGCGTCACTGAACGCCGGCGCCAAAGCCAAACGCTACGGTAACGCGCACGCCAGCATCGTGCCGTACCAGACCTTCGCGGCCGCCGACGCCACGTTCGTGCTGGCGTGCGCGAACAATCGGCAATTTCGCGACTTATGCCTCGCGGTGATCGACCGGCCAGCCCTCCCGGACGACGCGCGATTCGCGACCAACACGCTGCGGGTCACCAATCGCGACGCGCTGAGCCCGCTGCTGGCCGAGTGCTTTGTATCACGCTCGTGCGCGGACATCCTCGCCGCGTGCAAGGCGGCGAACATCCCGGCCGGACGCGTGCGCACGGTCGAGGAAGTGCTCGCGTCACCCGAAGTCGCCGAGCGCAACATGATCTTCGAAACGGACGGCGTTCGCACGACCGGCTCGCCGATGCACTTCTCCGCCACACCGGTGCGCACGCCGAGCGCACCCCCGGCGCTGGGCGAACACAGCGATACGATTTTACGCGACGTCCTCGGTTACAACGACGCGCAACTGAGCGAGCTGCGCGCCGCGAAGGTGATCGCTTAAGCGGTTACCTCGTTGCGGTCGAACGTTACGAAGCGGCTGGCGCGGTTGAGACCGCTCACGATTGCGCGCAGCGAAGCGGTCACGATGTTGGCGTCGCGCGCGATGCCGTAGACGGGCTGACCGGCCACTTCCAGCTCCACGTAGGCGACGGCGGCCGAGTTGGCGCCGGCGGTCGTCGCGTGCTCGTGGTAGTCGCGAACGGTGATCTCAACGCCGAGCCCGCCGCGCAGGCCGTTGATGAACGCGTCGATCGGACCGTTGCCGGTGCCGCTGATGCTGCGCACGGCGTCGCCGTCGGCAACGCGCGCCGTGATGGCCGCGCCGCCGCCGGCGGTTTCGCTGATGTGGTGTTCGAGCAGACCGAACGGGCCGGCCGGCGCGAGATATTCGCGCTCGAAAGCGTCCCACAGTTCCGGTGCGGTGAGCTCGGCCCCGGTCTCATCGGTGTGCGCCTGCACGACCTTGCTGAACTCGATCTGCACGTTGCGCGGCAATTGGAAACCGTAGTCGGTCGCCATGATGTACGCGACGCCGCCCTTGCCCGATTGGCTGTTGATGCGGATGATCGCTTCGTAGCTGCGGCCGAGATCTTTCGGATCGACCGGTAGATACGGCACTTCCCACGGTGCGCCGGCGGTCTTGCCGAGCGCGTCGAGGCCCTTCTTGATCGCATCTTGATGCGAACCCGAGAATGCGGTGAACACGAGGTCGCCGCCGTACGGATGGCGCGGATGCACGGGGATCTGGTTGCAGTACTCGACCGTGCGCACGATCTGCGGGATGTCGGAGAGATCCAGTTCGGGATCGACGCCTTGCGTGAACAGGTTCGCCGCCAGCGTTATCACGCACACGTTGCCGGTGCGCTCGCCGTTGCCGAATAGCGTGCCCTCGACGCGGTCCGCACCGGCCATCAGCGCGAGCTCCGCCGCGGCAACGGCCGTGCCGCGGTCGTTGTGCGGGTGCAGCGAGACGATCAAGCTCGCACGGTCGCGCACGTTGCGTACGAACCACTCGATCTGATCGGCATAGATGTTGGGCGTCGACATCTCGACCGTCGCCGGCAAGTTGAGGATCATCGGCTGCTCGGGGGTCGGCTTCCAAATCGCCATCACCGCTTCGCACGCGCGCTTGGCGAACGGCAGCTCCGTGCCGGTGAAGCTCTCGGGCGAGTATTCGAAGCGGATCTCGGTACCGCGCATCGCGTCGGTGAGCTTGCGAATCTGACGCGTGCCGCGTTCGGCGATGCCGACGATGCCGTCTTCATCCAGTCCGAAGACGACGCGCCGCTGCAGGGTCGAGGTCGAATTGTAGAGATGCACGATGGCGCGCTTGGCGCCGCGCAGCGATTCGAACGTGCGCTCGATTAGGTCTTCGCGTGACTGGGTGAGCACCTGGAGCCAGACGTCGTCGGGCACGGCGCCCGAATCGATCAGGTCGCGCAGAAAATCGTAGTCGGTCTGCGATGCCGATGGAAACCCGACCTCGATCTCCTTGAAGCCCATCTTCACGAGCAGGTCGAACATGCGACGCTTGCGCTGGGCGCCCATCGGTTCGATCAGTGCCTGGTTGCCGTCCCGGAGGTCGACGCTGCACCAGCGCGGCGCGCGGTCGATCGTCTGCGCCGGCCAGCGACGGTCGGGCAGCGCGATCGGTTCGAAAGGTCGGTAGCGGTGAAACGGCATCGTGGACATGGTGTCTCTCTTCTCTACATTTCTATTTCGGCAAAAAACAAAGCGGCCCGTCGCTTTCGCGGCGGGCCCCTACAGGCAAACGCAGCTCAGCGACTACGGACTCGTATCGCTAAGGAGGAGGAACAGCGCGCCGGCGGGGGTGGTCATCCCGGTCCCCTTACGACGGCCCCCCGCGCGGTGTCCTGCAAAACCGGCATGACGTGACGCGCAAAGAGCTCGACCGAACGCACCGTATCGGCGAAAGCCAGGTCGCCGAAGGCAAATTGACCGAGCAGATAGGTGAACCCCGAATCGGCCCATTGCCGCAGCAGGACGGTCGCAACGGTGTCCGGCGACCCCACGACCGCGGTGCCGGCGGCGATGGCGCCGGCGAGGTCCGGCGCCTTGTTATGGCTCGAATTGGCCATGTAGCGCCGGAACAGATGAAAGAAACTGTGGTGCCAGCGCGCGTAGGCGGGCTCGGCCAGCGCGACGGCCTCGGCGTCGGTCGCGGCCACGACGATGTGCCGCACGACCCCGATCTCCGGCATGACCGCCGGCACGCCCGGCGCGCTTTGCCAGGCGGCCCGATAGGCAGCGGCGACAGACGCCGTGCGCTCCGGCCCCTCGTTGGTGACCACGTTGAAGCCGGCTCGCGCGGCGCGCTCGGCGCTTTCGGCCGCGTGGACGCCGTACCAGAACGGCGGAAACGGTGATTGCAGCGGCGCGATCTCGAGCGGAACGTCATCGAACGAGTAGTGCTTGCCGGAGAACGTGAGGTTCCGCTCGCGCAGACCAGCCTGGACGATCGCGAGAATTTCGGCGTACTGCTCGCCCGATTCGGCGGTGTCGACGCCGTAGAAGCCGGCTTCGATCGGCGAAATGCCGCGGCCGACGCCGATCTCGTAGCGTCCGCCGCTCAGCTGATCGAGCATGCAGATCTCTTCGATCAAACGCAACGGATGGTAGAACGGCAACAAGTAGACGAGCGGTGCGAGCCGCAACCGCTTCGTGCGCTGCGCGACCGCGGAGAGATACACGCTCGGAGCCGGCGCGAGTCCGAGCGGCGTCGAGTGGTGCTCGGCCACGTGATAGCAGTAGAGGCCTTCGCGATCGTAGAGTTCGCATATCCGCAGGCGCTGTTCGTAGAAATCACGCAGGGGTTCGCCGGTGCGGTCGACGTGGTCGAAGATGCCGATTTTCATGTACACACTTTCAGCGCACGAGCAGTTCGTGAATCGCGTCCCAAACGACCGCGCCGGCTTTGGTCGCGGGATCGAAGGGCTCGAAGTGGTCGATGCCGTCGAGCACGATCAAGCGCGCGCGGTCACCGGCGGCTTGCGCGCGCTGCACGTAGCGGCGCGACAGCTCGAGCGGCACGTTCGCATCGGCGGTCCCGTGCACGGCGATCACCGGGATGCCGGTCGGCAGCCACGCCGTGGGCGACGCGAAGCCGTAGCGATCCGGCACGTCGGCCGGCGTTCCGCCCAGAAAATCGTGCACCGGAATGCCGTCCCCGTCGGCGACTTGGAGCGTCGAGGTGTAGACGAGGTCGAGTGCGCCGGCGACCGGCACCGCGCCGATCAACGGCAGCGCCGCGCCGAAGCAATCCAACTCGCGATGCCGCTGTTTTGCCGCGAGCCACGCCGCGAGCTGGCCGCCGGCGGAATGACCGGTCACGACGACGCGCGTGAGATCGAGCGGATACTCGGTCGCGATGTCCCGCAACGCGCCGAGCGCGGCGGTGACGTCGTACAACGTTCCCGGATATCCGCCGCCGGGATTTCCGACGCGCCGGTACTCGATGTTCCAGGTTGCGAACCCATCGCTGGTGAGTGCTTCGCATAGATGGCCGGCGTACGTCAACCCGTAGGTCGAACGCCACCAGCCGCCGTGGATGACGACGGCCACCGGAAACGGCCCAGCGCCCTCCGGCACGCGCAAATCGCCGAACTGTTCGGGCGCCTCGCTGCCGTACGCGATGCGAATGCCGGGCGACGGATTCCGGCTCAAGTAATCGCGCGAGGTCACGTCATTTCAAACCCGCGAACGAACGCAGCGCGAAGATCAAGTTCTCCCGCCGCTCGAGCATGCGGCGGCGAAAATAACGTGCCCAGTGCGTGCCGAACGGAACGTAGACGCGCACGCGGTAGCCGGCCTGCACGAGTTCGCGCTGCAGATCCGGGCGCACCCCGTAGAGCAGTTGGAACTCGAAGTCGTCTTTGCCGCGCCCCAGTTCCGGTGCGGTCGCGCGAATCGCCGAGATCAACTCCGGATCGTGGGTGGCGATCGCCGGATAGACGCCGCCGCGCAAGAGTTGCACCGCGCAGGCCATGAAGCGCGATTGTACGGCCGCGTGTCCGTGCACCGCAACGTCGCGCGGTTCGTGATACGCGCCCTTGCACAGGCGCACGCGCGCACCCAGTTCGATCATCCGCTCGACGTCCGACGGCGTGCGGTACAGGTAGGCTTGCAGCACCGGACCGGTGTTGGTGCGCGCCGGCCACGTCGCTTCGAAGAATGCCAAGGTCGGCGCGAGCAGCCGGTAGCCTTCCATGTCGATGCGCACGAACGGATCGTCGAGACGTTCCCGCGCGCGGTCGAGGATACGGTCGAAGGTCGTATGCGCGATGCCGGCGTCAAGGGTCAAACCCAACGCGCTGACCTTCAGCGAAAGGTTCGTTCGCACGCCGCTCGCGGCGATGCGGTCGATGAGATCGAGGTAGGTCTCGCCGACGCGCTGCGCGGCGGCGCGATCGGTCACGTCCTCACCGAGGACGTCGAGCGTGGCGCTCATCCCCTCGTCGTTGAGCCGCCGGACCACCGCGAGCGCCTTCTCGGGACGGTCGCCCGCGACGAAGCGCGCCGCGAGCGGAAACAGGGCCGCCTGCAGTCCGGCCGTGGTTAGTGGGCTTCCAGGTCGGTCAGCGCGACGACATCGGCGCCGTCGCGCTGCGCGCGGTCGGCGAAACGCGTGATCGCATCGAAACTCTGCGTGCGCGCGTGGATGGCGACGATCGCGGTTCCGGTGCGCTGCGCGATCGCCAGCGCGTTGCGCAGCATGAAGTCGACGTAGGCGCCATCGTCGCGCGCATCGGCGATGACGTCGCGCTCGTAGACCTGCCGGTGCAGCGTGCGCGCAACTTGGTCGACGTCGTCGTCTTCGGCCAGCGCGGCGTCGACGACGAACGCGCGGGTGTCGATGCCGTGCAGCAGTGCGCCGGCCCGCTGTTCGTCCAGCGACGCGATGACGCCCGATGCCCCGTCGTGCAGCAGCGCCGCGACCTTCGCCGCGGATGCGTCGCTGCCGTCGACGACGGCGGTCTTGCCCGCCGCGGCGATCGCCGCCACGGTCGAGGCGGCATCGTCGTCACCCGGCGCGACCGCCAACGCGAAGGGCAGCGGCGAGTTGAGGAAGTGGTCGAGCCCGCCCACGCCGCCCGCATCGACGACGATCACGGCGATCTTGGCGCGGTCGTTGTGCGGATCGAAATTCGCCGGCCGCGCGCGTTCGGTGACCCCGAGGTCGGGGTCGCTGTAGGGGTCGAACAGGCCGGCCGCGTCCAGCGAGTGGGGGCCGAAGAGGTTGCGGCGCAGCAGCCGCTGGCGGATCGGGGCCGGAAGCCCGTCTTCGGCGTGGTGCGCGGTGGCGACCGGTAGGGCGCCGGCCGACCCAATCGAGCGCCCCCCGACGAAGCCGGCGGCGATCGACGCGGTGGAACCGATAAGAACGATCGACCAGAAGGCCGTCGATACTCTCACGCGTCCGCTCTTCGACGCTCGCCGGAAATTGCCCATACCAGCGCGACGAGGAGAAAATTCGTGACCAGCGAGCTCCCGCCGTAGGAGACGAACGGCAGCGTGATCCCGGTGAGCGGGAAAAGCCGCAGCACGCCCCCGACGATGATCACGACCTGGAATCCCAGCGTCGCGGCGAGCCCGGTCGCCAGCAGCTTCGCGTACAGGTCGGGCTGGCGTTGCGCCACGGCGAGCATGCGCAGGATCAGCGCGAGAAACACGAGGCACAACACGATCGCGCCGACCGCGCCCCATTCCTCGGTGTAAGCCGCGTACACGTAGTCGGTCGCAACGTCGGGGATGAAGTCGGGGCGGCCGGCGTGATACCCGGTGCCGAACAGCCCGCCGGCGGCGAGCGAGAACAACGATTGCATCGCCTGATAGCCGGCACCGTATGGATCGCGGAACGGATCGTGCCACACCGCGATGCGGGCTTGCACGTAGTGGAAGTGCGTCGCGGCCCACCAGATCGCGCCGGCGAAGATCACCGTGCAGCCGAGGATCAAGTCGATGCGCCGCGTCGCGACGTAGAGCATCGCGGCAAACGTCGAGAGCAGCAGCATCGCCATGCCGAGATCGCG
>DASYOE010000198.1:0-6118 GCA_036008105.1 Candidatus Lustribacter sp. | reverse complement strand
ATTACCGACGGGTTGGCGACGAATCTGCGATGCCGGAACGAATCCGCGCATGCCGAGATCGACCAGCACGCCGCCCTTGACGACTTGGGTCACGGTCGCTTCGATCACTTCGTCGTGCTCGTGCGCTTCGATGACTTTTTCCCACGTCTTGAGTGCGCGGGCGCGGCGTTCGCTCAAATAGAGTTGACCATCGTTCTCATCGATACGATGGATCATCACCTCGAGTTTATCGCCGACGCTGAGTTCTTTCGGCTCGATGATGAGCGAAAGTTCGCGGAAGGGGAGAATACCCTCGGACTTACCGCCGATGTCGACGAGCAGTTCGTCCTGATATTTTGCAACGATGACGCCGACGAGGACTTGGCCTTCGTCGAGAACCTTGAGGCTCTCTTCGTAGAGTCGCTGTTCGAGCGCGAGTTGGTCTTCTTCTTCGTTCGGTGCCGGCGTCTCCGGCGAGATGGTAGCAGAAATGGTGTGTGTGCTTCTTTCGTTTTGATTTTATTTTTGGCAGCCACGGCACCACCAGGTACCTCGCTGACCGAGAACCGTTCGCACGATGGGTTTCCCGCATCGTCTGCACGGTTCGCCCAGCCGGCCGTAAACGTCCAGCTGGTTTTGGAACCCGCCTTTTAGCCCTTCGGCGTCGACGTAATCGTCGACACTGGTACCCCGCGCCTCAATGGAGCGTTGTAGCACGTCGATGATCGCGCCGTGAAGCCGGCGGCGGGCCGGCTTCGTGACCTTCTGCGCGGGGCGATTGGGACGAATCCCGGCCTCCCACAGAGCCTCGCACGCATAGATGTTTCCGACGCCCGAAATATGCTTTTGGTCGAGCAGAAACGTCTTGATCGGCGTTCGACGCCCGTCCAGCATACTCACAAAGGCCTCGGAGGTAAAGGCCTCGGACAGCGGTTCCACCCCGCCGTCGGCGTCCCAGGCCTCCTCGGCGGCGAGGAGCCGCATGCGGCCGAACTGGCGGACGTCCGCGAAACACAGGCGCCAGCCGTCCGAAAACGTGAGGCGGATGTGGGTGTAGGGGTGCGGTTCCGAGACTTCCGGCGCCTGAACGATCAAGCGCCCGGTCATGCGCAGGTGCACCGTGAGTCGCCGGCCTGAGCCGAGCTGGACCACGATGAACTTCCCACGGCGGCCGACCGCTTCGATTCGCTCGCCTCGCAGCGTCTCGACGAACGAGACACCGGGCGGCGCGACGGCGATCTTGGCCATGCTGACCGTAGCGTCCGCGATCGTCTTGCCGACAACCGCGTTGGCTAAGCCGCGCGCGATCGTCTCAACTTCCGGGAGCTCGGGCACCGTTAGGTAGAACCGCGGCCGGGTTCAAATCGTTGCGGCCGCCCCGGACGCGCCAAGCCGGCGCCTCCCTAGTCCGGCGGGTTGAGGTTGCTGACGGCGCTGACGTCGAGCACCGCACCGTGCTTGATGCCGGCGCGAGCCGCTTCACCGGCGGAAAGTTCGATCACGTAGCTCCCGGTGCCGTCGCGGTGCGGGATGCGCTGGTCGGGCGTATCGACGGTCGTGGCCGGGACGTTGGCGCGCACCTCGTTGACGCGGCCGTTCTTCGCCACGAAGACCATGTCGAGCGGAATCAGCGTGTTCTTCATCCAGAAATCGCGATAGTTGTCACCGTCGCCGAAAACGAAGATCATGCCGGTCCCCGGCGGCAGCGAACGCACGCACATCAGACCGTACTCGCGCTTGGACGGCGTGTCGGCGACGCGCAGATCGAGCGTCTCCGCCGGCGCGCGAACGCGCACCGGCACGGCGCTAGCCGTTTGCGAGGTGACGCATCCGGCCGGTGTGGGCTGCGCCGCCACCGCTGCCGGCGCGAGTGCCAGCGCGAGCACCGTCGCTAGGGCGAACTTCATGATTCGACGGCCTCCTCTTCGGGATCGAAACTCTCGACTTCGTACCAGTTGGTTCCGCTCTTGAGCGTTGCTTCGAGCGGGACGCTCAATTCGAGTGCATGCTCCATCTCGTGTTTGATCGCCGCCGCGACGGCCGGCAGCACGGCCCGTTCGACGTCGAAGATCAACTCGTCGTGGATCTGCAAGATCATCGTGACGTCGTCGCCGTAACTCGCCAGCCGGCGGTCGATGCGCACCATCGCGAGCTTCATCAGATCGGCGGCACTGCCTTGTAACGGTGCGTTGGTCGCTTCGCGTTCCGCGGCCGCCCGCAGGGCGTAGTTCTTGGCCGCCAGGTCCGGCATGTAGCGGCGGCGACCGAGCAGCGTGCTGACGTACCCGCGTTCGCGGCCATCCTCGAGGCAGCGGTCGATGTAGCCGCGCACGCCCGGAAAGCGCGCGAAGTAGGCCTCGGTGATCGCGCGCGCCTCGCCGCGCTCGATCTCCAAGCGCTGCGCGAGCCCGAAATCCGACATCCCGTAGAGCAGTCCGAAATTGACGCTCTTGGCCATGCGGCGCTGGTTGGGGGTAACGTCGGCGAACGGACCGATCTCGAATATCCGGCGAGCGGTGAAATCGTGGATGTCCTGATGTTCCCAAAATGCTTCGCGCATCGCCGCATCGCCGGAAAGATGCGCCATCAGCCGCAGTTCGATTTGCGAGTAATCGGCCGCCAGCAGCACGCGGCTCGGCGAGCCGGCGACGAACGCGCGCCGGATCTGCCGCCCCAGCTCGCTGCGCACCGGAACGTTCTGCAGGTTCGGATTGACCGAGGACAAGCGGCCGGTTGCGGTCGCCGTTTGGTTGAGCACCGTATGCAGCCGCCTGTCGCGCGGATCGATCAGCGCCGGCAAGACGTCGATGTAGGTGTTCTTGAGTTTGGTGACTTCGCGATACTCGAGGACCTTGGCGGCGATCGGGAAACTGCGCGCGAGCCCGGCCAGCACTTCGACGCCGGTCGCGTAGCCGGTTTTGTTCTTGCCGCCATGCGGCAAGTTGAGTTTGTCGAAGAGCACGCGGCCCAGTTGTTGCGGCGAGCCGATGTTGAACGTCTCGCCGGCCGCGGCGTAGATCTCACCCTGGAGCCGCTCGACGTCGGAATCGCAGCGGGCGCGCAAATCGACCAGCGCGGCCGGGTCGAGCGCAACACCCGCGCGTTCGATCTTCGCCAGCACGACCGCCAGCGGTACCTCGATGTCGGCGTAGAGCGCGAGCTGCTCGCGCGCTTCGAGTTCGGTGCGTGCGACGCGCGTGATGCGCGAAGCCGCATCGGCCGCCGCCGCGGCATCTTCGGGCAGCACGCGGTGCAACACCGCCGACGCCGCCTGCGAAACGTCGGCGTACGTGCGCGCCGGATCGAGCAGGTGCGCGCCGATCATCGGATCGTCGGCGATCGCGCGCGGCGGCAGTTGCAACGTACCGATCACGGTCTTCGCGTCGTAGACGACCAGCTCGGGCACCGCTGCCCACAGCGCCGCAAACGCCGCGCCGACCGGTGCGTTGGTCAACGCGCCGCGGTCGAAGGCAAAGCCGCTCTCGTCGGCCGGGCTGACCCCGATCGCCTCGCCGCGCAGCGCCAGCGCGACCCGCGGTGCGCCGGCCGCTGCTTGCAGCAGCTCGGCGAGCCGCACGAAATCCGGCGGATCGGTCGCCGCTCCGGGTGTCTCAACGTACGAGACGTACGTGCCCTGCAGCAGTTCTTCGGTCGAAACCGGCACCGGATTGTCGGGCGGCGTGAGTTTGGCCAGCAGTCCCTTGAACTCGAGTTCGCGATACAGCGTGTAGAGCGCATCGTTGGACGGCTGCGTGAACTGCGCGGCGCTCCAATCCAGGGTGACGGCGAGATCGCGCTTGATGATCGATACGTCGCGGCAGACGCGCGCCGTGGCGCCGTGTTCGCGCACCAGCGCTTCGAGTTTCGGCGTGCCGGCGAGCTTCGGATCGGCGAGCAGCGCGTCGAGCGAGCCGGCGGCGCGCACGAGCTTGATCGCGGTCTTCTCGCCCACGCCGGGGATGCCGGGCAAGTTGTCGGACGGATCGCCTTTGAGCCCGCGGTAATCCGGCAGCTGATGGGGTTCGAGGTCGAAGCGTTCGCGCACCGCGGCGGCATCGTACCGGCCGAGATCGGTGATCCCGCGGCGCGTAGTGAGCACGGTCGTCGCGTCGTCGACGGTCTGCAGCATGTCGAGGTCGCCGGTAACGACGATCGTCGTTTGCCCGTCTTCACGCGCGATCCGCGCCAGCGTCGCCATCACGTCGTCGGCCTCTTCGCCGTCGATCTCCAACACCGGAATGCCGTACGCAGCGAGAATTTTCCGCACGATCGCAAACTGTCCGCGCAGATCGCCCGGCATCTCGTCGCGCTGCGCCTTATATTGCGGATACATCGCGACGCGCGCGGCCGGTAAGCCCTTGTCGAACGCGGCGATCACGTGCGTCGGTTTTTCGTCGGCGATGAGTTTGGCGAGCATCATCGTGAAGCCGTAGGCGGCATTGATCGGCACGCCTTGGGTCGTGGTCAGCGCCGGCAACGCGAAGAACGCCCGGTAAACGAGGCCATATGTGTCGAGCAACATCAGCCGCGCCGACTGCGGCGGCGGCGTGTGGCGTCCGTTCATTGGACGCTCATTGGACGCTCATTGGACGGTGAGCGCGATCGAAGCCGCGCCGACGTCGCCGTCGTCGGTCATCTTGATCACCGAGAGCACGTAGCGGCCCGCGTCGTGCGGCACGGTGACGTCGAACGTGGAACTGGTCGCGCGTTGGACGCTCCAGCTGAACACGTGGGTCGCCGCCGCCGCGATCGTATCGGGTGCGGCACCTTGACGCGGCTGATCGAAACCGAAGATGTCGCCGGCCGTCGACTTCGCGGGCGCGACCCAGGTGTGCCACGGCGGATCGTTCGAAGCCAAGTTTTGGGTCGTCGTTCCGGCCGACGCGAGCACGCCCGGAATATCGTCGAACGACGCGCCGCCGGTGCCGCGGCGATCGCTCACGCGCACCGCGAGCGTGCCCGCGCTGCGATCGTCGCCGTCCGCGATCGTGACGTGCGCCGTCGTTCCGGGCGCGTACGCCGCGCGATCGGTGCTCAGGGCGAGTTGGCGCTGGTGACCGGGGCCGTCGACGACCAAGGGTTGGGTCGCGTCAACGAGCGCGCCGTCGCGCACGAACGCGGCGCCGATCGCCAGCGCACCGATCGTCTCGGGAACCGTCAACGACGTCGTGGCCGCGCCGTTCGTCGCCGGCACCACCGCCGGCGTCACGCCGCGCACGCCCTCCATCGTAATCAGCGCGTCGCCCACGGCGCCGGAAAGATTCGCCGTGACCCCGGCGTGCTCGCCCGGCTTCTGCCGCGCCGGATCGACCGCGATCTTCACATCGTTGTCGCCGGTCGTACTCTCCGCGCTGAGCGCGCGCGGCTCGACCGTGATCGCCGCCACGTCGATCGCGCTGTGACCGTCGACGTCGGCTTGCGCGGTGAGGAGGTTCATGCCCAGCGCGACGTCGTGAAACGTGACGCGCGCCGACCCGTCGGCGCCGAGCGTGACGTTGTCGTTTTGCACTTGCGGCCCGTGACTGATCTGCACGCTGACGGTTTGCCCCACGGCCGGCTCACCGTCAAGCGCATCGAAGCCGCGCACGTCGAAGGTCGCCGGATCGGAGGGATCGATGCTCGCCGCGAGCGGTTTCACCGCGAGCGCGATCCGCGCGTTAGGGGCAACCAAGTTCGCGCTCGCCGTCGCCGCGCCGCTGGCCGCGACGACGCCGTAGGTCGATGCCAAGCCGTCGGTCGGCGCCGGGATCGCGACGTGCGCGACGCCGAGCGGATCGGTATGCAACAGCGTGTCGACGATGGTCGTCACGCCCCACGCCGCGGCGTCATCGCCGGCGTCGGGCGGTTGCACGTGCGGCGAGCGAACGATGCGCACGCGGATATCCGCGTTCGCCACCGGAACGCCGGCGCGTTTGGCTAGCAGCGTCAACGGAATCGGTGCCGCGGGCGAACACGCGGTGGAACACGGTGCGACGATCGAGAGGACGCTGTCGCCGACGCCGTCGATATGGATCGTCGCGCCGGCACTGGCGCCTTCCGTCGAAGCGAGGATGACCGCGTCGCCCGCCGGCGCACTCGGCGGTAGTGCGAGCTCCGCAGTGAAGGCGCCGGCGGCGTCGAGCGACGCGCTTCCCGACGC
>DASYOE010000197.1:0-2546 GCA_036008105.1 Candidatus Lustribacter sp. | reverse complement strand
TCCTCGTGACCGGTCCCGCCGGCGACGCGCTCCTCAACGCGCTCGCGGCGATCGCTGATGCTGTCGATGCGCGCACTGTCGAGGTTGCAGCGTGAACTGCGGCGCGTGCGGTCGCGAGGCCGAGTTCGATTCCACCGAGAGCTACAGCGAGCTCCGCGGCATCGCGTTCGTGACCGTGATCGGCAACGGCCGTCGCTGCATGGACTGCGAGACGTTCACGTGCTCGCAGTGCTTTGCGGCCTTCGAACTTCTCGGGACGGAATTCGCCGATCCCGATCTGTGCATCCCGTGCAACACCGCCCCAACCGTCGCGCCGGAGACGGCGCCCGCTTCTCAGCTGATCGGCATCGCCAGAACGTCGCGCGCGCAAGCGCAGCGACCGGAGGCGGTCAACCGTGAGTCGCGGTCCGAGACGGTCTTACTCCCTCAAAACGCAGCGAGCGTCGCGTCTCAGAAACGCAACGCCCGCCACTTGGAGGACAATGCCATGTCCAGCCCGTTCAACAATAGCACCCCCGCGCAAGAGGCAATCGTTCTCGACCGCTCGGTGCACCCCGGTTACCTCGACCTGCCGTACGTCTTCGAGGAGATCCTCATTGACGGCCGGCGCGACTTCGGCAACACGCTCGAGGTCGATCAGCTCGCGGTCGACGATCTCGTCGCTCTCGAAGCGACGCTCGACGACTACGCGCGCGACGTCGCTGCTCAAATCGCGGCGCTGCGCCGCAAGATCGCCGAACGCGCCTACGTCCTCGACGTCACCGGCCGGCTCCCGCTGGGGATCGCGGCATGATTGCGGTCCAACCGGAAGCTGACGAACTCGACGTCGCGATCGCGCTGCTCGAGCAATCGAAAGAGAAGATCAAGGATCTGTACGAACAGATCGAAGAAGAGCGCGCGAAGCAACAGTGGCCGCGCTCGGCCATCTGGAACCTCGTCGGTCGCGACATCGTCGCCAAGGGCAACAAGTCGCGCACGGTAGGCGACTACATCGTCGAGGCCGGGTATAGCGAAACGCGCTTCTGCGCGTGTCACGCGACCACGAACCCCGGTGAGTGCGACACCGAGGGCGACGTCGTGCTGATCACCGGCGCCCCGAAGCCGTACATAAACGTGCGGCGCCGGAGTCAGGGGATGGCCAATGCGTAAGGCTCGCATCTCCCCGTACGTCGACCGCCCGATCTTGCTGCGCGCCGTCGCGCTGATCAACGATCGCGGCCTCGCCTCGGCCAAGGCCGTCGCTGAAGAGCTGAAGCTGCGCCAAGAAGACGCGCGCGAGCTGCTGGCCAGCGAAGTCACCGAAGGTTACCTGTGCTCGTCGGAGTCGCCGGCGGACTGCACCCATCGTTTCGTCGTCTACCGCCTCACGGCGCGTGGGCAGGGCGCGATCGGAGCGGCAGCATGAGCGGCTTCGGTGAATACGATTCGGGCGGTGGCGCCAGCAACGTCGTGATGCGCACCGCGATCTACCGGCTGCGCGTCGAGCAAGCCGACGTCAAGCGCGACAGCAGCGGTCAGCCGGTCCGCAAGGACGGCAAAGTGCGCTTCGGGCTGCGGACGACGGTCGTGGGCTCGAACTACGCGGGCGAGATCGTGAAGCGCACGATGTCGATCTCGTACAACGCGAACGACTCCGGCAACTTCGGCCCGTTCCCTAGCTTCATCCAGGCCGTCACTGGGATCCGGTGCGGCGATGATCGCCAGCGGACGGTGGGCCGCGCAGAGCTTGAAGGCCGCGAGTTCGACGCGATGATCAAGCACGAGCGCGGCTATAACAACATCATCGACTTCATCGCTCCGGAAGCACAGCCCGCGCGCGCGCCGGTAGCTCAGCGTCAAGAGCCTCCGCCACAAGAGCGCGCGGCCACCGGACCGATCGCCGTTATCGGCGCGGGTCACCTCCGGCATATCCATGCGCTGCAAAAAGCCTTCAAGATCACCGACACCGTGGTCGCGGACCTCGTCGAGTTGGTCACCTCACATCGCACTCGTCACGTCGCCGGCGTCGCGCAGGGTCCCGAATTCGAGGATCTGCTCGCGCGGCTGAAAGCTAGGAAAGTAGCATGACCACGATCATCGATCAGGATCGCCTCGCGCGTATCATCGCCGACGCGAAGCTCCGCAGTGGTTCCGGCGCCGGTGTCAACGGCGCGATCGACGTCTGCGTCATGCAGGCCGTCGACTATATCGCCGGCGGCAACGGCCGCACGGATCGGCCGGACTGCGCCGACCCCGTCATCACCGCGTTCTGCATCCGGCTCAATGACGCTCCGCGGTTCGCCAAGTGGCGCGACGAGCTCAAGCCGTACATCGTCCGCATCGCCGGCACACGCGCGGACCTCGCGGCCCAGCGCAAGCGCGCGTATATGTGTGCGGATTGGGCGATTCGCATGATCGCGCCGCTCGCATTCGACTTCTGGGCCGACTTGGTGCCGGAGCGGCGCGAGGAAGCTCTCGCGTGGGCCAAACAGCTGCGTGACGTTGGTGCTGTAACGGACGAGCCTAGCGCGCGTTCCGCGCGCGAAGTGGCTATGAAAGCACAAAGC
>DASYOE010000196.1:0-5242 GCA_036008105.1 Candidatus Lustribacter sp. | reverse complement strand
TGCTCCACTGATCCGAGATCAACTGGGTCGTCAGCGCCTCGATGAGGCCGATCAAGAAGCCGCCCAGCATCGCGCCGGTCAGATTTCCGATTCCGCCGAGGACTGCTGCGGTAAACGCCTTTAGCCCGGCGCCGAACCCGTTGAAGAACCACGTCGAACCATAGTACACGCCCGAGACGAAGCCGGCCGCGCCGGCGAGGGCCGAGCCGATCAAGAACGTCAGCGCGATCGTCGTGTTGATGTCGATCCCCATCAGCTGAGCCGCGTCGCGGTCCTGGGCCGTCGCGCGCATCGCTTTGCCGAGTTTGGTGCGGTAGACGAACGCGCGCAGGACGATCATCAGCGCGACGGCGAGCACGACGACGAGAATCTGTTTGGTGGCGATGGTGACCGCGCCCAGGTGCACGTCCGGGTTGGGGATGACTTGCGGAAACGGGATCGGCGATGGGCCGTGCCAGTACTGCATCACGTTCTCGAGGATGAACGACATCCCGATCGCCGTAATCAGCGGCGCCAGCCGCGGCGCGTTGCGCAAGCGGCGATAGGCGAGCCGTTCGATGATCACGCCCACGAGCCCGCACGCGATCATCGCGCCGAGCATCGTGACGACCACGACGACGATCAGCATCGGTCCGGTCACGATCCCGGTCACGCCGAGCAGCGTGAGGATCGCGAGCGAAAAGAACGTCCCGAGCGTGTAGACGTCGCCGTGCGCGAAGTTGATCAGCTCGATGATCCCGTAGATCATCGTGTAACCGAGCGCGATCAGCGCATAGATGCCGCCGAGCGAAAGACCGTTGACCAGTTGCTGGAGGAAAAGGTCCAAGACTATTTGAGGGTGAGCTGTGTGACCGTCTCCGTCTTACCGCCGGCCACCATGCGCTTGAGCGTGAGGATCGGCGCCGTGGTGTCGCCGTTGGCATCGAACCCGACCTTGCCGATCACGGTCGGAAGGTCGCTCGTTGCGGCGATGTTCTTGAGCACGTCCGCGCGGGTCGGCATCTTGCCGCCGTCATCTTTGACCGCTTTCTCGATCGCCGCGACGATGATCTGGGTCGCGGCGAAGGCCGGGGCGCTATACGGGCCGACGTCAGAGTTGAAACGCGCTTTGTACGCCGCCACGAACGCTTTCGCCGAGGGCAGCTTGTCGGCGTCGGGCGCCGCGAAGCTGTAGTAGACGTTTTGCGCCATCGGCCCGGCTTCTTTGACGAACTCGGCCGTATCGCTGATGCCGTCGCCGCCCATGAACGGCGTGGCGCTCATACCGGCGTCGCCCATCTGGCGGCGCAGCAGTCCGCCGCCGGTCGAGGTGTTCCCGCCGAAGAACACGGCGTCGGGCGCGGTGCTTTGGACTTTGGTAAGCAGCGCCTTGAAGTCTTGTTGATTCTTGGTGACGTGTTCGTGACCGAGGACCGTTCCGCCGAGGGCCTTGTAGGCGCTCTCGAAATGGTCGGCGAGGCCTTTCCCGTACGTTTCGTTGTCGTCGACGATGAAGATCTTCTTGAAGCCGAGCTTCTGAGCGAACTGCGCGAGCGCGCCGCCCTGTTTGCTGTCGATGGTGCAGACGCGAAAGTACGCGTTCGTGTCGGGATGGGCGGTACGCAAGTTCTTCGCATCCGGCCCGATCGTCAGCCCGTCGTTGGTGTTCGACGGCGAGATCTGAGCGAGCCCGGCGTCGTTCGTGAGCGGGATCTCCGATTTCGCCACGTTCGAGTTGAACGGCCCGACGATCGCGAGGACCGCGCTGTCGGCGATGAACGTCTTCACGTTTTGCGCCCCGGCCGCCGGGTCGTGCACGCCTTGGACCGCGTCGTCGAGCAGGCTCGCTTCGAGCTTGAACGCGCCGCCCGCGAAGCCGTTCTTATTGGCCTGTTCGATCGCCAGCACCACGCCGTTCTGCGTCGGCACGCCGATCGCGGCGTCGGCACCACTGACCGGCAAGTCGACCCCGATCTTGATCGTCCCGCCCGCACCGGCGGCCGCCGGCGCACTCGCAGCCGTCGTCGATGAGGAAGACGATGACGAGGTCGTCGATGACGAACAAGCCGCGAGCGCGACGAGCGCGGCCGCGAAACACGCGCGCGATACCAGCGTTAAACGCATCAGAACACACTCCCGGAAAAGCAGGTTTGCAAGGTACGCGCGCGCGACCACACGACCCTTGCGCCCGATGTCCCTTCGACTCGCCTGGGGACAGGCTCTAGTGCAGGGCGCCGGGGTAGAACAGGTCGGCGGCCGGAAAACGGCTCGTGAGGGCGCCGTACTGTGCGCCGACGTCGATCACCGGCTGGACGACGCTCAGATCGACGTGCTCGAGGAACGTCGCGCGACGCATCGAGCGCACGATCGCGAGGTCGATTTTCGTTGCCGCGCTGACGAGCGTAGCCGTCGCATCGTGATTGCGGTTGGCCCAGACCGCCGCTTGCCGCATCGCTTCGCTGAAACGGCGGGCCAGATCGGGGTTGGCCGTCAGCCACGCCTCGTTGACCGTCCACGCATCGATCATCCACAGGTCGGCGATGCCGTCGTACGATTTCCCGAAGACGCGCGTATCGGCTTTGGCTTGCGTGAGCTGCGGTTCGGCCACAACGGCGGCGTCGACGCGGGCGGCAGTCAACGCCGCGGGCATCGCGGCAAACGGCAGCTCGATGAATTTGACCTGCTTCGAGTCGCCGCCGTTCTTGTCGATCCACGCCTGCGCCGATACGTGTGCGATCCCTTCGAGTACGTTGACCGCGACCGTCTTTCCATTGAGGTCGCGCGGAACGCGCAACGGCGACGCGCTCGGCACCAGCATCTCGGTCGTCGGGTTCTTCGTCGTATAGGTCGAGCCCGACGCCACGATCTTCAGCGGCAAGCCCTTCTGGTGTGCCGAGGCGAGCGAGAGCACGTTGATGCCGCCGACGTCGAGCGCACCGGAGACGACCGCCGCCGCGATCGCGTTGCCGTTGGTGA
Source organism: Candidatus Lustribacter sp. (assembly GCA_036008105.1). Lineage (GTDB taxonomy): Bacteria > Vulcanimicrobiota > Vulcanimicrobiia > Vulcanimicrobiales > Vulcanimicrobiaceae > Lustribacter. Next base: position 2,287 of record DASYOE010000196.1, on the reverse strand, counting down.
ATGACTGGATGTCGACCGCGATGCCGGCCTTGGCAAGAAAGCCCTCCGACTGCGCGGCGAAGATCTCCGAACTCGAGTCGATCGGCACGTTGCCGAGCTTGAGCGTGACGAGATCCGCGGCGCGCGCGGCACGCACTCCCAAGAAAGGCCCGGCCAACGCCGCGCCCAGGCCAGTGAGTACCGTCCGCCGTTGCATCACCGGGGAATACGCTATGCCAGCGTCAACTCCCGTACCGCACCGGCGTTGAAGTAGGTCGCTTGCGGATGGTGCATCGCGATCGCCGCGGTCGACTGTTCGGGCATGATCTGAAAGCCCTCGGTCAACTCGGTGCCGATCGCCGCGGCGGCATCGAGCAACCGCCAGACGATTTCGTGTTGCGCGAGATCGGGGCACGCGCCGTACCCCCAGCTGTAGCGTTTCCCCCGGCCCGCCTCGAGTCCGAGTTCGCGCCGCACGCGATCGTGCATCGCCTCCGCCAGCGCTTCGGCCGCCTGCACCGCGAAGCCGTGCAGGAAGTACGACTCGCTATAATCGTTGGCCGCTTGCGCGGCATCGATCGCACCCGTCACATCGCGCCCCATCGTGACGACTTGCAGCGCGATGACGTCGCTCGCGCCGCCGTCGTTCGGCTCGAGCAAGTAGTCGGCCAGACACAGGTGCTCGCCACCGATCTGACGCGTGAACGGAAAGCGCGCGATCTCACGGCGCGGATCGCCGGGATCGTACACGATGACGTCGTCGCCTAAACCCGCGGCCGGAAAGTACCCGTAGACGGCCTTCGGTGCCAGAACGCCGCCGGCTTCGGCCCGGCGCTGAAACGCAGCCAGTCGCGGTTCGAACTCCTCGCGCACCAGTTGTTCCCACGCTTCGCCCTTGGCGTTCGCGCCGCCCCACGAGAGACGGTACAAGCTCTTCAAATCAAAGTGCGGCCACAGCGTCCGCACGTCGACGTCGTCGACGGTGCGGGCGCCGAGAAATGGCGGACGCGGCGGCGCGCCGTACGATAGCGTCGTGCGTGCCGTGCGCCCGTCGCTCGTTGCCGGTGCTTGCGCGGCGAGCGCTCGCGCGCGAGCGGTGCGGGCTTCGGCGAGCATCTCGCTGCGGAAGCTCTCGCGCATCTCCGCGGACGACGTCAAGCGATCGACGATGTCGAGCCCTTCGAACGCGTCCTTGGCGTAGAACACGCCCGGTTCGAAGAGCCGCTCGTCTTCGATAAACGCGATGCGCCGGCCGAAGTCGCGGTTGATCGCGGCACCGCCGACGACGACCGGAAACGCCATGCCGCGCGCGTCTTGTTCCTTGACGCAAATCGGCATCTGTTTCGACGTCGACACGAGCAGCGCCGACAACCCGATCGCGTCGGCGCCGACCTCGACCGCCTTCTCGAGGATGACGTTCATCGGAACCTGTTTGCCGAGATCGTAGACGGTGTAGCCGTTATTGCTCAAGATCGTGTTGACCAGGTTCTTGCCGATGTCGTGGACGTCGCCGAAGACGGTCGCGAGCACGATCTTGCCCTTGCTGACCCCTTCGGTTCGCTCGAGGAACTGCTCGAGATGGGCGACCGCCTTCTTCATCACCTCGGCCGACTGCAGCACGAACGGCAAGATCAACTCGCCCGCGCCGAACTTGTCGCCGACGTCTTTCATCGCCGGCAGCAGCACGTTGTTGAGCACGTCGACCGGATCGCGCAGCGCGAGCACCTCGTCGATCTTCGCTTCGATGCCGTCCTTACGCCGGCGCAGGATCGCGTTGTGAATCCGCACCTCGATCGGCTCGCCGGCGTCGTCGTCAACTTTGCCCGCGGCCGCGACCGTCGCACCGCCGAGCGCTTCCCAATGCTCGATCACGCGCTGCAGCGCGTCCGGCCGGCGGTTGAGGACCAGATCATCGCACAGCCCGCGCTCGAGCGTGCCCAACTCGGCATACGGCGTGATGTCCTTCGCATGGACGATCGCCATGTCGAGCCCGGCCTCCACGCAGTGGTGCAGCATCACCGAGTTGATGGCCGCCCGTGCCGCCGGCTTGAGCCCGAACGAGACATTGGAAACGCCGAGCGACGTCAGCACGCCGGGCAGCTCGCGCTTGATGAGCCTGATCCCCTCGATCGTCTCGACCGCCGCATTGAGAAATTCGGCGTCGCCAGTCGCTAGCGTGAAGACGAGCGCGTCGATGATCAGCGCGCCCGGCGGAAGCGCGTATTCCGCCGTCACGATGTCGTGAATGCGCTGCGCGATTTCGAGCTTGCGTCGCGCGGTTTTGGCCATGCCGGCCTCGTCGATCGTC
>DASYOE010000195.1:0-10138 GCA_036008105.1 Candidatus Lustribacter sp. | reverse complement strand
ATCTTCTTCCCCGGCTTCTTGCAAAAGATCGTGCTGGCGCTACCGTTCGCGGCCGTGTACTCGACGCCGTTGCTCATCTACGTCGGAACGATCCCGCCGTCGTCGTATCTCGCGGCCTTCGCGAGCCAACTCGCGTGGGGCGCCGGCTTCGCCGTCCTCGCCACCTTCGTGTGGCGCGGCGCCCTACAACGCGTCGTCGTGCAAGGCGGCTAAATCGACCAGGTGTTGATGTTCCACGTTTCTACGACGGGGTTGGGGTCGAAGCCGTGGAGGTCGGGGTTGAGGACTTGGATGTTGCGGAACCACCAGAGGAAGTCGATCGGCGCGTCGCGCACGAGCAGCGACTCGATCGTCGCGTAGGCCGGTTTGCGCTCGCTGATCTCGTAGTTGGCCAGCGCTTTCGTTTGCGCCGCGTCCATCGCCGCCGAGCAGTAGAACGACTGGTTGAAGCCGTGCGGCGGCCGGTTGGCGCAGGCGAACTGCGCCGAATCGTCCGGATCGACCCCGGCGTACCACTGATAGGTGGAGAGCTGGTAGTGTCCGGTCGCGAGCGTGCCGCCCGCGCCGTACCCGCCATAGAGGACCGAGCTGAGTTGCGAGCGCGGGTGCACGACGATATTCGCCGCCGCCAGCGCCTGTTGGATCTGCACGACCAGCGACCGGTTGAGGACCTGGCTGACTTCGTACACGAAATCGAGGTTGAGCGGCTTGGCCGCGGTGTAGCCCAGCGCCGCCAGGTCGCGGCGGGCCGCAACCGGATCGTACGGCAGGTTGCGCAGATTCGGATCGTACGCCCACATGAACGCGGGCAGGTCACCGGTCGCGACGTTGCCGGCACCGTACGTCAGTTCGTCGGTGAGCCGCACCTTGTCGATGGCCATCACGATGTCGCGCCGCACGCGCGTGCTCGCCGTCGGCCCGCGGCCCGAGTTCATCATCAGGCCTTCGAAGCCGTTGACGTTGGGCAGCACGACGGCCACTTCCGGGATCGTCTTGATCGACTTGTACGACGTCACCGACGCTTCGTACATCCAATCGGCCTCGTGCGTGCGCATCAGTTGCAGCTCGGTGTTCTCGTCGGGAATCAGTCGCCAGATGATATGATCGATCTTCGGCGCGCCGAGAAAGTAGCGCTCGTTGCGCACGAACTCGATGCGGTCGCCGTGCAACCAGCGCACGAACTTGAACGGGCCGGTACCCATCGGCGCCGAGTTGAACGGCACGTTGTTGAGATTGGGATACTTCGCCAGCACGTGGGCGGGTAGGACGGCGTAGGGGCTGTCACTCTCGCCGAACACGACCGAGACGAACGGAGCGAAGGGTTGCTTCAAGCGGAACACCACGGTGAGCGGATCCGGCGTTTCGACGCGCCGGACGATATCGTAGCCGTGCCGCGAGATGACATCGTTGTTGGGGTTCATGATCGCGTCGTAGCTGAACTTCACGTCGCTGCTCGTGAAAGGCACGCCGTCTTGCCAGAGCACGCCCGCGCGCAGGTGGTAGGTGATCGTGAGCCCGTCGGCGCTGATCCCGCCGTTCGCGCGCGTCGGCACCTCGCGCGCCAGCTTCGGCACCAAGTTGCCGTGCGGATCGGCCGACACCAAGATGTCGGTCGTCAGGCGCGCGATCGACGCCTCTACGGTCTGCGTCGCGAGAATCGGGTTGAGGGTGCGCGGCACGTTGCCCGACACGATGCGCAAGGTGTTCGGAATCGTCCAGGAATGACGAACGGCCCCGTTCGCGGTGTCCGTTTGGACGCGCGTACAGGCGAAGAACGCGAGGAACAACGCCGCAAGGGCCACGCGACGAACGGCAACGAGTTTCAGTTTATGGGAACTCGTACGCGCCGATGTCGCAGAATCCCCCGGCGCCGCGCGCATTGCCGCGCTGGTCGGTTGCCGGGCCGCTGGTGCCGCAGACGCCGCCCGCAAAGGTAATCGCGTGTCTGACGGGGCTCGTCATCATGTCGGCGATCGTTTGGGTCGGGCCGCCGTTGTTCGCCAGCCCGGCAGCGAGCTGCGGCGAGCCGGCGCTGACGTGATCGGAGCCGAGCGGGCCGAACGGCCCGACGACCGCCGTCTGGATCCAGTTGTTGCCGCTCGATGTCAGTGAGCCGGCACCGTTGACGTTGATGTCCGCACCGCCGCCCCCCGTCGCGGTGCCGCCGGCAAAGATCGTGTTCTGAGTCGTCGCAATCGCTTGGGTGTTAAGGTTCCCACCGTCGCCGGAGCTCGCGCTGTTTGCGTAGTCGGTTACGTTGATCAGGTTCAAGGTGTAGCTGGCAAGGTTCTCGATGCCGCCGCCGTCGACGCTCGAGGTGTTGCCGGTGATCGTCGAATTGACGATCGTCGCCGTAGCGGCAGTACTGGACCAGGTCTGCACGCCGCCCCCGCCCGAGCCGGCGACCGATCCGCTGACCATATTGTTGGCGATCGTGCTGCCGGTCACCGACAACGTGGCGGCAAGTCCCGAATTGATGCCCCCGCCCCCTGCACCGCCCACAGCGCTGCTGACGCTGTTCCCGGTGATCGTGCAATTGGTGACGGTCATCGTGCCGTAGGTGTTGACGCTGATACCTCCCCCGGCTTGGGTCGCGGTGTTGCCGGTGATTTGATCGGACGCAAGCGTCAGGGTTCCAACGGCGACGGAGATGGCGCCGGCGTATCCGGTTTGCCCGGCAGAAGCGGAATTCGACGAGAACGTCGAGTTGCTGACCGTTATGGGATTTTGGTTCGCTTCAAAGCTGATCGCGCCGCCGGTCACGCCATAACCGCCGGTCGCGCGGTTCGCGGTGAACGTGACGCCGGAGATCGTATACGAGGAGGCCGTCAGCACGGCGCGACGCGCGCCGCTCGCCGACTGCGCGGTCCGAGCGGCGTGCTTAGCCATCGCACTTGCGCTGCCGTGCCGCGACCGAAAGCTGCTGACCGAAGGTCCGGCGCGCCGGTTATGCGCTTCGTCGCACGGGCATACCGCGTTACCGTTATACTGAATTGCTCCGCCGGTCGCGTTCCCCAAACTGTCGGTCGCTGTAGCGGAATTGTTGGTGAACGACGTTCCCGCAGCCGTATGCAGGTCGAACGCTCCGGCGGTAAAGTCCGCGATCGCGCCGCCCTCGGCGAATCCGCCGCTAGCGCCCGGTCCAGCGGACACAGAATTGTCGGCGAACGTATTCGCCCCGTTGATCGTCAGGTCGCCCGTGGGGCCGAGCAGGGCGATTGCACCGCCGACGCTCTCAGCGGACGTACTCTGCGAGGTCACCGCGTTATAGCTAAACGTATTTCCGGCGCCGAGCGAAATCGACGCGGCACTCGACTCGATCGCTCCACCATAGGAGTCCGACGTCCCGTTCGCTTTATTGCCGAGACCATTGCCGCCACCAAACGTGTTTCCGCTCAGCATCATCACGTCGTTGGTGTCGTCAAAAATTGCTCCGCCATCGCCGCTCGCGTCGCCGTTCGCCGGCACGCCGGCCTGGTTTGACGCGAACGTGGTGTTCGAGACCGTGAGCCCGGTCGTGGTGAAGTTGTCCTCGACGATCGCACCGCCGAAGTTCTCAGAAGCCCCATTGCCGCCCGAGACGTTGGAAGTGAACGTGGAGCCGCTGATCATGATGTCGTCGTCGGAATAGATTGCGCCGCCTTCGGGGACATCTGAACTCGACGGGCCGATCGCCGTATTGTTCGTGAAGGTCGCGCCGCTAACGGTCGTGTTCGGCGACTCGCTTCCAATCGCACCGCCGTACTGTGCCGCATTTGCGGCAAACGTCGAGTTCGAAACGGTCAACGTCGTGCCGGTGTCAGTGTAGATCCCGCCGCCTTCGCCGCCTGGCGCGCTGTTGTTCGTAAAGACAATGTTGCCAACGGTCAGGATCCCTTCGTTGTCGATGGCTCCGCCGCACGCGCAGTTCGCGGTGGCTGCGATCTTGCCGTTCGCGAGCGTCAGACCGGAGATCGCCGCAGTGACGCCGGCGCTGACGACGAAGATTTGACTGCTGTTGGTGCCGCTGATCGTCAGGTTCGCGGCACCCGGTCCGCCCAGCGTCACGTTTTGCGCGAGCGTGATCGCGCCGCTCGTGAGTGCGATCGTTCCGGTGACACCCGGCAGAAACGTGATCGTGTCGCCGGGATTCGCCTGCGCGATCGCCGCTCGCAGCGAACCGGCGCCGCTATCGGCCGTGGTGCTCACGACCGGACCCAGGTTTACGGTGATCGCGAACGCGACGTTTGCCGCAATCGCAAACGTCATCGTCGCCGTATCCAACACCGCTCCGGTCCCGTTGAGCCCGCTATACGTTGAGATCGCGAAGGCGTCGTTGCCGACCGGAGCACCGAGGGTTAACGTACACTTCGTCGCGCCTGCGACTACCGAACAGCCGTTGCTCGTCGGCGTCACGTTGAACATCACCGGGGTCGCGCCGTTGATGGAAATGCTGACGGATTGCGTTGCCGATGAGATGCTCTTGGGCGTCCGCGCCGCCGACGTCGTCGCGCCGGCGGCCGGAATCGTCAGCGTCAGCGTGCCCGAGCGCATCGCGCTTGCGGCCTGGCCCGAAGCCGGCGCGCTCGCGGGCGCGCTGTGCCCGCCGCCGCTGCAGGCGGCAAGTGTAAGCAGGAGGGCGGCCGCGAGGAGACGCTTGCTCACACTGCCCAAAACACCGACTAGGGAGGGCCGAGTTCCACGTCGCCGCGCGCGGCCAGCCGTCCGAGCAGTAGATGGTAGTAGAGCATCCCGCGCTGGTCGCCGAGGCGCGCCAGCAGCGCCGGCACGTCGACGGCAGCGCTCCCCGACAGGTCGCGCACGCTCTTGGCCACTCCCGAGTCGTTCATCGGGAAGAGATCGAGCCGGCCGAAGCCGCGCAGCGCGACCACCGCCGCCGTCCACGGCCCGATCCCGCGGTGCTCGGTCAGCGCCGCCATCAGCTCCGGGGTCGGCAGTTCCGTCAGTGCCGCTTCGTCGATGGCACCCTCGAGCACGGCGCGGCCGACGACCCGCAGCGCGGTGATCTTGTTGATGCTCAGCCCCTCGCCACGCAGTTCTTCCGGATCCGCGTCCAGCAACGTCTGCGGGCCGGGAAACGCGTAGAGCGTGCCGTCACCGAAGGCGACCGCCTTCGCAAAGCGCTCGATCACGCGGCGCAAGATCGCGCCGGCCGCATGGATGCTGACCTGCTGGTAGACGATCGCGTTGACGCACGCTTCCCACACGGTCGGATAGCGCGGCGGCTTTACGCCGCGCGCACCCGCGACGAGCGGCGCGAGCCACGCGACGCCGGCGGCAGCGCGATAGAACGGTTCGAGATCGACGTCGATCCCGAGCAGACGCGTCACCAGCAGCGCTGCATCAAACCGCGTACCGGAGGCCTCGATGTCGACGCTGAGTTCGCCGGGGCCGGTTTGCGTCACCGAAAGCAACGCCGGGGACGACGCCTCCCCGATCAGGCGCCGGTAGGTCGTACCGTCGAAGCGGTCGACCACGTTGGTCGAGAGGCGGCGCAAGACGTTCGCGGTAAGATCGAGCCGAAACGGCGCGCGCACGGCCACGCGGGTGAGCATCCGGCGCCCTTCGGGCCCGAGGAAAGCGTTTCCGGTGCAGACAATTCCGTTGTGGTGGTGCACCGGCGATCCTATCTCGCGACGTACGCGCGGTACTGGCGCATCAACTTGCTCACCATGGTGGAGTACCGCGCCAACTTCCTGATGTGGGGCGGCTTCACGGTGATCTACCACGCCACGGCCGTGGTCGCGCTGTGGGTGACGCTGCGCAACTTTCCGTCGATCAACGGCTGGGACTTTCGCCAGACGGCGTTCATGTACGGCCTATGGTTTCTCGGCCACGGCCTGCACAACACGTTCTTCTACACGATCGGCAGCGTGCCAGAGTTCATCCGCGAGGGGAAGTTCGATCGCTTTCTCGTGCGCCCGCAGGACACGCTCTTTCAAGCCATGACGGTTCCGCAACAGATCTGGCCCGACGAGCTGATCCTCTCGCTGCTGTACTTCGCCGTGGTCGTTCCGTACAGCGGCGTGCACGTCGATTGGCTCTTCATCTGCTACGTGCCGCTGGTCGCGATCGGCGGCGCGTTGATCGACTTCGGCATCAACCTCGCGATCGCCACGGTCGCGTTCTGGTTCATCCGGATCGAATCGCTGCGCTGGGTGATCATGTCGCTCGAACAGGACTTCTCGCGCTATCCGATCTCGATCTACCAACGCGGCGTGCGGGTGGTGCTGGCCTTCATCTTGCCGTTTGCCTTCATGAACTATTTTCCGGCCACGTTTCTCCTTCACAAGACCGAAGACGGACTGCACCTCAATCCGGCCGTCGGGCTGCTCACGCCGCTCGTGGGCTTGCTCTGCCTGGGCCTCTCGTACGCGTTTTGGCGCATCGGGCTCGACCGGTATCAAGGCACGGGTAGTTGAAGGAACGCGTATGAAGCGCTTCGTTCGCGTTTGCGCGGCCGCCGTCGTTGCCGGCTTGCTCGCTGCCGCGATGCCGGCCGGCGCCGAAATCGTCGACGTCGTGGTGCAAGCCGGGCACGAAGGACGGCCCGCGTCGTGCGCGCCCAACCACGTGCGCGCATGCAACATCGGCGCGAGTTCGGCTGCCGGGCGGGAAATCGTGTGGACGCCGATCGTCGCCGACGCGCTCACCGCGGCGCTGCGCGCGGCCGGCCTGCGCGTCGCGCGACGCCCGGCCGACTATCCGCAGCACGACACCGCGCGGGTGGCGATCTTCATCCACTTCGACGGCAGCGACCCGCCGTGCGCGAGCGGCGCATCGGTCGGCTTTCCAGCCACGACCTCGCATGGATTCGTCGCGGCCTGGGAACACGCGTATCGCGGCTTCTTTCCCTACCACTTCGCCGGCGAGAACATCAGCTCGAATGAGGAACAGTACTACGGCTTTCACAAGGTCGACGCGGCGCAAAAAATGCTGATCGAATACGGCGAGCTGACGTGCCCGGTGCAGGCCGCGTGGCTCGCGCCGCGACTGCGCGAACTCGGCGCGTTCACCGCTCGCTTCGTGCTGGGGCAGTTGCACTGATGCAGCGCAGCGCGTTTCTGGCCGGCAGCGCTGCAGCGCTCGCCGCCCACCCGCGACCGGTGCGCGCCCAAACGATTGCGGTCACCGATTTGGTCGACCGTTTTCCCGGCATCATCGGCATCTACTGCCGTACGCTGTCGCCGGCGCCGCCGCTGGTTGCGGTGCGGGCCAACGAACCGTTCGCCGCCGCCTCGATCATCAAGCTGCCGGTCATGGTCACCGTGTACCGCGCCTACGAACGCAAGACGGCCTCGCCGGACGAATACGTCACGCTTCTGCCGGGCGATATCACCGAAGGCGCGCCGATCCTCGGCGACGCGCACTCGGGGCAGCGCTGGCCGATCGGCGTCTTGGTCAACGCGATGATCAAGTACAGCGACAACATCGCCTCGAACGCGCTGATCAGCCACTTCGGCTTCACCGCGATCAACGAGACGATCCGCAGCGCCGGCATGACGGGCACGCTGCTGGCGCGCCATTTCGCCGGTGAAGTTCCACCCGGGCGGCGCAACCTCAACGTAACCACGCCGCACGATATCGGCCTGCTGCTCTACGAAATCGAACGCGGCGCGCACGAGGGGATTCCGACCGTGGCTTCGCCCGCATCCTGTCGCGCGATGGTGCAGACGATGCTGGGCCAAGCGTATCGCGAGATGATTCCGGCCGGCGTCAAACGGCACGTACCGATCGCCAATAAAACCGGCGAACTCGACAACGTCCGCAGCGACGCCGCGATCGTCGATCCGTTCAGCGAAGACCCGTACGTGCTCGTGCTGTTGACGCGCGATTTAGAATACCCGGGACTCGCCTACGACGAGGTCGCCGAGTTCGCCACCCGCATCGACCGCGCCATCAGCGGCACGGCCTCACACTAATCGGCCGGTTTTTCCTCGATCGTTACTGCGTTCATCACGTCGCCTTTGCGGATCGCATCGACGACCGTTTGACCTTCGATCACGTGCCCGAAAACCGTGTACTGCCGGTTGAGAAACGGCGCGTCGCCGAGACAGATGTAAAACTGCGAGCCGGCCGAGTTCGGGTCCGAGCTGCGCGCCATTGCGACCGTTCCGGTGATGTGCGGGTTCTCGCTGAACTCCGCGTCGAGCCGGTAGCCGGGTCCGCCCGTACCGTTGCCGCTCGGGTCGCCGCCTTGAATCACGAAGCCGGGCTCGACGCGGTGAAACGTCAGACCGTCATAAAAGCCGGCGCGGGCTAGCTTGATGAACGCCGCCGAATGCTGCGGCGCAACGTCGGGATAGAAGGTAAAGACGATGTCGCCTTTGTCGGTCGAGATGCGGGCGAGAGCGGTCGCTGCCTCGGCGGCAAGCTCGGTCAGTTCGTCGCCGGTTGGTTTGGTGTAGGTCTCCATATAGCACTCGTGTACGGCACGCCGCTTAGCCGCGCCCGCCGTTAGGCACCCCTTATCGCTGGGTACATAGCTATCGAACGCGTTCAGGCCGCACCACGGCGGGTCGTGTGGAACGGACGGAGGGCAATGACGAACGACGAGAGACGGCAAAAGGAGCGGGGGGCCGAGCTCCGGCTATCCATCGCACCGGACCCGAAACTCGGCGGGTACGTGCGCCAGTCCGTCATGGGCTTCGCACGCGGCCAAGGCATCGAGGCCGGCGACATCACCGATTTCGTCACCGCGCTCGGCGAGGCGCTCGCCAACGCCATCGAGCACTCCCACACCGCGGAACCGATCACCATCGTCGTGTGGGTGCTCGACGACCGTCTCTTCGCTTCGGTAAGCGACCGTGGGGTCGGCTTCCAACCCGCCGAGCGCGGCGGGCCGGAGGGTCTCTCCGACACGTTCGCCGAGCGCGGGCGCGGCTTGGGTATCATGCGCCGCTTTGCCGACGTCTTGAGCGTCCGCAGCATCCCCGGTCAGGGTACCCGCGTCACGCTCGGCTGCAACGTCCACCACTCGGCGCACCCGCTGCACTGCGCGGGCTAAGAGCTACGCGTGCAGCGTGAGCTTCTGCACGCGCCAGTTCAGGATTTCGGCCACGAACAGGGTGTTCTCCGCCGGCGCGGCCATCTCGTGGATCCAGCCGAACTGTCCCGGTTGCTTCCCGCCGCGGCCGAGCACGCCCATCACCGTACCGTCGAGAGCTAACTTGTAGATGCGGCCCGGAAACGCGTCCGCCACGTAGAGCACCTGATTCGGCGGCGGCGTAATCGCGAGGCACCACGGCGCGCCGGGACCGGTCGTCCCGCCGAGCGCGGCGCCCGTGGGCATGTTGCCGATCGGCGGTCGCGCGTCGGGCGAATAATCGACGTTGATGCGGATCTCGCGCAGCAGCGCTCCGTTGCGGTCGAGGACTTGGATGCGGCGGTTGCCGCGGTCCGCAACGTAGACGCGGTTTTGCGCGTCGACGGCGATCGAGTGCGGCGTGTTGAATTGCAGCGGCCCGCTGCCCGGCGTCCCCACCGATGACAGCCACACGCCATCTTTGTCGGCTTTCGCAACGCGCGAATTGATGTATCCGTCGCTGATATACGTGTTGTCGTCGGTGTCCCACGCCACGTCGGTGACTTGCCGGAACTGACCGTCAACGGGCGGCAGCGGCGGATTCGGATGCGGCCGCGGCCCGTTGCCCTCGTCGGAGGCTTCCTGTTTGCGCCCGAAGACCATCACGACGCGGCCGGCGGGATTGAACTTCACGATCATGTCCGAGCCCTTGTCGGTGACCCAGATGTTGTCGTGCCGATCGATCTTCACCGTGTGCGCGAACGACCACGCGTACAGATGCTGGCCGATCTCGCGCACGAGATGGCCGTTCGCGTCGAACTCGAGCAGTTGCGTCGCGGCCGCACCGTACGCCGGCCCGTTCGTGTTTCCGCGCGAGAGCACGAACACGTGGCCCTTCGAGTTCACCGCGACCCCGCTGCATTCACCAAGATACATCCCGTCCGGCATCGTGATGAAGTCGGCGTTGAAGTCGTACGCGATCGACGGCACCTTGAGGCCGCGGCCGGGCGGCGGCGGCAGGTTTCCGCTCGCGGCGTTGAGCTCCGCTTGCGCGATTTCCGTGTGCCCGGTGAAGGCCGCGGCGCAGTGCGGGCAGATGGCGGCGGCGGCGCC
>DASYOE010000194.1:0-2698 GCA_036008105.1 Candidatus Lustribacter sp. | reverse complement strand
CCTTGAGCACGCGCGGCGCGACGAAGTTTCCGTCGATCTGCTGGATCACCGAAAACAGGATCGCCACGAGGAGCGCGTTGCCCGGGCCGTTGTAGGCCAGCGCTAAGAGCACCGACGGGAAGAACCCGATCACGGCGCCGGCGTACGGGATGAAATTCAGAATACCGGCGGCGATCCCGATGAGCAGCGCGTACGGCACGTGCGTTGCGATGAGCATGATGAAGATCATCAAGCCGACGATCGCGCCGTCGATCAGCTGGCCGCGGATGAAGCCGCCGATGACCTTGTCGAGTTCGTCGATGACCGTGGCGACCTTGGCGCGGCGCCGGGCCGGGAAGAGGCCGAGCAGTTGGCGGCGCACGTTCGCTGCGTCGAGCAACATATACGCGGCGAGCACCGGCACGATCACCAGCGCCGCGAAGAGCGACGCCGCCGAAAGAATCGCCGGCAGCGATTTCTGCAGCGTATTCAGGCCGTAGCGCTGCGCGAGGCTGTCGAGTTGCGTCGGAAGGGCGGCGATGTAGAGCCGGTCGCCTTCCGGGATTCTCGCCACCAGCCCGTTGGTCGGGCTGATCATTTCTTGCTGGAACTGCTGCAGCAGACCCGGAACGGCGTGCACGAAGCCGTTCACGTCGCTCGCGACCGGCGGCGCGATGAGCGTGATGGCAAACGCGCCGATCAACGCGACGAACGCGTAGACGACGACGATCGACGCAACCATCGGCATGTGCACGTTGAGACGCCGCACCAGCGGATAGATGAGGTAGGCCGTGAACAGCGCGGCCACGACGAGCAAACCGGTCGTGCGAATCGCACCGAAGAATTGCAGGACGTCGCCCAGCAGGTAGATCGCGACGCCGATCAGTGCGAGCACTTTCAGCGCGAAGGTGACGCGGCGTTCGGCGCGGCTCGGTAGGCGGCGGCGAATGCGCCGCGCGACGTCGGGGTCGGTCATGCTTTCAGCGGTCGCATCTGACGCAGCAGCGCGACCAACGGCACTAATACAAGTGCGTTGACCACGGCGACCGGAATGCTCATCCAGCCCGGACGCACGTAGCCGTCGTCGAGATCGAGCAATTGCATGAACAGGCGCCGGCGGACGGGCATCTCGAGCGACCACAAGCGCAGGCGTTCGATTGCGCCGGGCGACGCGGCCCCGATCGCGGCCAACACCGCGGCATCGTCGGGCGCGTTGCGCACCAGCTCGATGAAATCGGCGTAGCGCAACTGCACGGTCTTGAGAAACTCGTCGTCGATCGGGCTTTGCCCGAGCAGATACGTGCCGAGCGTCCCGGCGTCGCGCGCGCGCACCTTCGCGGCCAGCCGTGGCAACCAGATGATCCCGTCCACCGCGACGTTCCAACGGGGCGGCGCACCGCTCTGCAAATCGAGCACATCCATCGCTTTCGCGCTTCGCGAAAGGCGAAAGGCCAACCCGCACGGAGCGCGTAGAAGGGCTGGGTGATTCCGCGCCGCTCGTTCGTGCTCGGTAGCACGGCGCTGCTCGGCGTCGTGGCCGCCGGCTGCAGCCATCCGAAAGGGATTACCCAGGGCGGGAACCTGCGGCTGGCGATGGTTACCGACACGGGCGGACTCGGCGACCAGTCGTTCAATGATGGCGCGTATCGCGGGCTGCTCGACGCGAAGAAACTGCTGCACGCCGAAACCGCGGTGCTGCAGTCGCGTTCGGCGGCCGACTACCAACCGAATCTCACCGTGCTCGCGAACAAAGAGTACGACGAGATCTTCGCAGTCGGCTTCCTGATGGCGCGCGACGTCGATGAAGTGGCCAGCCGCTTTCCGACGCGCAACTTCGCCATCATCGATGCGGTGGTCGACGAGCCCAACGTCGCGTCGATCACGTTTCGCGAAGAGCAAGGCTCGTTTCTGGCCGGTGTGGCGGCGGCGTTCGCCACCAAAACGAAGACGATCGCGTTTGTCGGCGGCGTCGACATTCCGCTGCTGCGCAAGTTCGAGGCCGGGTACATCGCCGGCGCGCACCAGATCGATCCGACCATCAACGTGCTGGTGAAGTACGTCGGCTCGTTCGACGACGTCGCCGCCGGCAAGGAAATCGGCGGCGTGCTGCTTTCGCAAAATGCCGACGTGATTTACATCGCGGCGGGGAAAGCCGGGCTCGGCACGATCGAGCAGATCAAGGATCATCCCGGCGCGTACGCGATCGGCGTCGACGTGAATCAGGACGCGCTCGTTCCCGGCAAGATTCTCACCAGCATGGTGAAGCGGGTCGACATCGGCGTGTTGACGATCTCGCGGATCGCCGCCACCGGCAAGGTGCCGCACGGACACATCGAGCTGGGCCTCAAAGACGGCGCGATTGGACTGACCGACTTCAAGTATACGCGCAACGCGCTGACGCCGGCGCAGTTTCACGAACTCGACGTGCTGCGCAGCGCGATCATCGCCGGCAAGATCGTGCCGCCCACGACGCGCGAACAATTGGCCACGTTCAAACCGGTGAAGCTGTGAGCGAACCGGTTCTCCGGCTGCGCGGGATTCGCAAACGCTTCGGCACGGTCCAAGCCGTCGACGGCGTCGATCTCGAGCTGTGCGCCGGCGAGATTCACGCGCTGGTCGGTGAAAACGGCGCGGGCAAATCGACGCTGGCCGCCATCGCCTTCGGCGCGGTGATCCCCGATGAAGGCACGGTTGAAACGAAGGCCGTCGTGGGCCTCGT